>CAZRNR010000060.1:0-13072 GCA_964601505.1 uncultured bacterium | reverse complement strand
ATTTTCATTTGCTAAACTAACGGTAGGAGCTATGAGGTAGGATTTAGGTTAAGTGGATGATAGCAAAAATAATAAAGTCAAATGACAACAAAGCATCAAACAGATTCAATTTTTCTTAACTTACTAATTTTCCTTACCTTTCCAACAACGTAATCACCAAATTCCGATGTAGAAACTATTTTATTCCTCCTTCCTCTTCCAGCTATATCTTGAGTTCTTAGCCCATCCTTCAAAGTCAATTCAACCGCTTTCTCGACAATCTGAGCCTCTCTATCCATATTAAGAGAATATCTAAGAAGCATTGCAGTAGATAGAATCGTAGCTATCGGATTTGCTATTCCCTTACCTGCTATATCTGGAGCTGAACCATGAACTGGTTCATATAAACCGAAGTTTGAACTCCCAAGACTAGCGGATGGACAAAGCCCAAGCGAACCAATTATTGCGCCCCCCTCATCAGAAAGTATATCCCCAAAGAGATTCGGACAGAGCATAACATCAAACCTTGAAGGATTAGTTACAAGATAAAATGATGCAGAATCAACATATATATGCTCCACAGATACATCAGGATATTCCTTTGCAACCTCATTTACAACTTTTCTCCAGAAAACAGAAACTTCAAGAACATTTGCCTTATCTATTGATGTGACTTTTTTTCTACGCTTCCTGGCTATGTCAAATGCTAAGCGAGCAATTCTTTGGACCTCATCCCTCGTATAAACAGCTGTGTTATATGCCCTATCTTCTTCTATTCCGCGCGGCTGACCAAAGTATATATCTGATGTCAGCTCCCTTATAACGACAAAATCCACATTTTTTGGAGAACGAAGAGGTGACATTGATCCCAAAATAATTTTTATCGGTCTTATGTTAGCCCAAAGGTCAAGGGATTTCCTAAGCTTCAGAAGACCGCTTTCAGGTTTTTTTTCCATAGAGAGATTATCCCATTTTGGTCCTCCAACAGCTCCCAAAAGAACTGCATCAGATTCTTTTGCCTTTTTTATGACCTCATCAGCAAGTGGTGTACCCCTCTGATCTATAGATACACCTCCTACAAGCTCATACTCAAAAACAATTCTCTCTCCAGATAAATCAGATATGCAATCAAGAACTTTAACAGCTTCACTTACAACCTCCTGACCTATACCATCGCCCGGAAGAACTAAAATCTTTCTCATCTCGTTTCCTCCGTTTTAGATAAGATTTTGAAAAAATAATCAGTCCATCAGAAAATATAAAAAGTAAAAAAAGTTTAGGAGGGTTCAAATATGTCCGAACCAAAGGAAATAATAGAAATTGAAATAGATGGGAAAAAAGTCAAAAGAGTTGTGCGAGGTAGATTTTTTGAAGACTTCAAAGTTGGAGACAAATATTATCATCACTGGGGGAGAACTATTACACAAACAGACAATGTACTATTTTCTACCCTCACAATGAATTACAACCCTATATACTTTAATGATGAATGGGCAAAAAGGAGTGGATATAAAGGAGTAGTAATAAATCATTTTCTTGTCTTCAATGTCGTTTTGGGAATGAGTGTCGAAGATTTAAGCGAACAAGCACTCGCCCTGCTTGGATACACAGATATAAAATTCTATCAACCAGTCTATCCGGGAGACACAATATACGCATTCTCCGAAGTCCTTGAGAAAAGAGAATCTAAATCAAGACCTGAAGCAGGAATTGTAACCTTTAAAACAACAGGTGTAAATCAAAACAGAGAAATAGTTATAGACTACAAAAGATCTGTCCTTGTAAAGAAAAAAGAAAACTTTCTGAAGCAAGAAGTAGATTAGAAATTAATCGGATAGCGCAAGAAAACATCCCAAATTTGCGTCATAGAAAATCAAAGTCTCCGAAAAGCAAACTGAACGCAAGTCAAATGATTAAATTCTGCTATGATGAGAGTACTTTTGGCATATCCATACGACCCTAGAGACTACTGGTGCATCCCTCCACTTTCTCTTGGATACATAGCTTGCGGATTAATTGTTAATGGATTTAAAGGAGATATATTTATAGAGGACCTTAGGAAAGAAAAGATACCTCCAAATGAATTTCCGGTTTATGTGAAAAGGAAATACGGGAAAATAGACTTCCTCGGATTTCAGACATTTTCCCCAGTTATCTCAATTGTCAATGAATATGTAAAAGCCTACAAAAGAGAGAATCCAGATTGTATCTTTTCGGTTGGAGGTCCTCATGCGATATTTGAAACAGAAGACTGTTTCCATAGGATACCAGATTTAAATTACGCTTTTTTGGGGGAAGCGGAAGAAGCTCTATCAATTGTTTTATCTGGTGGAGAACCAGATTCAAACATTGCATACAGGAAAAATGGTGAAATCGCAAAGAAAAAAAGAGTATTTTTAGAGGACCTTGACAAATATCCAATGCCAGCGTGGGAAATAATGCCAAGGCCTGATGAATATCCACTAAGGCCAGTCGGTTTCTTCACTCGTGGAAGAAAGGTTGCTCCAGTAATAGCCACCCGAGGATGTCCCTACAATTGTTCATACTGCGGTGCACCTCAATCATCAGGTAAAAAGTTGAGAAAACGTTCTCCAGAACTTGTCGCAAAAGAAGTAGAGTACCTTGTCTCAAAATATAAAATAGATGAAATACACTTTTTAGATGATAACCTGACTTTTGATAGAGATTACACTTTGAGTATATGTAAGTATATGAAAGACATAGGAGTAGCTTGGAATTGTCCCAACGGAGTTAGGCTTGACAGATTAGATCCAGAACTAGTGATAGAAATGGAGAAGTCCGGATGCTATGCTTTTTCTGTAGGTATAGAATCTGGAAGCGAGAAGGTATTGCAACTTATGAGAAGAGGCGGAGATGTGATAAAAAAGGAAAAAATAAGGGAAAAAGTAGAGATGGTAAAAAGATATACGAAAATAAGGGTAACAGCGTTTTTCATATTGGGGTTTCCTGGGGCAACTTATGAAGATGACAAGGAAACAATTAATTTTGCACTATCTTTGCCAATAGACCACGCAGCGTTTGGATGCTTTGCACCGCTACCGGGATCTGCCGAATGGGAAAAACTAAAATTCCAAGGAAAAACTCCAGACCCCTCATCACTGTGCATATGGAAATTCTCCTATGTACCAGAAGGGAGAAGCAAAAAAGAACTGGACAGGCTTAAAATAGAGGCATTCTTAAGGTTTTACCTAAGACCAAGATACATATTAAATGTCCTGAAAGGAATAAAGAGTTTTGACCAAGTCTGGATGGTAATGAAAAGATTTTTAGAAAACAAATGAAAGGAAATGAAGGTTCTCCTGATACATCCCCCAGAAACTAATCCAATAAAATTTTTTGGATCACCTTTCTACAGCTTGCCAGGAAAAAAGCAACATCCCCTTTCTCTCCTTTACATTTCTACATATATTGAAAAACAACTTGGTGTTGATGTAAAAGTCCTTGATTTTCCTCAATTCATTTCAGAAGAGAAATACGAAAAAATCACAAGAGAAGTTGTAAGAGAATTCCAGCCTCAGATTGTCGGGATATCTTTATATACCCTTTCAATATATGACTCATACAATTTAGCAAAGAAAATTAAATCTGAAGCCAAAAATATATTCGTTGTGATGGGAGGAATACATACATCATTCTATCCAGATGAAATAATAACAAGAGATTTTATAGATGCAATAGTTATTGGTGAAGGAGAAAAAACATTTTGTGATCTTGTAGAAAAATTTGGCACCAAAGAGATGTATGGAATAAAAGGGCTCTGGATAAAAGATAAGAAAGGAGAAATATACAAAAACGGTTCTTCTGATATAATATATGATCTCGATTCTTTGCCTATACCAAAAAGAAAACATCTTTATTTTTATTCAAATCACTCAAACATATTCTCCGGTGGAAAAGAGGCAATCTTGATAGCCTCAAGAGGTTGTCCATACTCCTGCAGCTACTGCCAACTCTCAAGAAGGAAATACAGATTAAGATCTCCGAAAAACATAGTAGATGAAATCGAGGGATTAGTAGATATGGGTTATGATTTTATGAGCTTCGCAGATGATTCTATGAATGTAAATATAGAACACACAAAGGAATTATGCCGAGAAATAATAAGGAGAAAGCTTAATATTCAATGGAGTTTCAGAGGTGTCGCAAAAACAATAGATGAAGAAAGCATAAGGCTTATGTCTGAATCTGGATGCAAGATGATCTTCATGGGAGCAGAAACAGGAAAAGAGGAAACTCTTAAAAAATTAAAGAGATCTATAATGCCTGAAGATGTAAAAAGAGCAGTCTCACTTGCAAAAAAGTATAAAATAAAAACATCCCTCTACTTCATAATAGGTTTCCCTGGCGAAAAAGTTGAAGACATAAACGAAACAATAAATTTCTGCATCTCGGTAAGGCCAAACTACGCACAGGCTAATATCCTCATACCAACCCCCGGAAGTGAACTCTACTTCAACGCAACAAAAAATGGATTTAAAGATTGGTGCAAAGAATTTACCAAAAATCCGCAAAAAAATTTTGAGTTCCCTATATGGGAGACTTCCCTGACAAAGCAAGAGCTTCTTTACCTTCAAAGGAAATTCTACAGGAAGTTTTACATAAGCTTTGGTTTTCTGAAGGAAGTCATAGATAAAATAATTCTTACATTGAAAAGAAGAGAGAAACCAAATATACAAAGTATCTTAAGGATATTTTCCTTCGGGATAAAGTTTATAAGTTGGGTGATATTTGGAAAGAATCCAAAAGTCTAACTCAAGACACATCAAAAAATAAAAGCCATAATGGATAAAAAGCTTCAGACTTATACGAGACAAAGTTTTTCCACATCACCAAAGAAGCGAAATTTGAATCAAACCAAAAACATAACAGAATAAAAAATAAATATATGATATATGCAAGATATCAGAAAGATTAAAGAGAAAATACTAAAGCTCGCAGATATTCAAATGAGAATAGATATATCACACGCAAAAACAAAAGGAATAAAGATAAAGGAGAAAAAAATAGATAGATTTACATTCGAAGAATTAGAGGATGCATTACAAAACATAGAAACCACCACAAAAGGCAAAAAAACTATAAGAGGATTTATTGACTTTCTCAAATCAAAAGGAGATTCAATAATTAAATCAAAAATCAAATATGTAAATATCAAATTCAAAACGAAAGATCTTTCTAAGCTGAATGAATACATAAAGTCAAATAAAAACATAAGGAGCTTCAGAAACTTCATCATATCAAAACTATGTGAAGAATTCGAAATAGATATGCCGAAAAATTTCTCAATAAATTCAAAAAAGCAGATAAAATCTCCACAAATACTAATACCAGCCTACATAATCAATCAAATAAAGGATAAAGTCTCAAAGAAAAACAAAAAAACAATAGATGATAAAGGTATCAAAAAAATTATAAGAGAAAAAATCGAATCAATAATCAAAAAAATTGATTAACAACAATCGAAGTTAAAATTTATAAAATCTGCAAAAATCGCTCATAGCACCCAAATATGATATCAGTACACAAATCAATCCTTTGATGTTATGACAAAGACGGATCTTCTGTTTTTTGACCATTTGTTTTCATCCTGACAAACTGGAGGATTGCAACTTTCCTCTGGAAACTCCTCTCCATAAGAAACAGTTTGAATTCTATTCTCAGGTACACCAAAAAGTACAAGGAAATTCTTCACAGTTTGGGCCCTTTTCCATCCAAGCTCAAGATTATACTCATTCGTTCCTCTTTCATCACAATGCCCTTCTACAAGAAGTGCCGCTTCCGGATTTTCATCCAATATCCTCTTTATTATGTCTGCATTCTTTCTGATAATTTCTTTCATCTCTTCAGATATAGAAAAAGAATCAAAATCAAAATATACATTTTGGAGACTTCTTAATCTATAGCCCCTTCCAAACGCTGATGTACCGATAATATCATCCTGATTTATCCCTTTTAATTTCGGAAGATTTGTTGTCCTGAACTCAGGCTCAGTTTCAATAATTTCAACTTTTTTACTTCCTTCCTCTAAAGATTTTTTTGTCAACTCATTCCACTTTTTTATAGCAAGTTCCGCAAACTCCTTTGAGATTAAAGCTTTAGTTCTTGCATCATCGTACTTCTTTTCCTCCAGGTGCTGTTCAGCTTGCTTCAGATAGTTTTCAGCAACCTTATATTCTTCAAGTTCGGTTGCTCCAATGTTCTTTGCTCTCTCAAGAGCCTCCCTTGCAGCATTTATCTCATCTTGCGGGATCTTTTTTGCGCAACCTAAAGCCAAAACAGTTAGAACAAAAGCTGACAAAAACTTCACCATCATAGTAAAACTAATTTTAAAAAAGCAAATCCGAAAAAACGGGTTTCAAAAAATTCATCTAAAAACAGCTTGGAATTCATCCTTTGCGGTATCAAAAACCTTCCTTATAAAGTTACCAAACCTATCTGTAATGTATATGTCATAATCCCCATCGCGATTTGAAGCAAAAAGTATAAAATTTCCGTCTCTTGACCACGATGGGTTTTCAGAAGAACCAAAATCAACTACAAGGGGCTTTTCAGTCTTCGTTTCAAGATCATATATGTATATATTGAATCTACTACCTTCAAGTTTTGTAAAAGCAATTCTCTTTCCATCTGGAGAGATGTCAGGTGATGAGTTGTATCTTCCGGAAAGTGGCAATCTTTCATCCTTCCCGTTAAGGTCCTTCAAATATATCTGCGGAAGCCCTCCCTTACCCGAAACAACAATAAGTCTCTTACCATCTGGCATCACCTTTGCGGATACATCAGCATTACCCGAAGTTATCTTTGATAAGGACCTTGCAACGATATCAAAAAGATAAATGTTGGAACCACTCCCGGAGTTCCAAGCCAAAACAATACGATCATCTGAAAAAAAGCTCGGTGATATAAACATACCATCTCTCACAACAGGTGAAAATATCTTCTTTGATGACAGGTCAGCTATATAAAGACGATAGTTCCTTCCATCGTAATGCGTGTAAGCTATCTTATTTCCAGATGGAGAAACTGAAAAATTTGGAATAAAAGATTTTGCCGAGACAACTTTTTCAAATGTATCGGAGATAAAACTGGTTTGATATATCTCCTTCTTGCCATCAAGATTAGATAAAATGAAAACTTTTCTACCAAAAATATCTGTTTCTAAACCTGAAATTTTTTTTATGATATAATTAGAAAATGTATCAGCAACTGCTTTAAAATCATCTGACTTGAGTTCAACCTTAAAAAACTCTTCCCCAGAAAAATATCCTGTAAATTTAAAACCAGATGGTGTCTTAACTGTCTCAACTGAAACATCGGCTCCCTCCTTCACAACATCGAAATATCCTATAACTCCGAGATTCCTTGAGATTAGTTTTGAAACTTCCAAAGATTGGTTATCATTAGTTATAAATTGAACTTTAACAGGTTTATACTTTGGAGAAGATATATCTATAACATAAAGATTTCCCTTTTCCTGACGAACTAAAAACAGTATAAAAAGGAAACAAACCATATACATAAAGTTTAAAATATCGTAAATTAAACAGCAATTATTCTCAACTTCTTAATTAGAGAATTCCTAACCTTCTTGAAACGAACTCCGCAAAGGAAGTCACGGGATCTGGGAATTTACATACTTCGGGCTGATATGAGAGTTCAAATCTTCTTATATCAGATACACTTATCATTTTCTTCATTGATATGTAAGATATATCAATAATATGTCTCACTTCGGAGCGTAAATCACAAAAAGCCTGAAGCTCATAGATAATTCCGTTCTTATCTAATTCAGCGTATATATGTATTTTTCTTTCATCAAATGGAAGAACTTTTAGATCAAGATAAAATTTTTGTAGATCCGAAGGTTTATGAATTCTACCGACTTTTCCGACCTCATAGCTAAAAGCCTTAACCAGAACTGGTGCAACAAAAAGCTCATACTTTTCTTCAGGTTGATTCCCTTGCACAATCATCTTAATATTTCTGGCAGCAATTCTTGCTTGCTCAGCAGCTATGGTTGCCACTCTTGGAATCTTGAAATCATAAGTTATACAATCACCTGCAGCGAAAATCCTATCAAAAGGTTTCCCGGATCTAGGATCTATAACTCTCATATACTCATCAACTCTTATCTCAAAAGGCAAAGGGGAAACAGGTTTGAAACCAGTGCAAAAAATAACAATATCAAATCCACTAATATCATTGACAAATCTACCAAAATTGAAAAATACATTTTTTCTGTCAATTTTCTTCAGGAGTTTTTCTGAAAGTCCCCTATCAATCAGTTCAGGCAAGATATGATCTTTCGCCTCAAAAATTTCTATCTGAATAGGATAAACAGAAAGAGCACTTGCTAATTCAAGGCCCAGAATACCTGCTCCGACAATACCGATCCTTTTCGCACCGGGAAGCAATTGTTTTATCTTCTCAACATCATCATACTTTGTAGCCTTGAAGAAATTTTTTGATGGTAAAACAACATCACCACCCGTTGCAACAAAAACAAAATCCAGGGAAACCTTACCTATTGAACCATTATTCTCAAAACCAACAGAAAGGCTATAAGGATCAACCTCCCTGGCTTGCCCCATAAATGTAATACCAGAAAGTCCAAAAGGTTCTATCAAGCTTTGAAGCTCTATCTTCCCCTCCAGAGCTTCCGGTATTGAACATGGATGAAAAACCTTCAATCCCCTTTTTTCAAACAAGAAAATTTCACATGGGACACGCAAACGCCTTATTTCAGAAATAAATGTTATACCACCAGTTCCCAAACCTATAACACCTACTTTCACAATATCTTCCTCCTTGAAAAACTTCTTTTAAATCTCAAGAATGCTACACGACTTGCTGAATCCTGTATCCTTTCTTTTGGAAACTTCCCGATCTCACGAGAAAAATCCTCAATAACTTTTGAAAGTAGATTGTAATCGTTCTTGCAAACCAAAAGGGTATCGCAACCAGCCTCAAAAGATTTTAAAGCTAAATCTGAAATACTTCCGAAAGACTCAAGAGCTTTCATACCAAGATCATCTGTTATAACACAACCCGGGAAAAAACTCTTTAGAAGAGAAATTGTTTTTGATGACAAAGTTGCAGGAAGATCTGGGTCAATATCTCTCACAACTATGTGAGCCGTCATAACACCATAGACAAAGGATGAAACCAGTTTGAATGGCTTTATGTGTTTTTCTACATCTGAAAATTTCTGATATGGTAGAACATGGTGTGAATCTTCCTCAACAAGCCCATGTCCCGGGAAATGTTTTGCAACAGGTAGAACGCCAGAAGAAAGCATACCCTTTGAAAAACCCTCAGCAATCCTCGCAACTATATCTGGATCATCGGAATAAGCACGGTCTCCTATGACGGAAAAATTATATCCATAAAGATCAACACAAGGAGAAAAATTGACATCTATACCAAGGTAAGATAAAAATGAACCGACCTTCTGGCCCAAATCAAAAACATCACTATCTGAGATCACCTTCCTTTCATATAGAGAACCAATCTCTCTTTGTGATGGAAAGTCAAACGGAGGTTTTATTCTCATAACTCTTCCTCCCTCCTGATCAACACATATATAAAGACCGTATCCGGTGATACCTTTTATTTTGTGCAGAAACTCACGGGTAGCTTCATAATCATCTGGTATGTTATGAGAAAAGATTATTATACCAGATGGTTTATAAGTCTTTAGAAAATCTATAGATTCCTGCGATATCTCACCTCTATCCTTTATACCAACAACAAAAAATCCACCAAGCGCCACACTTTAATCTTGAAAAAGAAAAAATACATTAGTATAAAAATAGAAACTTAAAGATCTATACAACTCTCCTAGCAATATGTATAACATCAACTGATAAAAAATCTCTGGGTTATCAACTAAAAAGAGAAAGATGTTCTGCTACAGAATAAGGAACTATCCTTCAGCTTAAGAAATAAAAAATCCACAAATTTGTTGAATTTCATCACACACAAAGAAAAATTTTGCTATAATATTTAAAAACAAAGAATAAAAAAGGAGGAGGGTAAAATAGATAATGAAAGATAAGTCTTTCAGGCAAATACCTTTGCAAAAAGGTGGTAAAAAAACCACACTCGGGCCGGTTGAAAACCTTGAACTATATGTACCTTCAGATTGGTGGAGAAAAATCTTTGATTCATTTTACATAAAAACAGATAGCGATGTCGTAGGTGATGATAACATAACTAAGGCCGAAATATCAAAGATATTAGAAAAGTTTGGTCCCGAAGTTGAGGTGAGCAAAGATGTAACGATACTCGACCTATGCTGCGGACATGGAAGACACTCCTTAGAACTCGCAAGAAGAGGCTTTATGTTCGTGGAGGGATTAGACAGCTCGCATTACCTAATTGAAAAAGCTAGAAAACAAGCTAAGAAGGAAGGGCTACCTGTCAAATTTAGAGAAGGAGACGCAAGGAAAATACCTTATAAATCAGATCAGTTTGATTTTGTTCTTATACTTGGAAACAGCTTCGGTTATTTTGAATCTGCAGAAGATGATAAAAAAGTTCTTAAAGAGGTTTTCAGAGTGCTTAAGCCCGGAGGGAAGGCCATTGTTGATATAACAGACGGAGAATACATGCGTAAAAACTTTCAACCTCGGTCATGGGAATGGATAGATAAAAAAACCATAGTTTGCAGGGAAAGGAGCCTTTCCTCTGATGCAAAAAGGATAATCTCAAGAGAGGTGATAATACATGCTGAAAAGGGAATCCTTGTAGATAGATTCTACGCAGAAAGATTATATTCAGAAAGCGAGATTAAAAGCCTCTTTGAAGAAATCGGTTTCACAGACATAGAAATCGAAAAGATAAACGGACTATCAAATAGAGGTCAGGACCTCGGAATGATGGAAAAAAGATTTCTTATAGTTGCAAAGGCTCAGAAATTCTGGACCAAAACAAATGGAGTATCCTCCAGTGTAAAAAACATAGTAGTCTTACTTGGAGATCCAAAAAAGAAAGACCCAATAAAACCAGGAGGAACATTTGACGAAGATGATATACTCACAATAAACAAACTTAAAGAAGCCTTATCAGAAATAAAGGAATATAATTTCTATTTCCTATCCGATCACGATAAATTAATAGATTCCCTAAAAGACCTCAAAAACAAAGGAAAGATAGACCTTGTACTAAACTTATGTGATGAAGGTTTCTCAAATGATCCAACTAAAGAATTACATATTCCATCCCTGCTTGAGATTCTTGGAATTCACTACACAGGAGCAGGTCCCCAATGTCTCTCTTTCTGCTACGATAAATCACTCGTAAGAGGTATAGCAAAAGAAATGGAAATCCCAGTTGCTCCGGCTTTCTTTATAAAACCCTCTGACATAATATATGAAATACCTTTCTCTTTCCCCGCAATAGTAAAACCAAATTATGGAGATTCATCCTTCGGAATTACGACAAAATCTGTAGTATATTCAGTTGAAGAACTGACCGCACAAATAGCAGATGTCAGAAAAAGATTTGGTTATGAAAAACCAATATTAGTCGAAAAATTCCTCCCAGGTAAAGATCTTACAGTAGGAATAATAGGAAACCCACCAAATGATTATATGATCACACCTATAGGTGAAGAAGATTATTCCATGCTCCCAGAAGGATTTCCAAGAATATGCGGATATGAAGCAAAGTGGCTCCCTGATTCCCCATATTGGAACATACGGACAATAAAAGCTAACCTACCAGAAGAAACAGAAAGAATAATAATAGAATGCTCCATTAAACTCTTTGAAAGGCTCGGTTGTAGAGACTACGCAAGATTTGACTGGAGGTTAGACGAAGAAGGAAATCCTTATCTACTAGAAGTAAATCCTAATCCTGGATGGTGTTGGGATGGACACCTTGCAAAGCTTTGTGCGCTACAAGATATAACTTACTCACAAATGCTCGCACTCATTATAAAAGCAGCTGAAAAAAGACTCAAACTCTACCATCAACCCGAGATAGTAATCTAGCATAACTGTTCACAAGCAGAAAACCTTTTAGATACTCTAATTTCTAATCCTTAAAAGTGCTTATTTTACAAAGAAAGGATTGTCAAAAACTGATTAAATTGATAATGGTTATATAAAGAAGTTTTTGATTTCAAGTAAAGAGTCTATAGGAAATCACATCCTTGGGGTGTTCTAAACTCATAAGAATCTTGTAAAATAAACAAGATCCGAAATCAAAAATTTCAGTGTTTATGATGTTCCCTATTTGTGAATAGCTATGCTAGTAATATTGCAAACCTTCATTTCAAACCTTCTCCAACAAAGAAAATAAACCCCATCCAAATTCACTTGTTAATTCGCTATACTATATTCGCATATAACAATAATCTACAAAACAAAAACTATTCACTTATAGCAAATAGGGAAATTTCCAATAAATTAATAGAGTCAATTCACTCTAGAATTTGATCTATCCTATAATGATAATTGCCACCTGACAATTTAAAATAAACTCACTCCTATAAGTATATAATAAGTTTTTTACCAAAACTTTCAAGTGTCAGTGGAGATCGATCTCTCACTTGAAATAAAATTTTTAGAAGGATTCATGCCAAAGAAATACGAGCAATTACTAAATAGCAGATTTTCAGACCCGTCATTTATGGGCTAAATCATCTATTAAATGTAAGAATAAAAAAATTAAACTTCAATTAGTCGAGAGGTGCTCATAATTAAGAAGTTTATTCTTATCCTTTCTTGCTCCTATCACAAGATTAATTCTTTATAAAAATCAACAAGGTTAGGTTGGTAAAATTATGAACACCCCTGATAAAATAGGTTATATTCTTATAGGTGTGTTTGCTTTGCAAACATTTATGGATGTATTTAAAAATAGAATGAAGTTGCATATGTGAATTTCGGAAATAGAGTTCAAAATTATTAAAAAAATGATTGAGAATTATGAACACCCCTCAATTAGTTGAGAGCGTCAGCCACAGTCTTAATTCTATAACCTAATGTACCCTTTCCCACTCAAAACTTGTGATGTTTCTTTTTTCCTTGCTGAATTCAATCCCAATTATATAGATGTTTTTGGA
>CAZRNR010000059.1:0-13372 GCA_964601505.1 uncultured bacterium | reverse complement strand
TGTTTTATGTATTTTACTTTTCATATCCTAACTCAATCATATCCTAACTCAGTAAATATTTGATTGATGCGACAAAGCAATTTTTTATTGTTATCATTTCAAATTACTATTTATTATGATACTTTTTCAAGCTTTGAATTTATCAAAGCATTTTGATGGAAGAGTTATTTTTGAGAACATAAGTTTTGAAATCAAAGGTGGTGATATCTTGTTTGTGTCAGGAAAGAATGGTTCTGGAAAAACTACGCTCCTGAGAATATTAAGTGGTTTTATTAAGCCAGATATGGGGGATGTGAAGATAAATGGAAAAAGTATCTTTTCAGAGTATAAACATCATGTGGTTTTTGTCGGGCATAAACCGGGAATATATAAAGATCTTACAACCTATGAGAATTTATATCTTTGGGGAAAGCTATGGGGAAAGATTTTGACAAAAAGTGATGTTATCAAGCTACTTGGTATATTTTCAATAGAAAGATATATAGATAAATCTGTTGGAAAACTTTCTCAAGGGACACAAAAAAAAATAGCTCTTACCAAGATTTTTATAGCTGAACCAAGTATAATCATCCTTGATGAACCATTTTCTAACCTGGATGACCAGGGTCAATCTACACTGAAGGAGTATATGGAGAATTTTGTCAGATATGGAAGGATTCTCATATTTTCATCACCTATAGAGTGTGGGATTCCGTTTTCTCTTCAGGTAAAACTTGATTCTGTAGAGCATTTATAAAAGCTTTTGTTTTTGTTAAGGTTTCCTCCCATTCTTTATATGGATCAGAATCCCAAACTATTCCGCAGCCGGTCCAGTAGTATAATTTACCTCTGTGGAGATAGAGGAATATTCTTATTGAGACCAACATGATAAAATCTCCACTTTCATCAAACATTGATATTGCCCCGCAGTATGGACCTCTTCTTTTTTTCTCTATTTTTTCTATTATCTCCATAGCAGATTTTTTGGGAGCTCCAGTTATAGATGCAGCAGGAAATGTTGCAATTAGAATATCAGATATTTTTTTGTTTTTCTCTAATTCTCCCTCGACTTCTGATACAAGATGGATAAGTGTTTCATATTTTTCTACATCAAATAATCTTCTTGGTCTTACTGTCCCAATTTTACACACTTTCCCAAGGTCGTTCCTCACCATATCAACTATCATTAGATTTTCCGCTATCTCTTTTTCATCATTCAGCAGTTCGTCCGATATCTTTTTTATGACTTCTGGATCTTTTTCTTGAATTTTCCTTGTTCCTTTTATTGGACATTCTCTTATTCTGCTGTCTTTTTTCTCAAGAAATATCTCCATAGATCCACTCCCTATGGAAAATCCAAGATCTGGAAATTCAAGAAAAGCTGGAAATCTTATAGGCTGTGCCCTTATATAGTTTGAAAAAAGCGAATAAGCATTTATTTGACATTCAATCTCTATTCTTCTTGAAAGATTAACCTGGTATATGTCTCCGTTGTATATGTGTCTTTTTGCTTCTATTACTCCCGATATAAATTGTTCCTTTCCCGTATTAATATTTGGAATTGAGATTTTATATGATCCTTTTGGAATTGATATGTTTTCGTACTTCTTTTGATCAAGTGATACAAGAACACAATCAGGTATTCCTATATCATCTTCTCCTTGAATTTTTAAACTCTCCGCAAATCTTGAGAGATTGTAAGATATGTATCCGAATTTTATTCCTTTTTCTTCCTCTACGAATTTTTCAATGGTTTCAAATGGATTTCCTTTGCGGAAATATTTTTTTCTTGTGTCAAATAAGAAAGAGTTTTCACCTTGTATGACGAGGCATTTTTTAAAATCTTTCCATAATTTGTTTTGGAATACGAACATTATTCTGTAAATACAGGTTCATCTTTATAATACTCAAAAATTTTTTCATTTGTTTCTCCTACCTTAAATATGAATACAGGACGAGTTGTGTATTTTCCCGGTACGACCAGTATCTTACCGAACTCTCCTTGAAACTCTAATTTTTCAGCCTTCATGGGTTGAGCTGATAATAAGAAATCTGATAGCTTTTTTAGTTCAGATATATAAACTTTTGCCCTATCCGATACGCTTTCATCTATGATATCTACATAAAATATTCTGTCGTAATATCTTTTTTCTATTATGTCTTTTATTTTTGACCAAAAGAAACCTATGAATTTTAGATTTTTAGCTCCTATGAATCTGAACTGTGGGATTATCGCTGCCGCATTTCTTGGTGTATCTAATATTATTATACAACCGATGTTATCAAGATATTCGGATAGTTTTGAAAATATTTCCTGATTATCTTTAGGTTTTCTTTTTAGTAGTTCAAGTCCTTTTTCTCTAAAAAGAGGGATTAAATCAATTCCTTCATATTCTATATTCAAAGGAGATGATATCCCAAATGCCCAACCGACGTTTTTTATCTTCTCTGCTAATTCCCTACGGTCTTTAGGATATACTATTGAAGTGGCTTGACAGTTTATCTTCTTCTTCAAGAAGATAAAAACAGATTCAGATAGGTAGCTCAAATCTGGAATAAAGTAAATCTGCTTTTTAGTTATCTCATTTCTTCTTATATTTATCACGATGTTTTTTAAGTTGCTGTGCATTGGGGTAGAAGAAAAGTTTATGAGGATTTTTTTGCCGTCTTTTATTTCTGTGATGAATGCATCGGGTATGAAGTTAAAACTTCCAAATTCTTGTAATGCATAAAAAAATATGTCTTGGTTATCCTTAAGGAAATTAGGATTTAGCGATGTTACAAAGGAATAAGGAACTTTGCTTACAGATAAATCCTTGAGCATTTTTATCTCTTTTTCAAGAAGATTTATCACCTCAGATGTTTCAATGGGGAAGCTAATTCTTTCTAGTTTCAATGCTGGCTCATTTTTAAATTCGCTTATCTTTTCCTCTGCTTCCTCAAATTTCCCTTCTTTAAGATATTTTATGGCTTCATTTAGTAAGGATTCTGTGTCTCCTTTATTATCTTTTGCTGATAAGTTCATCAATGCTATGGCAATTATGATGATGTATGTCTTTTTTATTTTCATTCTAAGTTAAGATGAAGAGATTGATTTACTTCCATATACTTTTTCTTTTTGATAGTAGTTCTGCGATCATATCCTCTATATAGCTTCTTACCTCTTGTGATATTTGGTTTATCAAAATATCGTCTTCCACAGCTTCTGGGGGAATTTCAGCTGTCTTCTTTATTAGTTTTCCGAACTTTATATACCACTTTGATGGAAACGGTATGAACCAAAATGGACCGAGCAAAAACATATTAAGCACAATGGGGAGGGTCGGTAAGTTCATAAGTTTTCCTATTGTGTCAAATTTGGCTAGCACTGGGTATATTTCCTCTGCTCCGACAACTGCGACCGGTAGCATTGGGGACTGGGTCTTTATTGCTAATTTGACAAATCCTCCTCTCCCGAATCTCTGTAGCTTGTATCTTTGAGAAAAATGTTTTACTATTCCTTTTACACCTTCAGGGAAAACTAAAGCTGCCTCATCTCTCATCAGGAGGATTTCTGCATTCTCTTGACAAGCTCTTACTCCCCCTATTCTGTTCATCATGACTCCTATGAAAGGTAAGTAATAAACGAAATTTTCTGCAAGAGGTCTTAGATCTCTGTGTGATGGATGTATTTCTCTCACATAGTATTTTATCATAGCTCCATCCGCTGGTAGGGTTCCTGAATGATTGGCAACAAACAGGACTCTCCCTTTGTGTGGTATGTTTTCTCCTCCTTCCACACTGACCCTCCACCATTTTTCATAGAGAAATTTGAAAAGTGGTTTGACGAAGTCTTCAAATTTTGGATCGTATCCAAACTCATCTACAGCATCAGAATAAATCAAAAGTTGATAAGCTCTTATAAGCTTTCCCAGTGAGTTTATATATAGATTTGAAAGAATAGGATTTATTCTTGATATGTATTTTGTTATTATTCCTGCTGTTTCCTCAAATGAGAGTTCCCCTTTTTCAGATGAATCCTCTATCTCTTTGATAGCTTCCTTGAGTATTTTACCTACTTCTGAGAAAATTTCTCTGACTTTTTTCTTTTCTTCTTTTGAAAAGTTCATTCTTATATCTTTTTTTTCCTCCCCAGAAAGTTCTGTTTTCTTTTGTTCGGTCATTCCCACCATAACACCAATATATTAATCAAAAGTATCTGACTTTTGTGAAACTGAAGTTTTTATATGGAAAATCCTTACTATGGAGTTATCAAGGAGAGTAAGGGAGATAAAACCTTCTCCAACTTTGACGCTTGATGCAAAGGCAAAAGCTCTTATAGAGAAGGGCGAAGATATAGTATCTTTTGGAGCAGGAGAACCGGATTTTTCCTCACCCCCACATGCTATTGACTATGGTAAGAACGCTATAGACAAAGGAAAAACTAAATACACAGCAGTTGATGGAATTCCAGAACTCAAAAGGTTAGCGATAAAGAAGTTCGGAGATTTTTTTGGTGTTGAGTATAAAGAAAGTGAGTGCATGGTTTCTCCCGGAGCAAAGATGGCTATATATGAATTTTTATTCTCCGTTGTTGATCAAGGAGACGAGGTGATAATACTTTCTCCATATTGGGTTTCATATCCAGATATGGTAAAGATGGTTGGAGGAGTCCCGAAGTTTGTTGAAACTAAACCTGAAAACGGTTTTAAACCTTTACCAAAAGATATAGCAGAAGCTATAACACCAAAAACTAAGTGTATTATTTTGAATTACCCCTGTAATCCAACAGGTGCTGTTGCTGAACCGGAAATTTTCGAGGAAATATCCCATATAGTCAAGAACAAAAATATTTGGGTTCTTTCGGATGAGATATATGGAACTATGGTCTATGGCAAGAAATTTGAAAGTTTCGCCAAGTTTCTTAAGGAAAGAACAGTTGTTATATGGGGAATGTCAAAGACATATTCTATGACAGGATGGAGAATCGGTTTTGCTTTTGGACCTCAGGATGTAATTTCTGCTATGAAAAAAGTTCAGGGACAGACTACCTCAAATCCAACAAGTATATCACAGTATGCTTCAATTGGAGCCTTAGAAAAGGATGATGATTTTGTCAGGAAAACAACAGACGAGTTTAGAAAAAGGAGAGACCTTATATATTCACTTCTAACCAGCACTGAAGGAATAAGATGTGTAAAGCCAGAGGGAGCATTCTATATATTCCCAAATGTTTCCTACTTCCTTCGCAATAACAAAACAACAGATGAACTTAGCACTTTCTTACTTGAAAAGAAAAAGGTTTTGGTCATCCCTGGAGAGGGATTTGGTGCTCCTGGGTTTATCAGACTTTCATTCGCACTTAGTGAAGAGAAAATAAGGGAAGGCGTCAAGAGAATAAAGGATGGTTTGGTAGAGTTCGCTTCAAGATGATGAATGATATCTCAAAAGATATTTCTTTGGTTCTTGAGGAAGCAAAACAAAATGTTAGACAAACTCCCTGGTGTTTCCTTATAGCCGATGAGTTAGCTTCAGATTATCAAAATTTTTCCAAGTTTTTTAAAAAAGAACTTGTTTGGATAGGGATAGGAGGATCTTCATCAGGACCGAGAGCCTTTTTCAGAATTTTTGATATAAAAGGAACATTTTTGGAATCTCCAGAAGATGATTTTGAAGGTAATTTTAGAAAGAAATTATTCTACGTTGTCTCTAAATCTGGAACAACTTACGAAACACTGATACTTTTTGATAAGATTATAAAGAAGCTCAAGGTTTCAGGAGGAAATATTTCAAGTAGTTTTATAATCAATTCTCAGGATGTGGATTCTCCGATGAGTAGGATTGCGAGGAAGTATAATATACAGATTATACCTTTTCCGCCGCAGCTATCGGGACGATTCTCTACATTTTACATAATGTATTTCTATCTTTCAGCGATGTATCCAAAAATTCTCAAAGGAGTTTGTAGAGGACTTTCTGAGGTTAGAAACTCATTGACCAATCAGGACTCTTTGCATTTTAAGTTAGCTTCTTTTTTACTCCAGAATTTAGATAAACAAGATCTATTTTTGTGTTTTTATTCAAGAAAGATTTTTGAACTTTCGGAGAATATATCTCAGCTTATAGCTGAGAGTCTTGGGAAGGATAATAAAGGTTTTACACCTGTTGCTAATCTTGGACCAAACTTCCAGCATTCAATGGCTCAACTTGTTTTGGCAAATCCCAAGTCAAAATTCTCTATATTCATTGTCCCAAAAGGTAGGAGATACGAGCAGGTCAGGAGAGAAGCTGATGCGACATATAGGGCTTTTTCTGAAAAGATACCATCAATGTGGATAGATTTTGAGCAAACTCCATCTGAAATATCAAAGCTTGTTTTTTCCTTTCAAATAGCTATTGCAGTATGTGGAAAAATAATGGGTATAAATCCTTTTGATCAACCAGAAGTTAAGAGAATAAGAGATATGCTTGAGTTATGAGAATATCTTCTTTGTTGATTCCTTCACTGTAAATTAAGGTTGAAATTCGATTTTGAAAAATATCAAAAAATCGTTTTTTATTTATTTTTTTTATATTTTATTACAATGTATTATAAGTAATTTGAAGGAGGAGGGACCTTTTATAAATTGAAAAAACTGCTATGCTAACCATACCCTCCTCCTTATTACCACTGATATTTTCTTCTGGCTTTAAATCTTATGTAGAATGCAAAGGTGTTCATAAGGAGTGCCAAGACAATTAGAACGAAACCTGCAGCGGCTGCATTTTTGTGGAATTCTTCCTGGGGTCTTGAAACCCAGTTAAACATCTGTATTGGAAGCACTGTAAAGGGAGATTTAAGCATACCTATGAAGTTTTCCCATGGATTTGGAGGTAAGAAAGCAATAAAAGTAAGTGCGCCAATTGTAATGAGAGGAGCTGTTTCTCCTATCGCTCTTGACAGACCTATTATAACACCAGTCATAATACCACCTGTTGAGTATGGTAGGACATGGTGGAAAATAGTTTCCCATCGGGTTGCTCCAAGAGAGTAAGCAGCTTCACGTATTGAAATTGGTATCCTCCTTATTGATTCCCTTGTAGCAACAACAATAACAGGTAGCATAAGTATCCCGAGTGTAAGTCCAGCTGTAAGTATGCTTTCCCCAAATTTGAGTCTATATACAAATACGCCAAGGGATAATAGTCCATATACTATAGAAGGAATTGCTGCCAGATTAGATATATTCACCTCAATGATTTTTGATATTTTGCCTTTACTTCCGTATTCCTCAAGGTATATTCCGGTAGGGACTCCTAAAAAGATTGCCCAGAATGCAGCTCCGAGCATAACATAAATTGTCCCAACCCACGCTGAAAGGATTCCAGCTTTTTTTGGGTGTCTTGAAGGAAACGAGAAATAAAAAGATTTATCCATTATCCTTTCAATTCCATCTATGAATAAATCAATACATATAGAGAAAAGGAAAGTTATGATGAGAAACAAAGATATGATACCTATGATTTCAAAAACTTTATCTGCTCGCTTTACCCCTTGGACATATTTTTCTATCTCAAACCTTTTGATGTTTTCCATTTCAGTATCCGCTAGATCTTGATTTAAGATATACAGCTATTGAATTGAATATCAAGGTTATCAGGAATAATGAGAAGCCAGCTGCGAATATAGAGAGGTATTCAAAAGATCTGAATGGTAGATCTCCCAGGGCTACCTGAACAATATACCCTGTGATCGTTTGGATCGGCTCAAGAGGGTTTAATGTGATCTGTGGATACATTCCCGCTGCAACTGCTACGACCATTGTTTCTCCTATTGCTCTTGAAAAGCCAAGAAGATAGGCAGAAATTATCCCAGATCTTGCTGCTGGCACAACCACAAGTAGTGTAGTCCTGATTTTTGATGCCCCCAGAGCATATGAAGCTTCACGAAGGTCCTGAGGAACTCCCTTTAATGAATCTTCTACCATTGAAGATGTGAATGGGAGTATCATGATTCCTATAGCTATTCCGGGCGAAAGAGCGTTCATTCCTTGCACCTCAACACCTAATTTACCAAATATACTTTGCAGAATAGGTGTTATGAAAAGCAGCGCGAAATATCCATATACGACTGTTGGTATAGCACTTAAAAAGTCCAAAAAAGGTTTTATTACTTCTCTGATCTTCCATGTTGAGTATTCACTTAGGTATATGGAAATCAGTAATCCCAGTGGTATGGATATAACCATTGATATGATTGCTATTAAGAAAGTTCCATTGAGAAGTGGCCAGATTCCTATCTGCTTATTTGCAAATGTTGGTGTCCATTCTTTTTCGGTAAAGAATCTTATGATAGATTTTGGGAAACCACCACTTTCTTGATGAGTGAAGAATATAATTGTATCAGATACAAGAACCCATATTATAGCAATTGTGATCAAGATAGATACAGCACTCAGTAGTGCTAAAATTATCTGAAGTGCTGTATCCATCTTTCTTTTTGTTTCAAGATTCATTTTTTAGTTTCTCTTTTTAACATTTCCTCTACAGTTATTCCAACTTCAGGTTCTCCTCCGAATACTGTTCCTTTTGTTCTTTTTGTCCATCTTTCAGCTATCTTTTCATATACTTTATCTGGTAATGATATATATCCTACTTCTTTGGCTATTTTTCCCGCGTTTTTGATATAAAAATCAACAAACTCTTTTAATTCTGATTTTTCCGCAGATTTAGCATTTACATATATAAAAAGTGGTCTTGAGAGTGGTTGATATGTTCCATTCTGAACTGTGTTGTATGAGGGTAGGACACATTCTCCAGTTTTTGGGTTTTTTATAGCTGCAGCTTTTATTTTCCCTTTGTTCTCTTCTACATAAGCAAGACCGAAGAAGCATAAAGCTCCTTTTTCTTTTGATGCAAACTGTACCAGAACATTGTCATCTTCTGATGCTGTGTAATCTCCTCTTGATGCTTTTGGTTTTCCCACTATGGCTTCAGTGAAGTAATCAAAGGTTCCGGAGTCTGAACCTGCACCACATAGTTTTATTTCTTCTTTGGGCCACTTAGGATTAAGATCCGACCACAGGAATTTTTTACCCTGTGATTCTGGTTTCCATACCTCCCTAAGTTGCTCAACTGTTAGGCAGTCCACCCAATTATTTTGTGGATTTAGAACAACAGAAAGTCCGTCATATGCTACTGGTATTTCAATGTATTCTATCCCATTTTGACTGCATACTTCCATTTCTTGTTTTAAGATAGGTCTTGATGCATTTGATATTTCAGTTTCTCCTCTGCAGAACTTTTTGAATCCACCACCAGTTCCGGATATACCAACGGTAACATTTACAGCTCCCCTTTTGATTTTTTGGAACTCCTCTGCTATTCCCTCTGTAAGCGGATACACTGTTGATGAACCATCTATTTTTATGATCGTTTTTTGTGCAGAAGCTTGTAGAGCGTTCAGAATGATCATTGCCGCGATGACAAAAAGCTTTAATATTTTTATTTTTTTATTGTTTTTTTTGTTATTTATGGTTTTCATTTTTTTACCTCCCTTGTTTTTTACCTCCTTGCTATTTTTCTCCCTCCTTGTTTTTTTACTTTTTTAGTTCCTTCCATTTTTTTTACTTTATATAGACCTGAAACTGTGCTCTTATATATGCAAAGTCATTTTTTGGTCCTCTTTGATTTATGTAGTCTAACTGTAATTTTGTGTGATCTTTGAAGTAATAAGAAAAGGCAATACCAGGTTCAAATATAGGTTTATCTTTTTCAGATAAGACAGATGAGAATCTTGCTGCAAGTCCGATTTGTTCTGTTAGCATGAATGATGGTTGAATTCTTATACCAAACAAGTTATTATCATATAGATCAGGGGTAAAATGTGCTTCAGTTTCGAATGATAGTTTATTATCAAGCCATAATTTCACATCACCTGTAAATGATAAAAGATTTTCTTTTTGAGCTTTGTTCTCAATTATCTTTAGAATATCTGGTTTATCTCTTCTGCTACTGATCTTTTTGTTATCTATCTCAACTTGGGATATAGGGAAGAACAGACCTCCGATCCCAATGTTTATTAGCTCTTCACCTTTGAGATTTGGTTGGCTATATACAGTCTTACCAACAGGAGTTATTTCTATTCTCCCAACATAAAGAAGGTTTTTACTTATATTAGTTGCATCTATTCTTTGGAAGTTTCTTCCCCATCCAGTGAAAACACCAACATTTAGCTTTGCTAGTTGCGGACCTGCTGATAGTGTTACTCCCACATCTCTTGCAAGTGCAAAGTACGAGTTTATAACAGATCTATCAACGAACTCAAGTTCTCCTGAAGAGACAAGCTCTTCTCTATTATAGGGTATTTTGTATTGTCCTGCTTTTATTTCAAAGAACTCTGATATGTTATATGTTGTGAAGAAGTCAAGAAGAGAAGCCGAAGCGCCTTCAAATGCTATTTGCATTCTATATTTTAGAGCTTTCGTGATATAGTGTCCCCGAAAATCGAGGCGTGACCGCCTTATACCG
Organism: uncultured bacterium; assembly: GCA_964601505.1. Classification (GTDB taxonomy): domain Bacteria; phylum Calescibacteriota; class Calescibacteriia; order Calescibacteriales; family Calescibacteriaceae; genus DRWZ01. Next base: position 2,905 of record CAZRNR010000059.1, on the reverse strand, counting down.
AAGCCATAATAGAACTTTGAGTCAGGTATGTTAGGAAGTATTACATCTATTGGCCCTTCCTTGGTGCCAAAAGGTTTCGTATCTTTGAAGTATGCACTTAAAAGAACCTGAGTTCTGAACCTTACATCAACAGAAGCTGCCTCCTTTTCATATATAGATAGGGATAGTATACCCCCAAGTATTATACCTGCTATGCTAACCATACTTTTATCCTCCTTTTTCCTCAGGATATTAAAGCTCCTGAGGAAATTTCAAAATTACTTTCAAATTTTCCCAAATATAGAGAGAAAAATATAGAGAGAAAAAATGGATGAGAAATGATATTTTGATCCCCTAACCTTTCATATAACTCTGAAGCCCTTCTCATAACCATCAAATTTCTCCACAGGGCTTCCTTTAAGACCCATAATCATTTATGCTAAAAAAATCTCTTTGTGTTGTAATATTTTCAAGAATTTTTCAGTTTAGCTTCTGTTCAAACAAAGTTCTTTATGTTTTTTGAATGCGCGAGTATGTGCTTGTTGGATTCGTTATCATTTGCATAATAAAGTATTTTGCTTTGTTGCATCCATCAAGCCGAAAACCAAAAGAATGCTTTTTAGTTTTGTGATTGTCCTGTTGCATCTACCAAATCAAAAAATGCTTTTTAAATAGTGAGTTAGAATATGAAAAGTAAAGTATTTTGACTATGATTGCAGCAGAGCAATTTACAAATCAAACTTTACGAAATATGTTTTCATTTTCCTATGCAGAATTTCTTGAATATGTTTTCTATCACTTCAGGTGAGCTTCCTCTACCAAGTAGATCATCTATACTTGTTAGAGCTTCTCTGATACATAGCACACTTCCGAGGTAGTCTGAGTTAGATATAAATTCAAGAGCATTTTTTAACTTATCTATAATTAATGAGAGCAAACCTATTTGTCTTGCTGAAAGAGCAAAGAAATCATGATCTTTTCCTTTGACAACAAAATCTTTTATTTCTTCCCGCACTTTATCTATGTTTTCATTTTTTAGACAAGATACACTTAGTGTTTTTGTTTCCTTATCCTCTGTTTTGAAATTTTCTATTATTCTCTCATACCTTGATACATCACCTTTGTCTGATTTATTTATGATGAAAATTACGAGTTGAGCTTTTGAAGAGAGAGAAACTTCCACAGATTTCTTGTCATCTTCATCAAATTCAGATGAGCTATCAAAAACGCAAAGTATTATATCGCTTTCCGATGATATCTCAATTGCTCTTTTTATTCCCTCTTGTTCGATTGGGTCTGGTGTTTGTCTAACTCCTGCTGTATCTATAAGCCTTATTAGAACACCACCTCCAACATCTATTCTTGTGTCTATATAATCTCTTGTTGTGCCGGGAAACGGAGAAATTATGGATCTTGATTCGCCTACGAGCAAATTAAAAAGGCTTGATTTGCCCGCATTAGGTTTACCAATTATGGTACACATTGCCCCATCAACCATCATTCTTGAGTTTTTCCACGAAAGATAGATCTTCTGAATCTCTTCGAGTGCTTCATAAATGTTTTGCTGTATTTTCTCTTTTGTTATCTCCATATCAACATCTTCTGGAAAATCTAAAGAAGCTTCCAAATCCGATAATATATCTACTATTTTTAATCTTATTCTCTCAACTACATCCTGAAATTCTCCTTTAAGGATTCTTATGGATGCTTTTACTCCATCTATTGTTGAGGAATTCACAATCGATAGGATTGATTCCGCTCTCTCAAGAGTTATCTTACCATTTAAGAATGCACGTTTTGTGAATTCACCTTCACGAGCCATGCGAGCACCGTTTTTTATGCATAGTGAAACTACATGGTTAATTATGACCGGATTACCGTGTAAAAATATCTCTGCCATATCTTCACCTGTATAAGATGAAGGTTTTTCATAAAAGATTAAGATGCACTCATCTATATTTTTCCCATCATCATCATATATTTCTACCAGATGTGCATACCTCCTGCGGAAGTTGTTTTTCCTCGTCAGCTTTGTGATTATTTCTTTAACTCTCGGGCCAGATAACCTTACTACTCCTATTGCGGAGGGAAAAAGAGGAGTTGCATGAGATACTATAGTATCATTCATTCATATCTTCAAACTATTTCTATTCCCATGCTTCTTGCTGTTCCTTCTACTATTCTGCAAGCCGATTCAAAAGAATTTACATTGAGGTCTGGTAATTTTATTTTGGCAATTTCTTCTATATCCTTTTTGGATATTTTACCTGCTATCTTCCTCCCAGGTTCGCCTGATCCACTTTCAAGCTTGGAGTATTTTAATATAAGAGCTGATGTTACTGGGGTTTTTATTATAAATTCAAACGATCTATCTTTATAAACCGTCACGTGTGCTGTGACAGGCAAACCTTTTGGAAATTGTTTTGAAGCATCATTAAACCTTTTACAGAACTCTGATATGTTTACACCTCTTTGACCTAATGCCGGCCCAACAGGTGGAGCTGGGTTGGCTTCTTGAGCAGGTATCCTTATCCTAAATTTTGCAACTACTTCCTTGGGCCCTCCTGCCTTGGAACCCTTCTGACCTTTATCTTGACCTTTCATAAATTCTTATTCTTAAAAAACTAAAATTAAGATAGGTGTTTTTCAGATTTTGTGGTTTTGTGATGACTCTCCTGATTGGAAATGTTGATTTTTGACAGTTTTCAGATTTTAAGTTTTTTCATTTAACATAAATTTAGCAAGAAGTCTCCATCCTCTACAGGGTGGAGATGAATTGCAAAGACTTGAATCATTTTCGGATTATAATTATTATATGTAACCCTGATAACCAAAGGGTTGTCAATGATGGTATGGCAAGGATGGCCAGAACTGTGAGAGGTGAAAAACCTCTATGAAGCAGGAAGTTCCATCTTCTGTAAGGTGG
>CAZRNR010000058.1:1164-13376 GCA_964601505.1 uncultured bacterium | reverse complement strand
CTGAAGCCATAAAGGTTCAAATTTTTAAGAGAGAATTTTCATCTGGGAAACATATCGTTAGTAAAAACACCGCTTTTTCTTACATATACACAAAATTAAAATATATTGATTGGGGAAAGAGGGAAGAAATTCTTTTATCTATTGAAAAACAGGTTGGATTTAATAGTTTTTCTTTGCCTGAAATTTTTATGGAAGATGATATAAGGCAGATTTCTGCATGTGGTTTTTTGGTTGGCGCTCACACTGAACATCATGAAGTTCTTTCTATTCTCGAGCCTCAAGATCAAGAAAAACAAATTTTAACTAGTAAATTGAAATTAGAAAGGATATTAGGTAAAAAAGTGGAAACATTTGCTTATCCATTTGGTTTAGCTGATGATTTTTCATCAGATACATTGAATATTGTAAAAAGTTGTGGATTCTCTTTAGCTTTTTCTGGTGTAAAGGGAGCAGTTATACCTTTTATGGTAAATAGATATGCTATTCCAAGATTTTCCGTTATGAACTGGAGCAAATATGCTTTTGAAAAGAAATTAAAGGATTTTTTTATGACATAATTTTCAGAAATGTTGCAGAGCTTTGCCAGAAGTATTCTTAAATTCATTATCATCAAAAAAGAGCATTTTGAAATAAATTTTTGGGTATAGATAATTTATCGTTTTATTTCATCTTCTAGGAAATTAATCGGACTTAATTTTCATAATATTTAACTCTTCAATTTTGGCAATATTTAACTCTTCATAGAACTAAATCTTTCTTATAGATACAAACGACAGTGTGTCCGTTGGGAAGTAATTCCTCTTTCAATTTTTCTTTAATTAATCTCGCAAGTTTTTCAGAAAATTTATTTATTAACTTCCATTTTAAAGATAAGTCAATCAAGCGATGTGGCGGAATGAATAAGCTATTTAAAACTGTTGTTATAAACCAAACTTTATGACCTTCTTGAACTTTTTCATGGTAAAGATCAATCATTTTTAAATTATATATTTCTGCTATTTTCTTCAAAGTTTCATCAGACCATCTTGTAACATGATGTGGGGGTAAATTAAGCGTTACATTTGCTGCGTACCTTATGAAGGAATCTTCACTAGGAACAGCTATAATCAATAATCCTCCTTTCTTTAATAATTTTATTTTAGCCTCTATGAAACCTTTTGGATCTGATACATGCTCCAGGACTTGAAAACTTACAACAACATCAAAAGTCTCTGGATATTTTTTTGAGTAATCCTCTACAGTGATATTTTCAACCTTAATACCGTTCGATTCTGCAGTCTCTTTAGCTTTTTTATTAAGTTCTAATCCAATGTAATATTTAGTTTTAGTAGAAATATGCTTGAAGAAATAGCCTTTACCGCATCCAACCTCAAGAACCTTATCATCAGGTTTGATATAATTTTTAACATAAATATACTCTTCTTTTGTATCCATGTAATACCAGTCGCATACTCGTTGTAATGCATTATAAAATTTTTCATCACCAACTATTAAAGGATAGAAGAACCTTAGCTTGCACGACGAACATTCATAATAATCTAAATCAGCATTTTTCAATAGATAACTAACATCGATACCAAAATCCTTATTTGTATAAATAAATTATTTGTTCTCTATTTATTGTTTCTATTTTAGTTGTACTGTTAGAGCTGCATAATGGACATATAATTTGATAATTAATCATCTTTTTTCTTTCTATTATAGATTATTCTGAACCATTTTTAATTTTATTTTATATCTAAAATTCCAATTCCTTCAAGCATTAAATAAAAGTTTTTATTCTTACTTTCAAAGATTAAAATGAAATTAAAAGTTTTTGATTTTAAGCAGTAATTGAATCTATGTCTTTTTAATCATTACTGATTTTAGCAGATAGATTTTTTACATTTATAGGGACTTAGAAATATATTTATTTTTTATTTATGAGGTTATATCTTTTATCATTTCAATTAATTTTTCAAGCTTGTTTTCATATGTGTGTTTTGATAGTGTTTTCTTTTGTCCGGCTTTTGCTATTTTTTCTCTTTCTTCATCATCTTCAAGAAATTTTCTGATTAGTTTTATGCATTCATGAATAGACGAATAGGCTGCAACTTCTCTTCCGACTTCAAATAAATTTCTCAAACCCGGAAGTTCATCAGTAATCAACAGTGACCCAGCTGCTGTTGCCTCGTATAGTCTTATATTATGAGCCCATGGAAGTATATCTCCGTGATGGTTTATACTTATCTTTGAGAGAGCTAAAGTTTTTATGTGATCCTTACCGAAAACTTTGCCTTTATATACTTCTTTCAATATAGGTGTTAGTGCATAATCTGTATGTGTAAAAAGGTTAAATTGCTCTCCAAATTCTTCAGCTATACTTTCAAGGAGAACTAATCTGCTTCTATGGACTTTATGCAAACTCCCAGAAAATACAATGGGATATTTTTTCTCTTTATCTCCCAATTCACTTAATATGCTCTTTATTTCATCCGGATCTATACCAAAGTTTATCAGTTCAGCTTTAATTCCGTATGCTCTTGCTTTTGACACATTTGGCATAAAGGTAGATATAAAAGCATCATACTGACTGAGATCGACTTTTATAGGATTTGCACCATGATATCCTATAAGTTTGAAACCTACACTGTTTTTCAGAATCTTAAAGAATAAAGGATTTACCTGCTCTGTTTCCAGATTTATTATTACATCTGGTTTGAAAAATATTATTTGTTTAGCAAGTATCCTGTAAAAATCTTCAGTTGAATAAAAATCTATTTTTGAGATTGGTTTTATGCTGGAAGTAATTTTCCTCACAAAAGCTGAATTTTCAGGAAAGAATTCTTTTTCCCAAATTTTCTGGTGGAATTCTGAATTGAAAACTATTTGAGTAAAATCAAAATTTTTGTTAAGATAAAAGAAAAATTTCGCAGGAATTGATGTGATTTTTAGAAAGGTTTTCCTTATTTCTTCAAAATCTGGAGATTTTACTTCAGACTCCAATATTTTTTTTTGTTCAGGATAAAGTCCGCATAATAATAAGATTTTTAGTCCTTTAGCCATATTTGAAATTGAGGGAAATCTTCTGATAAAATCTCTATATCTTCTTTGTATGCATGTTTAAGAAAATCATATACGCCTTTTGTATCCGGTAATTTATCTATTCTGTTCAAATTCGTAATATCCTGAACTTTTATATTCAGATCCATAACTATTTTACATAATATCTGAAGTAAATTTTTGATTCCTGTATTTCTTATTTTTTCTTCTGAAAATATTTCAAAAATTCTTCTTACTGTAAACTGTATTTTTGAATTCGCTGGTATCTTTGATTTATTCAATTGGGGAATAACATCTGATGTTGCTCCTTCTATATCTAATGCTTTTTTAAGTATTTTCTCAGACATGATTTCATCAAAAGGTATTATTTGCACCTTCTTTGAAAATCTATCTTCTCCCATGAGCTCTCTCAAATTTTTTACCTTTTTTGAATACAATCCTCCTCTAAAATATAAATAGCGCCATTTGATCTGTTTGTGTGCAAGTTTATGAAATCTTATTTGTTCTCTTGCTATAGCGTTTTCAAAATCGAGCCATTCTAAACCATTTTGCAAATTACTTTTCCACAAAGAGAAAGCTCTATCTGCTGGATTCCTAAGTATGATCAGAACCTTTTCTGCATTCTCTAGTTGATGGATATGTTTCTCTGGTTCAAACAGAAGGTAGGGTAAGATAGTTATTTTCTCCTTATCTACCTTATGATATTTTTCTAAATATTTGCATATTGATAATATTCCACACCTGAGACTCCCCGCGAGAACTACCATCTGATCTGGATTTATTTTTGTTAAAAAATTCCAGGGATTTTTTACTATTTTCTGAAAATTATGCAAAGGTGGATTCTTAGATAATAGATAGGTAAAAAATAAATAATCAATAAAAGTACAAAAGAATCAATTCCAAGTTAATAGTAATATAATAAAAGCAGAGGTTTTGGTATATAATAAAGATCGAGCGCATGTATTGATTTTATTAGATTATGAATGAGTACTACAGTAAGATTGGAAGGAGTATTGAAGATCTTGATTTTAATGAAGCTTTAAATTCTTTTATGGTTTCTGGTTTTCTGCCACTTTCTGAATATGTTTCTATACAAGAGTTATTTGAATTTGTAAAAGTTCTATCTTTTTATAACTCAGAAATTGGATTTTTTATGTGTTGCAACTTTCCTTTATCTTTACTTTTGAATTTCCCTAAAAAGATATTTACTTCAAATCTCAAGGCTGATTCGACAATTTTCCCATTTGCTTCATCAGCATCTGATATTGCTTTTATATCAAAAGATGGATATACCTATATTTGCGAATTACATGGTTTGGATATGGTATTTTTTGATTCTCTTTCAATGAAACTATATAAGATTGATAATATTGACATAAAAGGAAGATCATATCGTAAGATAGAAAATGAAAGTTTTCTAACTCTGTTTTACGCATTTATGATTGCATATGTTCTTGGTATTGTGAATAGATGTTCGGAGAAGGCTTTTGTTTACTCTAATGAAAGGATTCAAGGGGGAATACCAATATTAAAGTATTTTCCCGTAGCGGATAAGATAGCAAAGATGAGAGAATTTTTAGAAATCATTTCAAATGCGGCAAAAAACATCTGTGTCAGACTCGATGAAATAATCGAGAAAAAAAGCTACTCTGATATAAATCGGCTTTACCAAAGCCTGTTTTTTTCTGCAAGATATTGTATTAGAGAATCTCAAAACCTTATCTCAGAAGCCATCCAAATTCACGGTGGATATGGATATATGAAAGATTATAAGATAGAAAAATTCTTTAGAGAAATAAGAACTGTTGCTTCACTTTCTGGATTAAGCTATGTATCTTTCGAGCATGAATTATGAGGAGTTTTTCTATCTATTTTTATAACTTTCTAATCTCTTATTTTTTTAATTTAGGAAAAACTTTGTAATATATCATATATCTTAATTTACTCTTAATAGAATAATATTGAGAAGATAGATTCCGATATCTATTAATCTCAAATTGAGTGTGAAACTTAAAACATCCAGATCTTTTCTTTTCTTAAATTCTTAAAGACTTCCTGAAAAATTCCGTCTCATATCTGAGATATTGCATAATTAGGCAATTAGCATTTTGTTTTAGCCTTTCTTTCAATACTACCTTGAATATATACATACTAAGAGATTACCAATAGTTATCTAGAGCTTTGAGAAGATAAGAACAGGAGATTAGTATTATCTATATGGTATTTCGTGCATAAGCTTGTAGGAAAATACTGTTTTGTATCAAGGACAATTTGGAAAAGGAGTAGTAAGAGATGTAGGTATTTTCGGATGGCTTCTGAAATGATGACAAACCAACTCGGATAGGATATGTATGCAGGAATAAAGATAGGCTCAAGAGATTTTATGCTTTTTGAAAGATGCAGCCCCATAACTGACATGCGATACCATTTGCGAGGCAGGTTGTAAGCTTTGAGGATGAATACATCTGTACTAATGAGAGAAGAAATTATGTATTTTTATGTCAGAATTACTCACGTTTTTTAGTAATCAAGCTTTTTGAAAGAGTAAAATTTATTTAAATTGAATATGGATAAATCTGTAAGATCAATAAGCTTTTTTCTTTTTAATCTTTTCTTTTATATTTTTTTTCTCCTCTCATGTTCAAAAAAGTGGGATACTCTAAACTACATAACTTACATTTCAGGGAAATTATTTATTATTAATCCAGAAGGTCTTGAAATTTCTGGTCAGATTGGGAAGCTGAATTTCCCTTCAAAGATAACGACAGGAGAAAATTCATTTGGTGTAGTAAGTATAACTTTTCCTAATTATGGTTACTGTAGAATATCAATTTATCCGAATTCCTTTGTTGAGATAAGAAGGACATATAAGGAACCAAAAGGGATGATACATGTTGAAATCTCTAATATCTTTGGAATAGCTCTTTTGAAAAGTGATAAATGTGTTTTTTCATATGCATCTGCAGAAATTAAAGATTCTTTTGTTAGAATTATTGGGGATTTATCAAATAATCATCTGGAGGTTATAGAGGGATCGATAAAAATTGGTAGAAAAACTATTCAAGCGGGTAGTGGGATGAAGATCTCTGGAAAATTGGAGCAGTATTCATTAAATCAAGCAGTTGAATCTGTTTTGCCAGTCCAGGGACGATTTCCAAAACCTCTTGTTTTTATGTGGAAAAGGGCAGATGGTGGGACAAGATATTTCCTTGAGATTTCCGAACAAAGGAATTTTGACACGGTAAGTTTGATTTTAGAAACTAATTCAAACACATTTTTTCCGGAACAGATAACGATAAAATCTACATCTGACTTTTATTTTTGGAGAGTTTGGTATAGAGATAAGGAAGGAAGGGGATCTTTTTTCTCAACCCCTGTAAGCTTTACTGTTAGAACACAGAGAGTAATAAAGTAGTTCTTGGAAAAAGTTTTCTCAAATGAAATGATCTTATTTTTTTAATTTTTCTCTGATTCTGAGATGTTCTTTGAACATACACTTATCTTGAATAAAGAGTATTCCCGCATCCTCGGCAATTTTTTTGGCTTGATCATTTACTATCCCTTCTTGTAGCCATATTACTTTTACATCCTTTCTTTGCTTTTTTCTTTCGACAGCTTCTTTTACAACATCAAGTGCTTGCTCTGGTCTTCTGAAAACATCGACAACATCTATTGCATCTGGAACTTCAAGAAGAGACTTATATGATTTCAGCCCCATTATCTCTTCTTTTGTAGGATTTACTGGTATTATTTTGTATCCCTGTTGCATGAGGTATTTTGGTACTCTATTAGATGGTTTGGTTTCGTCTGAACTCATTCCAACTACTGCGATGTTTTTATAATCAGAGAATATTTTGAGTATGATTTCTTCTGAGTTATCCATTTACATATGGGGTGGGTGACGGGACTCGAACCCGCAACCTTGGGAGCCACAATCCCATGCTCCGCCAAGTTGAGCTACACCCACCATTTTACTATATTATATCTATTCATTTCTCACTAAGATAAAATTCCTATTATTTTCCTTGAAGACCTCTGATGTTGCAGAGCTATACTAGATTAATTTACTAATTTAAAAAGAAATCTTTATAAAGTTTCGATATAGTAAAAAACTTATAAGAAAAACTTATAGAATTTTCAAAGATGTTCCACAATTTAATTATCTAAATTTCAAATTTTAAGGTTATCGATATTAGAATTTAACCTAAATAATAAGAGATTTATTTTGGTTTTAGAATCTCATAAAGTTTATTTCTCATTACTTCTGGAGTTATATCATGTAAAATTTTCCCAGAGTTTGCCAAAGATATTTTCCCAGAGTCAGATACTATTATGCTTACTGCGTCGGTTTCTTCTGTTATACCAATTCCTGCTTTGTGTCTCATACCGAAGATTGTATCATCTGTTTTAGATATCGGAAGGATTGCAGATATCATGTGTATCTTATTACCTTTTATTATCATTGCTCCATCATGTGTCTGACTTTGTTTATTGAAGATTGCTAAGATGATTTCTGGAGATATTTGAGCATCCAATACTTTCCCTCCCTGAACAAAAGTTCTTGTATCAACGGATCTTTCTATAACTATTAAGGCTCCTTCCTTTTTCTCTGATAATCCCTTTACGGCTTCATATAATTGTTCTATCACCTCTTTGCTTATATCATCACGGAATATGTCAAGTTTTATACCCAGAATAAGCCTTCTGATTTCTGGTTGGAATAAGATTATAATTATAATCAAAAAATATTCAATGAATTTTCCAGATAACCAAAATGTGGCTGGAAGTCCAAAGAATTTAGAGAATGAATTCATAAAGAATAGAATAGCAAAAAATATTACTGCACCTATTATCCTTGGATCATTGCTCAAAGATATAAATCTTCTTACAGCAATAAATATTAAAAAACCATCAAGAAAAATCCTGAGATAAACCAGAGCTATGTCTAATTTGGTTGGCATATTTTAAACAGAAAGAAGATCTTCAATTTTTATTTCCTCATTTACCTCTTCGGCATAACCTTGAAGTATTTTCCCAACATCTATTTTCTTTTCTTTTTGAGCAAACTTTATAGATATATTTTTACCCATCCTCTCCTTTATAAATTCTTCTAATCCTTTTTGATTCTCTATAATTATGCTTTGTAGTTTTACATTATCTGTTTTTATCACAATTGCGTTTTGTTCTATTTCAATTTCGGAGTTCTTAAGCTCTTTAAGGATTATATATCTTCCAGAAAGTTCGAAATATTCAAAGAGTAATTCTATAGGATTGGGCAATTTTTTATTCTCATCTTTTTGTCCTGATCTTTTTTCACCTTTCATTGTGCTGTTTATTTGTGTAATGATTTCTCTTAGGGGTTTTATTTTCTTTAGATAGCATATTTTTAAGAGAAACATTTTCATTGCTATCTCCTCTGATAAAGAGAATTTCAGATCGTTTTCAAACTTAAGAATTGAGTTTGCTATGAGCAGTGCATTTTCAAGGTTCAAGCCTGTTTGTTGAACTATTTGTAATAGCTCATCTGATAGTGGCGCAGAAAAATCAAGATACATGCATATATCTTTTATAGCTTCAGCATAAGATTTTATAACCCTTTTTATGTTATACCCCTTATCTATTATATCATCTATGATTTCAATAGTAGCTTTCGTATCTCCGAGTATTGTGTATTTTACAAGTTTGTTTATTGAAGAAGATGGAGCAATTCCAAATACAGAATCTACATCTTTTTCTGATATTTTTTCTCCACCAGAGAAAATCCATATGGATTCCAATATAGATATTGCATCTCTCATAGAACCTTGAGATTCCTCAGCTATTTTTATTAGTGCTCCTTCATCATATTGTATTTTCTCTGTTTCGCAAATATATTTGAGTCTATTTACTATTTCAGATTTAGGTATTCTTTCAAAGTCAATTCTTATAGCCCTTGACTGCACTGTTTCTGGTATTTTGTGAGGCTCTGTTGTTGCGAGAATGAATATATTGAATTCAGGTGGTTCTTCAAATATCTTCAGCATTGCGTTGAAAGCTGATTGAGAAAGCATATGAGCTTCGTCTATTATGAATACTTTATATCTGCCTTTAAGTGGAGGGTAGAGTGCCATTTCTTTTATAGACCTTATGTCCTCTACGGAAGTTTGGCTTCCAGCATCCATTTCTATCACATCTACAAAATTACCCTTTGAAATATTTACACAGTTTTCACACTGATTACAAGGTTCAGGTGCTGGACCAGACAGGCAGTTCAGAGCTTTTGCAAATATTCTTGCTGCGGTAGTTTTCCCTGTTCCTCTCATTCCACTGAATATATAAGCGTGATGTATGAGTTTTGTCGATATTGAATTTTGAAGTATCTTCCGAGCTACATCTTGGCCAAACATATCTTCAAACTTCTGTGGCCTGTATCTTCTTGCAAGCGATATGTATCTTTCCATAAAATCTCTGGCGGAGAGGGTGGGATTTGAACCCACGTGGAGGAGAAACCCCCAACGGATTTCGAATCCGCCCCGTTCGTCCACTCCGGCACCTCTCCTCTCTAACTAAAAATAAAATAAGAAAATATAAAACCTGTAAAGAATTTTTTGATCGTTTTATAATCTGTATTAATCACAGAATACAAGAAAAAACATATAAAATAGATCAAAAATTTCAAAATCCTTTCTTATAATCACAAAAACACTACAAGCTTAAATCTCGCATCATATTTCTGTGGCTATGTCAATATAGAATGATGTAATTCTCATGCTTTTGCTACTTGGATACAAACTGTTTTTATGTTAGCAAACTCAAGCATTCCATAGCGTGAAAGTTCTCTCCCTATTCCAGATTTTTTAACTCCTCCAAACGGTAATGCAGGATGGCTTCGGACAAGTTGATTTATACCTATATTTCCCGCTTCTATATATCTAGCTATTTCTTTTGCTTTTTCTATATTTTTTGTGAATATCACAGCTCCAAGACCGTATTCTGTCTTGTTTGCAAGTTCTATCGCTTCTTCATCTGTTCTGAATTTCACCATAGGCATTATGGGAGCAAAAGTTTCCTCTGAAAAACAAGGAATATCTGTTTTTTCTGCCTCTATTAAAGCTGGCTCAAAGAAAAAACCTACATCTTTCAACCTTCTACCTCCTGATATTTTCGCACCTGCGGAAGCTGATTCCCTCACAATACGAAGAGCATTCTCAAATAAATCCTTCCTCGCTATAGGTCCTAGATCTACATTCTCCATAGGATTTCCTATTTTAAGTTCTTTTATTCTTTTCTCAACACCCCTTTTGAAATCTTCGTATATATCTTCGTGTATTATAAATCTCTTTGAAGCTATACAGCTTTGTCCGGAGTTTATAATTCTTCCCCTTACAGCTAATTCAACAGCTTTTTCTATGTCAGCATCTTTGAAAACTATAAATGGATCTGAACCACCAAGTTCAAGAACAACTGGCTTTATGTTTCTTCCTGCTATTTCTCCTACCGATTTTCCTGCTCTCGTACTGCCTGTGAGAGATACTCCATCAACAATTTCAATTATTCTCCCTATATCTTTTTCTACAACAAATATGTTTCTGAGCACTGGATAATCATAGCAGGCATTAAGTATCCTCTCAATCTCTTTTGCACACAAGAAAGTGTTTGGAGAATGTTTAAGAACAACAACATTCCCGACAAGTATAGCAGGAACGGCACACCTTATAACCTGCCAGAATGGAAAATTCCATGGCATTATTGCTAAAACGACTCCTATTGGATCAAATTCAATGTAGCTTTCAAATTCTTGTATTTCTACCTTTTCTGGTCGCAGAAATTTCGGAGAGTTTTCTGCAAAGTAATCACAAGCAAGCTTACATTTTTCTATCTCCGATATAGCTTGGGCTAAAGGCTTGCCCATCTCATTTGTTATAAGCTGAGCAAGATGGATTTTCTCTTTCTCAAAGTATTCTCCAAGTTTCTTTATGATTTGGCATCTTTCTTCTATTTTTATTCTCCTAAATTTTTTAAATGTTTCACGCATGATTTGAATCTTTTCTATGGCTGAATCAACACTCTCAAATTCGTGTTCAGCAATTATCTCCTCTGTTGCAGGATTCTGAGAAATAGCTTTCATAGTTTTAAAGATTAGAATGCCGTATCCCTGATTTCGGATATTTCTGAAAAATGGAGAATGTAATGAACCTTTTTTAGCTTTAAAGAATATGGGAGTTCCAAAATCAAAAACGAGTAGAATGAGAGCGCGAATAAGAAGAGCTCAGTGGAAGGTAGATAGTCCAAATCTTCAAATCTGCCCTCAGTGTGGAGCTTATAAGGAATCACATAGGGTGTGCAAAGAATGCGGATACTACAGGGGAATAAAAGTTATAGAATCTAACAGAGAGAAGAGAGAGCTCAGAGAGGCAAAAAAACGCCAGCAAGCAGAAAATAAATAGTTCCACACAAAAATCTCTACAAGGTCTCCGTTTTATTAAAATTTTTCGTATATGAGAGTTCTTGGAATAGATCCCGGGCTAAGAGAACTGGGCTGGGCTGTCCTTGAATCCAGTAAGAAAAAGAATAATAAAAGCAAAAAATATAAACTCATCTCATATGGGCTTATAACTACTTCAGACAAAAAAGATATTTCACAGAGATTATTTCAAATAGGACAGGAAATAAAAATGATATTGAGAAAGTTCAAACCAGATGTTTGCGCTATGGAATCTGTTTTTGTCTGGAAAGATCCATCGGCAGCTTTAAAACTCGGTATGGTTTTGGGAACCTGCTTTGAAATATCAAATTCAAGAAAAATAAAGGTTCGCGTTCTTTCACCATTGTTTGTCAAAAGTAAAATATCCGGAGATAGATACGCAGATAAAAACAAACTGGGAAAATTTGTCCAGAAGAAAATTATTTTAAATGGGAAAACAAATGGTTTTATAAAAGAATTGCCTCATCATATAACAGACGCTATGGCAATAGCTATCAGCTCATTTTACTGCAAATAAGTTTGTAGATCTACAATCTCGCTTTCTATAAACCCATTTGCTTCTATAACTACACCAGATTCTCCAGAAAATCTTCGGACACTTTGGTTACCGATCAATAGTTTTATCTTTGCAATTTCAAGGAGATTTCGGGCATGGAGTTCTTTCAAACTTGAAGCACCAGAAGAAAGGCCACGCATTTAAGTATTC
>CAZRNR010000058.1:0-1064 GCA_964601505.1 uncultured bacterium | reverse complement strand
ATGGAGTTCTTTCAAACTTGAAGCACCAGAAGAAAGGCCACGCATTTAAGTATTCCAAAATTTGAACCTATAATAAGTATCTTTAGAACCAAAGTTCTTTGTACTTTTTGCAAAGAATTGAGTCGGGATCGGAAGATGACTTTCGGGCAAATACAAAAACTATAACACAAAAAGAGATAAAAAATTTATAATATTTCAAATATGAAGAAGTTTTTTATACTTTTACCTTTAGCTTTCCTTTTTGCCTACTGCGGTAAGAGTCCGGAAGAAGTAAAAAAAGAGGAAGGTAAATTAGAACTTTCTGCTCCAGAAAAAGTTGAGCTTGCAAAAAAATCACTTGAAATAGGGCTTGTATCAGATGCGAAAAAACTCTTTTCCGAAGCTTTGCCACAACTTAATAAAGCTGAATGCAAAGACGGTAAAATAGGTAAAACTTGTCTCTACTGTGATGCACTGTATGGAAAATTCTTGGCTGACTTTTATGCAACTTTGGGACTTCTGGGACAGCTCTTGGAGCAACTCCAGAAAGAAGAAGAAAAACAAACTTCTCCTATTTATACAAAACAATCAGATCCTTTGCTTTCTCAGAGTGTTGAACTTATTTTAGGGAAATTACTTGAAAAGATTGATTCCCAGAGAAAAGATTTGCAGACAATAATTCAAGATAACTGTGAGTTTAGTTCCTCCGCTACTGTTTCATTAAAATTGCTTTCTCTTAATATCGTTATACCAGCAAGGAGCGAGGAGAAAAAAGAATTTCTTTACTCATCACTTTTTGCAAAAACAAATTATGCTATTTTATCATTACTTGCCGGAGTTATTGATATTCTTTATTCCCAAAATTACTCTGTCTCCGCTAAAGAGGTTTTCAATCTCCTAAAAGAAATAATTAAACTTTCAGAGGCGGGTAAAAGCCTTGTTGAGATAATACCTTACACAGGAGATTTTTTCGCTAAAAATCCCGAATTTCTAACTCAGAACAACAACAGAGTTAATCTCTGGGGAAAATCTGCAAAAGACTTCTCTGAATCTTTATCATATCTAAGCCAAGTCATATCCGATGT
>CAZRNR010000057.1:7998-13438 GCA_964601505.1 uncultured bacterium | reverse complement strand
TTGGATCCCGAGTATTCTCAACAGGGTATGACATACATACAAGCTCAATACCTCCGATTGCAGTAGCGTATGTTATATTGTTTTCGTATAAAAAGCCTTCTACTCCTTCCCAATCTTCCCACGATCCCTCCCATGTATACGCTGCCTTTTCACTCCCTTTTGTACTAAATAAGTAATAGGATACAAGAATACCAAGGGATAAAATTAGAGCTAATAGTACTTTATAATACTTTATTCTTCCTTTCATTTTCTCTCCCAGAAATACTCTACCGTTCTTCATCATAATAACTTACTAAAAAATTTAATAAAAAGAAAATTTCATATTACTAAATAACACTAACAAAAAACTCATCTTATTTAGCCCCCTGCACATCCAAAATTTTCAAATTCCTGAACCATAAATGTTTTTTCAAATAAGCTTATGTTTCCATTTTCGTCAATCGCTCTTATTTTAATTTTATGCTGACCTGGTGATAGAGAAAGATGAATTCTCTTTTCCGTAGTCCAATGTGAGAATTCAGCATCATCAACGCTATAAGATATACGGATCTTATCCTCTGGGGTGAACATATCTATAGTTTTAACTACCACAACGAAATCCCTTGGGATAACATCTTGAATATTCGTATATATGTCAGGACCAACTGAATCAACAAGAAATTCAATAGTCAGCGGAGATTCATCGATAATCTGTTTTTCCATGTCCGCTGCAAAGATTTTTATGGTGTGTTTACCCTCTGTAAACGGTCCGAGCTTGAATAGAGAAGAAGCTTGCAATCTCCATGCTCCACCATCCACAGAATAATAGAATATAGGATTTTCTGTTCCCTTAGCTTCTACTTTAATCTCAATTCCATATGGAGATGGTTCAGATTTGTAAACCAAAAGTGTATCCAATACCGGAAATCTTGGAGCAACTCCTATTTGCTTATCTATAAAGTCGGTAAACCAACCCCCACTTGTAGTGCCAGTTATATCGAACCTCACACGGAAAAAGTTGTTGTTGACATCAAAGCTTGAAGTAAGATTTGGTTCTGAGAAGCTTCCTGGCGTGTAAGACGCGTTTGGGACAGGGTCTAGGTTTGGAGGATTCGCAAGTAGTGCATCTGGATCAAGCATCACTGGAAGTAACTGAGTCCCAACCCATCCACCTGCAAATAAGTTACCGTTCAGTATAACTCCGACAAGATCAGCAACAATCTGATTCCATCCAGAAGGACCTGGAAAAGATGGATGAGTTGAGTCTGTTTGTACTCCCAGTATATTTGGGTCTATAACAAGGCCTGCGTAAAGCACTCTCCCAAGCGTAGTATTACATCGTGGCCCGGATGCACATCGCCACCATGCCAAATTCAACCCAACAATTATCTCAAGTGGATTAAATGAAAAAAGCCTTCTCCAACCACCATCATTTATCCAGAACTCAAAATCATACCGTATACTGAAGCTCAAATCAGTCGGATAGTTCACAAGAGAACCGCTCTGAGGTCGCAGTACATTAACACCACACTGGACATTGCCGCAATTTACCGGAACAGCTCTTATACCCATAAGCTTCCCTGAACCCTGAGGGCAAAAAGATTTAACCCGGGGGATAAGAGTGGACCAAAACTCACAAGTTCCGATTATTCCTCCAAGTATTTCCCCAAGACCTGGAGAATTTTTAGATATTGGTATCCCCGAGCCAGGAGGATCTTCAAGATCTAAAACCCTTTCATTTACCAGTAAGCAAAACAGTCTTTGAAAGAAGGAACAATGTATAGCACCGCAGATATGTGACCCCCCACATGGTGTAGTAGCGCTCCCGGTTACAGCAGGGCAACCACATCCACGCGTTCCTGGATCCCCCCCTGCTACACCAGGAACATCATCATAATCTAAATCTATATCTACCGAACCTCTGATCTGAGCAAAACCAGGGTCAGTACAGAAAGCTGTTTCTACACCAAGATCATAGTATATATTACCCCCCTGAATCCAGCTTATTTTACCTCCGCTCCTGCATGACCTTATCACTGGTGTGAGTATCGTATCTGTTCCAAGCCACTGCATGAGATCAAAGACAGAAAGTGGTCCGATATAAGGTCTTTGTGCAACGGGAAGAGTAGTAAAAAGAGTTTGATTGAAAGCTTGGTACCTAAGCTGAATTTCTATAAAGGATATGAGCTTAGCAAGTTTGCGAGGATGTGTTGCAGGAGGTAAGGTCGTCCACTGCAAAGTCAACCTTGTAACATTCCCCAATGTTATGTAAGCTAATGAAAGTGAAAGATCTTGTAAAGTATTCCCCACACATGCCTGAAGATCTACTGAAGTAAAGAATCCTTCAACATGTCTGAGGAAAAAATTAAAGCCCATTTCAATAGGGGCGGTTAACACCACATTTCCGATATATGTTTCGTTTGCTACTCCTCCCTGAAACGCCCTTTCATCTACAACAACCTCTATTTGAGCTGTTATCTGAACATTTCCTGCTATACGTATATAATCTGAGAAAAGTGGGTAATAACCAGGGCATGGATCTCCTCCATTTACCACATTTATACTACAGGTCAGGTTATTTATGGTCCAATTGAGAACTCTTATTGAATTTATAGTTATGGGTTGTGGTATTGATAGAGTAAAGGGTGAGCTCAGAAAGTTCCTGGGGTTATATGGTTCACTCAGTGTACAGTCATTTGGACTTTCTTTACATCGGCAGTGGGCATTTTGGGTTTGATTTCCTGTTGCCTTTTGAAGAAGACACCTCAGAAGATTTCTAAAATTTGTAGATGTAAAAATATTTGAACACTGGGTACTAAGCCAGGATATAAAACCTGGTTCAAGATGTACCCATATACTCCCTACGCAACCTGATGACGAATTACAATTGACATTATGACTATAACTTTTATTTACATAAATCAAAAAGATGAACAAAAGGAAAGAGGTTAAAATAATGGGCGATGAAAATCTTTTAGTTAAAATTTTCATCTTGTAAAAAAATATTATAATCACATTTTTATGTAAATACAATTTTTTGCTCAAGCATTACCAGAAAAATGAACGAACGTTCAAAAATTATTAGCCATCATTCCAATCTATAAAGCCAAGAATCGTAAAAATTTCCTATTTTGAACTTTCAAAAAATCGTCCTTTACAAAATAATGGGAAACATATTAATTTATATTTATTTAATTTATTTAAAAATAATTACATAATATATGAGAATCAGAAATACCAGGGTGAACTACTCTTATAAAAGATGGAGCTTCCTGCTTCAACAAGGTTTTTCACCTCTCCACAGTTCGGGCAGTCCCTGCCCTACCATCTGTAAGGTGCGTGAGCCCAACCCTTTGGTTATCAGGGTTATATATTACAATTTATAATCAGAAACTGACTTCTTATCAAGTTTTTGCGATTCATCTCCACCCTATAGAAAATTGGGACTTCTTGCTAAATTTATGTTAAAAAAAAAGAAAAAAAATAAAAAGCTAAAAAATAAAATCAACAAAAAATACGACTCGTCAGAAGATATAGAGATTGAAGATTAGCCTTCAATGAATACGAGCAACAATAAATAGTCCATTATTATCTGGAATATCCTTTATTCTTCTCACATTGATATGATGTTTTATCCCGATCATATTTACTTCATCATAATCATCTTTATCAGAGCAAATCGCTATGTATCTTCCCTTTTGCATTTTTAAAACCAGTGCTTGTAGATCTCTCAAATCTTTATCTTTATATTTTTCTTTCTCCTTGACAAAATCCCAGATGTAAGTCCAGCGAATAGGGTTCAGTTCTCCGCGACTAACTGTAAAAAGAGGGACATCACATAAAAGAACCGGATTACGAACATTGTTATCTAAAAGGTAATCTGAAAGTTCCTTAACAAAATTATATGGATAGTAATTCCTCTTCTTACTAAGAAAGTTATAAATCTCTACTGGGAGGAATGCAAGTATTAGAGCGATGAAAAGCAGTTTTGACTTTACTTCCCTGAAAACCTCTCCAAGCGCAACAGCAGAAACAACTATAGACGGAAGAAACTTGAAATCATCTTGGGAATGAAATATAAGTTCAGTAATGAAAAGGGACACGATAAATGATAGAAAATACATATATTTCATATCTTTTTTCAACATATATGAGAGCACAGGAATTAGTATCAGCAAGTAGTATATGATATCTTGCTTCTCAAACTTTATGAATGTAAAATTCGGTGGTGATATAACATAATTAATGTTTGAATATATATGAGAAGAATATAAATATGAAATAACTGATGGAAGAGCCCCTAAAATAGCATATAAAGTGGAAGATGTCCAAAATTTCTCTCGCTCAACCAAAGAATACAAAACAGAAACAAAAAATAAAGAAATTCCTAACTTCAGATTTATCAACATCGTAAGTAGCAAGATAAAAGGAAAAATCTGATTTTCCTTTTTCCAAATCATCATAAAACCAACTAAAACAGAAACCGAGCCGATATAATATGAATTTCTATCAATTAGGGGAGAAACAGAAAGCAAAGATAAAGCAACAAGGAGTGGGCTTATCAAATTTCCTGAAGCATAAAAGCTCAAAATAATCAAAATTATTCCCAAGATGATATTAAAAGCAAGCATCAAGTATATAGAATGAGAAAAAGGAAATTGAAGGAGTAGTGAAAGGAAACTTTCATAAGGTCCAACAGTTAGAGGGAAAAAAACATTCCCTATATTTAACGAGAAAGAATCCGGGCTATAACCTATATCCTGATAAAATACTGGAGCAATTTTTCCATTATCTAATTTAATTCCAACAGCGGACTTAACTAACTCAACTCTACCAGATATCTTTGGATTTTTTGTGAAAAGCAAAATAGTAATAAAAGAAAATATCAGAGCATAAATTATGATTAACCTCACTTCAAAACCAAATTAAATTTAAATCCTTGCAGATTATATTTCAACAAAAAAATAAATAATAAAATCTCCTAATATATCAAATTTATCGAATGAAAAGATATTGCCTTGTTGCATTGATCATACTTAAAGTTCTCAAGGAAATAATGCACAGTTATACAACAAAAGAGAGAAATTGAAGGTTATGCACACTCATCTGAAACTTGTTGTTCCTGCTCTTGCACTTCATGACTATGTTTGCGACAGAGCAAATTCCTTTCCTTAATACATCAAATGAATGAAATATTTTTTATTTCTTTATATTTCAAATCATTTGCCATGAGAGTATCTTCTTCTTTTTACCTTCTTTGTTGATTCTCGCTTTTCTTGTTTCTCTAATAATTCATTTCTCACCTCCGCCTGCATCAATCAAAAATTATTCATGACAAACAACAGAAGAGATTCAATTTCTTTCTTATCAAATTATGAAATGCACTATATTTTTTTAGATGTTCAGATACTTTTTAGCTCTGGTTATTCTATTCTCTTGTGCAAAGAGAGCGAAGAATATA
>CAZRNR010000057.1:0-7898 GCA_964601505.1 uncultured bacterium | reverse complement strand
ATACTTTTTAGCTCTGGTTATTCTATTCTCTTGTGCAAAGAGAGCGAAGAATATAAATAAAATAGACTTTCTGTGTGAGGATTGTGAGGTTAAACATGAAATAACTAAACTACCAGAAACCAAACCACTAGAACCAGAAAAAGAAACCAGAAGGAAACCATTGATATTCGAATATGATTACCTCAAGGAGGAACTGAATGTAAGAACATACGAGGAGATGTTTGAAAAAGCGATGCAGTTTTATTCAAGTGGTGAAATAGAGACTTCCGCTAAAATTTTTAAAGTCCTTGTTGAAAATGCACCAAATCAGAGATATAAAGATATATCAATGTTCAATCTGGCAATGAGCATAGAAAGACTTGGTGAAGAAAACGATGCTCTTAAATTATACGAAGAACTTGCAAGAAGTGATGATCCTGAAATAAAAGAGGATTCAATCCTGAGAGCCGCCAGAATAATGATAGCGCAAGGAAAAGAAACAAACATAAACATTCAAGATTTTTCGGATGAAAAGAGGAAAAGATTTGGACAATCTATTTTACTTCTTGAAAGAACAGAAAAAATACTTTCAGAGCTCCTGAATGGGGTAAAATCTTTTGGGATTATGTCGGGAGAAAATTCTCATAACCAGGTAGATACACAAAAATTAAGAGAAATAAATGGAATAATAAGAAGGTTACGATCAGAAATAGATGGTATGATGATAAATCCAAATGAGGAAAATGAGACGAAAACGATAATTTACCTATGTCGCGGTAATATATATTTTATAGAAGCGGTCTTAATCCCAAATACAGATAAAGAAAAAGTGAAAGAAAAGGTAAAAAAGCTTATAAATGCTCAAAGAGAGTATTTTTCAGCAGTTAAAGAGAGGCAACCATGGTGGATGACCGCAGGTGTCTTCAAGATAGGAGAGACCTACAGATACCTGTTTGAAGATATAACATCTTCTCCTATACCCAGAGAGCTCAAGAACGAGCAGGAAAAACAAATTTATATGGCTGAGCTTTTAAAGGAGATAAAAAGAGCGCTTGACCTTGCAAAAGATATATATGAAAAGAACATTAACTTTTCGCAACGAGCAAAAATGAAAACAGTATGGATAACAAGAAGCGAAGAAGGTGTGGAAAAGATAAAACACTATATGGAGTTAGTTCAGAAATTCATAGAAGAGATTGAAAAAGAAGAAATTCAGCAATAGTCATTTTCCCATAAGAATTTTTATAGCTTCTTCCTTTGATGGAGGAACAACCTTTTTCTGGTTAAATACAAAAACAATACTATCTTGTAGGAACTTTTCTATGTCAAACCTGAGTAATGAAGAAAATGCCGTATTATCTTGAATATGTTCTCCGATGAAGACAACATATATTTTTTCACCCTTCTGTATTGGTTTTGGGAATAAAAAGTTTTGATTCCTTGAGAGCACAGCTTGAGTGAGTTCAGGGACGGAACCAACAACAGGATAAATCTCTATATAGCTCACAGCCTTTTCCTGTTGTATCTTTTCAGATATAGGAGAGAAAACCTTTTCAAAATCCTGAACCGACCTTATATCATTTTCCTTATCACTTAAAAACTTCTGAAGATTTTCCAAAATCTTTTTTGAGATAAGATTTTCCTTTATTTCTGGTAGAGCTTCCTCATAGGTTTTTTCTCTCTCTTTATTCACCTTCTTTATAAATATAACCCACCATTCTCCCCTTACTTCAATAGGTTTGAGAAGTGTGCCCTCGGTTAGGTCATCCGAAAAAAACTGAGAAAGAACATCTGTTGCTTTATCTTTGCCTATTCTCACTTCAGTTGCATTGCCACCAGAGTTTTTAACATCAATCTCAAAATCCTCAAACCTCTCAAATTTTTTCCCAGAATCGTAAAAAGCTGAAGCCGTTTCAGATGATGGGAATTTCGCTATCCACAAATCTCTTGTTTCTGGGATTTTGTAATTTGCTTTGTTAAGAATATAAAAATTCTTCATCTCCGATTCAGAAATACTAACATTGAAAGATGATTTTTTTATCTCGGCAAATACCAATGTTCTAACACCAGCTACCCATGAAACTATTTCTTCAAATTCTCTGAAGTCTCCGGATGTCTCAGTTCTAACAATAATATCTTGGAATCTAGAAAAATAATAAGAATCTTTGACATAGTTTTCAAGAGACCTGCGAGTTGCTCCAACAGATCTTATTAGGTTCATATAGTCCTGATATTTTTGTACTCCTGCTGATCCCATTATTATAGAAGAAACCATTTCATCTGTCAGTTCAAAACCATTTTCCTCAAGGAGATAAGCAATGGCTTTTCTAGCCAGCATGATATCAAATGCATTCCTAATCGTCTGCTGTTCATCCATTTCAGAATCTTGGAACTCCCTGAGAACAAGGAAGAACTCATCTGCATAGATATCTTTTTCACCAAATTTTATCTTAGGTAGTGATTGGTTCGGTTGAAGTGAAGTGAGTATTCCAAACCCCACAAAGAATGAAACCGCAAGAAAAATATATATAGCTTTTGCTATAGGAGACCTTATAGCCTTAAAAACCGATACACCCATAATCTAAAAAAATAATAATTCAAACAAGAACACTCTTTTTTCCGTTTATTATTTCAGATATTGCGTAGTTATATGCTGTAGCTATTGTATCTATAGCTGTTGCTACCATATCAGAACCCATACCCTCAAAATCTTTTGTTTTCCCGTCAAAGCTTATCTTTATCTTGACTTTGACATATCCAGCTGTACCCTTTCTTTCTGTTCCCTCCACAAGATGAACGGAAAAATCTATTATAGAAACTTCGTCTATTTCTGGATAAAAATCTCTTAGTATCTGCCTTATGGCAATATCAAAGGCATTTATCTGACCATCCCTTGATGTTGCAAAAGAAAGTTTTATTTTACTTCCAACTCTAACTTTCAATTTTGCTTTGCAGCCAAGAACCAAATTCTGATAGTCCATATCCCAATTTATCTCTACAGATATTATTTCAAAGAAAAGCTCTTTTTTCTCCTGATTTGTCATAATTTATTATTTTTGATATATGATTTTAAGCTTCTTAAGACACAATTTTGAATTTCTGCTAGCTTTTAGTAGTGGAATTTCTTTAAGAGAAATCATTTTAAATACCGCAGACTTTATAAAGTCTTCGCTACCACCCACAGTAGGCGTATGTGTTCCTTTTGCAATGATTACGGCTTTCCACGGCTGGGAAGCTGCAAAGCTTTTTGGAGCTTACCGGTTCCTCCCAACAGCCACAAATCTTGTAATGCTTCGAGAAGTTGCACCAGTTATATCCACCTTGATAATGATAGCCGTTTTGGGAAACTCCGTTTCCTCTCATATAGCACTTATGAAACTTCGCGGAGAATTCCTTTACCTTGAAACCCTTGGAGTAAAGCCTTACAACTTTGTCGTATTTCCAAGAATAATAGCAATCACAATATGTAATGTTATGCTCTTTATATTAGTCTCATCATCTGCCCTCATCGGAATTTTTATCTATATGGTCAAGATAAGAGGAATGGAGGAAGGAGTATTTGTGGAAGGACTATGGTCAATAGTTGAACTCAGAGATTTTTTTGGAGGTATATTGAAATCTGGAATCTTTGGATTCATAGTGGGACAGATTGCAACTTTCTTTGGTTATGAAGCAGAAGAATCAACAGAGGGTGTAGGTAGGGCATCTGCAAAAACAGTTCTCTCCTCATCAATATCTTTCATAATAGTTAATGTGATATTATCTATCGTACTTTTCGGAGGAGTTAGCTACGAGCTGAAGTAGAAAGTTTTTTTGTTTTCTCTAAAACATAAATAAGCTCAAGGTCAGAGAACTTACTTTTTAAAGATAATATATCCTTGTTCGTTT
Source organism: uncultured bacterium (assembly GCA_964601505.1). Lineage (GTDB taxonomy): Bacteria > Calescibacteriota > Calescibacteriia > Calescibacteriales > Calescibacteriaceae > DRWZ01. The sequence continues at coordinate 4,031 of CAZRNR010000057.1, read as the reverse complement.
TAAATTCCCAAAACTTTTCAAAAGATATAAACTTCACTGGCGCTATACCCATAAGAGAACTAGTAAGAAAAACTCCATCTGATTTCACAAGCTCATCAGGTCTAATCTTTGCTTCTTGAACATCAATCCCCAAAGTTCTACAAAGCTCTATAACTTTTGTTCTTGTTATACCTTTCAATATTCCAAGCTCAAGTGGTGGAGTAAAAATTTTTCCATCCTTTACCCAAAACAGATTTGACCGTGTTCCCTCAGCAATAAAACCACGAGAAAGTAGTATAACTTCGTCAAAACCCTCAGCGTTTGCTTTTTCTCTTAGAACTACATTATCAAAATAACTTATAGGTTTCATTCCAGATGAAAAGCTCCTTGGATTTCGTTCAAAATCAACTATTTTTATACTTAAATCAGATGTATGAGAGTATGGATAATCATCAATAACAAAAAAGAAAAAGAATTCGAGTTTATCCTCAACAAGGATTATCTTTAAAACAGCAAGATCACCAGCTTCCTTTGCGATCTGAACAGATACATTCAAAATTATTTCTTTGTTCAGAGTTCTATCCCACACCTTCTTGATAGAACCTTCTAATCTCTCTATATGATCTTCTATAAACAAAGGATAACCCTTAAGAACTTTCATAGTTTCAAAAAGGCCGACACCTGAAAATAAGCGATACGCAATTCGTTTTTCTATCTTTTCACATTCTTCAATCCGATCACCATAGAGTCTAAAAATACGCATTCTGCAAAGTTTTATCACAAACTGATTAAAAGAAAGAAAATCAGATAATTTTGAATACCAGAAAATGGAAAAACTAACCGATTATTTATGAGAACATAAAAGGCAAACTTGATTGCTTTTTTTACAGAGCTAATAATCTACCCAACAAAAGTTTTTTGATTTGTATAAGCAATACCATTTAAACCATATATCCTCGGAAAAGATTACAAACACCGAATATCCTTTCTTTCAGAACAACAATCACATATTCATCGTAAGAAGCAGAATACATAACCGCATGATCGCTCTTTTAGTCCCAATGCTATTGATTAAATCTTTAAACTTGGATACTCCATCATTTGCTCGCACATAATAGTATTGAAGCTCACCACATTTTTGCTTCCTCTAATCTCCTCAAGTTTTAATAACCCTTAAATGCCGTTTCAACAAATTTCTATTTAATAGACGAAGAAAATTGGAAAGATACGACTGAGTATAATAAAAGATGGATAGTAGAGAGTAGGAATTCTGTATTTAAGAGGAAATTTGGTGAAAGTGTTTTTTCAAGGAAGATAGAAAATATTCAAAGGGAGGTAGCGATAAAATTAAGTTTAATGAATCTATTCACTTATTTAACAAACAGGATGATAATTAAGAAATAAATTAAAAAGCAAAGTAATGAAAAAAGTCAAAGGAATGAAAAAAGTAGAGAAAAATTATTTAAGCACTAATTAATTATTCAACAAAATAACAAATTTCCATCCTCCACTTACAAATTTATGCAAGAGGAAATTGACAATTTTTGGTACATATTTAGTTAGCAAAGCACCTAAATATCCCTTTACCATGCTTCCTCCCATTTTTAACACTTTTAGAGACTCTTATAGAATCTATATTCTGTTTCCGAAACCATGAATTTTCTGAAAGAATCACAAGGTATTTGAAGGATTCAAGAGTGAAAATTGTGTATGTGTATGGTACTTTTTCATCCAGAGCCCAAAAGCAACGGTCAATTAATATCTCTTTTTATTTTTTGTAGTTCCTAACTTCCTTTGCTAAATTATAAATATTCTTTTAGAAAGATTCCGAATATAAAGATTCGCAAATTCAAAGAAGCTTTCAAGACTTCATATTTACAAGATTTCAAAGCTAACGTGAACCTTGCTAATCAGCTCAAGAGAGAATTTGAGATTTATAAAACTCCTGTCTCATCTAAACTACAAAACAAAGGCAAACATGTAAATTCTTAAAAGATAGACCCTATACATCAAAAAACTTGAGCTAAGAGATCTTTATACCCGGACAACTTTTTAATCTCCATAACAACACTACCTATAGTGAAATCAACTTTTATTTTTAGAGGGATGTATGTTTTAGAATCAAACCAAGCAAGCCACCCACCTTTCGGTTTCAGAACACCAGATGTCTCAACCTCCGGTTTTATCTCAACAACATTAGCCTCGAATTTTCCAACATCTGTATCCACAACCTCAGTTAATTTGAAGGAGTAATTTATGCTATGGGATTTTCTTTCATAGAAAATTCGGACAGTACCCGAAGTATTACTGTTTTTGGAGATAAAAAGAGCAGCAGAATAAGGCTCAAGCTCATCAATTCTATTATAAACAAATTCTTCCTTTTCTTTTATCTGTTTCATCTTTGGGTCGTAATATTTAACGATCTTTACAAATATTTTGTCGTCGCCTTCAAATAAGTACTCTTGAGATCTAAAAAAACCAAATTCCTGTTGTAAATATCTGAAAAGCTTCGGAGTCAGGCTATTTTTGTCAATTAGGCAGTATCCAACATTGTTTATTTTTTTTACGAGCTTCCCAATTTTTGTTGTTCTAGATACACTACTGACCTCTATTGTATTTCCCTGACTTATATCATACTTTATACAAGATTCACCAACTTCAAGAAAAGCAAAATAGACTTTGTAGCATAATTCAAGGTATTTAGAAAATATCAGATATGAAATAATAATAAACATACCTAACAATAAATATATTAAGCTCTCGCAAGGTAAGCTGAACCAAAACTTACAGCAGATAGAGTCTCATCCACCCATATATCCCATCCGAGAATTTTTCCTCTGGTTTTATAATTCCTGCTCAATCCAAGAACAGTATATATAGGAGAAACCCCGCAAACTTTCCTTTCATTTTGATCAAACATAATACTGTCTAAAAATCCATCCTGAGAATTTTCAGCAAATTTCTGTAATGAGATGAAATCTTTGAGTCTTACAATAGATACATCATATTGATTGACTGGATTATCACCAAATCTGACTCCCACATGAGCAAAATCAGCACCAGCAACAAGAACAAAATTTTTTAGGCTACCTATAACTTTCTGATGTAATCTTTCAAGAATTTCATCGTAAATCCTCCTTCCCTGGGGCTTGTAAAGCCAGGAAGAAGAACAAAGTATCGGGACAATCCTTGCTGTAGGAAAAAGATATTTTATAAAGACAGCCTGAAATTCAACGGAGTGTTCTGCTTTGTGTATTATCTCATCCTCAAAGCAATCATTCCCTAGAACTTCTACCATACTCTTAACTATATCCTTATCAGTTTTCAGAGTTCCAAATGGTGTTTGGAAGTCTTTATCAGTAAGTATGAGAGGATATTCTGAGTACGCGTGAGAAGTCCCAAATATAAAGAAAAGGTCTGGTTTTTTCAAAGAATTGCGTATGAAGTTCCACGCCTTGCCATAAATTTTCATACCATTTGATATTTCAATATGCGGAGAAACAATAGCGAATAGATTTTCATCCTTTTCTTCCGAGGGGAAAAGCTCAAGGATTGACGAGAAGAACTCTTCAGCTTCCTTTCCTCCAGCAGGAAAAGATTTACCTGCAAACCTTGATGGTTTTTCAGAAATTGCTCTAAATTCAGATTTCTTCTTGGCCCTGAGAAGAGAAAAACTCGGTGAATCTAAAAACCCATGTTTATCAAGCGCATCAACGACTTTTTTTATTTCGGATTCGGTTATTTCAGTTCCTACCATAGAGCTAACAATTTTTGATATTTCAGATGGAGATCTTTTACCATCAAACATGGAAATGACTATAGCAGATACATGATTAACCACAAGTGTTTCATCAATGTATCCACCTATATCCCTGATAATAAAGTTTCCATCTCCAACTGGCATTATTTCAATATTTGATCTAAGCTTCGGTTTTGGTGTAAGATCTACTACCATCCAGTAAATATTGAGTAAATCAGGGAAAACATTTATGAAATACCGTTTTTTTAAAGTCTAAAACATAAGAGATTATGCTTTGTCGCATCAATCAAAT
>CAZRNR010000056.1:0-13932 GCA_964601505.1 uncultured bacterium | reverse complement strand
CTGTAATATAGTCAAGACCATAAGCTTTTCTGGACACTTGAAGGAGGGATATCTTATAGATGTTAATGGGGGTGGTTTAGATTGGGTGGGAGGGCTTACTCAACCAAGCGGATCAAACTATGCGGTTGTTGTGAACAACATATTTGGACCTCATTCTACCTCAACAGTTCTTCTTGGGACTCTGTCTGAAATAGCCGGAAAGAATAATATAAGAGGTATAGTCCCAGTTGATGCAGATGGTGATGGGACATTTGAGTCTGGAGTTTTTGTTGAGACTGCACAGCTTCAGGCTGATGGTTATAATCGTAGCTACATAAGTGCTGTAGATCTAACTACTATGACAATAAGATGGAGAAAAGAGGTAGGATTTTGGACTTTCACTTCACCTGTTGCTGGGGACTTTGATGGTGGGCAGCGCGGGGAGGTTTTAGTTGGAGGTTGGAGTGGAGGAGCCTTGAATACATTGTATATGTTCGATGCTCTTTCTGGTGTTTTGAAGGTGTTCTACCCAGTTGCGCTCAGAGTGTCTGAAATGATATCTGCTCATAGTCTTGCGATAGACGATATAGATGGCGATGGTGTATTGGATCTAATGCTTTCGGGAAATAAAGGATCTTTCTACATATTTGAATCTGGTGGCAGAGGATCGAACATTTATATGAGACACTATAGGAAGGATCAGAATCTAAATGCTGTTTGGTAATTGATTTGTAAAATTTGTTTCTGTTGGCACGCTATGAAAAAGAAAATGAGTGGCAAAAGAAAAAGTTCAGATCTTTTGAAGAGAGAACTTCTCAAGAAATCCGTCTGGGGGATTCCAACTGTTATGTTTTTTTTAGATATGATGAAGGTGAAGGCTCATGCTCAAACTCCGGGGGACTCAGGTGACCCAGGTCATATAGGAGCTCCTCGTTTTGGGAGGATAAGGGAGGAAAAAAAGAGAAATAAGACCAGACTCCGACCCCTTGAAATTGACGTTTGGGAAAATAATCATTGGAAGAGGAGTGGAAGATTTTGGAAAGACCCCTTGAGAAATAAAGATTCCTCAAGCGATGAGTAAAGATTAGTTTCTATCAAAAAATACCAGAAAAATTAACACATTAACTTTTTTCAATACTTTGTTTGTTATGAGATATTTTGTTAATGAGAGAGGGAGAAAGCTAATCACGGTTATTCCCGGTGATGGAGTAGGTCCGGAGTGCATTGAGTCTGCTTTGAAGATTTTAGAGGCCGTTAAGGCTCAGATTGATTGGGAAGTAAGGGAAGCTGGTGCTGGGGTTTTCAAAAAGGGCATTGAATCTGGGGTGCCTCTGGAGACTATAGAATCTGTAAAAAAAACTCGTGTTGTTCTGAAAGGACCGCTTGAAACCCCGGTTGGTTACGGTGAAAAGAGCGCAAATGTCACTTTGAGGAAGCTTTTTGAAACTTACGCTAATGTGCGCCCTGTGAGAGAATTTCCTAATGTAAAGACACCTTACAGTGGTCGTGGTATAGATCTTGTTGTTGTTAGAGAAAATGTTGAGGATCTTTACGCTGGTATAGAACATATGCAGACACCGAACGTCGCCCAAGCTATAAAATTGATAACCAGAAAAGGATGTGAGAAGATAGTGAGGTTTGCCTTTGAATTGGCTCGTGCTGAGGGGAGAAAAAAAGTTCATTGTGCTACAAAATCAAATATACTCAAATTCACAGAAGGTATGATGAAAAGAGTATTTGAGGAAGTTTCAAAGGAATACCCTGATGTTGAAGCGAATCACATAATAATAGATAATTGCGCGCATCAGCTTGTCAAGAAGCCCGAGCAGTTTGAAGTTATAGTTACAACAAATATGAACGGTGATATAATATCTGATCTTACTTCTGCTTTGATAGGTGGTCTTGGTTTTGCTCCATCAGCTAATATTGGAGATAATTTTGCAATATTCGAGGCAGTGCATGGTTCTGCTCCAAAATATGCGGGTAAAAATGTCATAAATCCAACAGCTGTAATTCTGTCTATGGTTATGATGTTAAGGTATATAGATGAATTTGAAGCAGCAGACACTATAGAAAATGCTTTGCTTTATACACTGGAAGAAGGTAAATACCTCACAGGAGATGTCATTGGATACGATAAAGGAGCAAAAACAACTGAATATACGAATGCTATAATCTCAAATCTGGGTAAAAAACCAAAATCTGTAAAGGTCAGAGAATATAAGCAGATAAAAATACCATCTATCCCTACGAAAACCATCAAACCAAAATCAAGAAAGATTGTGGGAATAGATCTATTTGTGGAGACTGATATGAAACCTGAGGAACTTGGTAAATTTGTTGAGCAGATTGTTGCTGAGTCTCCTTTTACACTGAAGATGATCTCTAACCGTGGGACAAAAGTTTATCCTCTAACAGGAGCTATACCAGATGTTGTTGATTGTTATCGTTGCAGGTTTATAAGAAGAGATAATGTTGATTCAATTTCAGATTCTGATATTCTTGATCTTATTCGGAGATTTTCTGGAAAATTGACCTGGGTACACGTTGAGAAACTACAGGATTTTGATGGTTCTCCATCTTTCACAAAAGCTCAAGGTGAAGATTAATGATGTTCTACAGAATGAGCTATGTCAAGAGAGCTGTAAGAACATTTTGCTGGCTCATTTTCAATAAAATTGAAAACAACAGTAATTCTGATTTTCACAGAAATGGAGAAAGCCTATTTATAAAGAATCTTTTTATTTATTATCACAGAAAAAAAAGGAGAAACATAACTATCTTTGACGTCGGAGCTAATTTTGGAGAATATTCAGATATGCTTATTAAGATTGCTAAGGATTTTAATCTTGATATAGATTTGCACTTGTTTGAACCCCAAAAAAGATGCATAGAAGTTCTGAGAAGTAAGAATTACAAGAACATAAATCAGGTTGGTATTTCAGATGAGGAGGGTGAAGGTTATATATTTTTTGATGATGAGGGAAGTAGTTTTGCAAATTTGTTTGGTGAAGGTAGGAAGTTTGAAAAGATAAGATTGATGAGGTTGGACTCATACATAAAGGAGAAAAATTTAGATCACTGTGATTTTTTGAAGATAGATGTAGAAGGGAATGAAATAAAGGTGATAAAGAGTCTTGGTGATTTCCTTAATGAAGATTTTTTGGATTTCTTACAGTTTGAATATGGTGCCACATATATCCGCTCTCATACTACGCTTTTTGATATTTATAGAATTTTAGAAGAGAAGGGCTTTATAATTTTTAAGATTATGCCTGAAGGGCTTGAGATGAGGAGGTATAAAACCTATATGGAAAACTTCGTTTATCAGAACTTTGTGGCAATCTCTCCTCGTATATATAATGATATCCTTTCTACTTATAGAGTTTGATTTCTCTGAATTTTGTTAATTAATCATGTCCATTCCAAAAACTTCCTAGTACTTGAATATCAAATAGAAAAAGAATGCAAAGCAGATAATTTTATAGCTTTATTGCTTAAAACGTCCCAGAGATATTAATTTTTTTTGTAAGATTACTATTTTTGAATTCCTTTATATGGAGCATTACGATGTATTCTCATTAATTTTTCTTCTGTAAATTTTGTATCGATTATTTTTCTTGAGTGATTCAACAGGGTAAAATATCAATCTTGAGCATATTCTTGCGATAATGAGTAGAACTCTTTGCATACTTTGAAATTATAGAATTTTAATTATTATAAAAAATCAAAAATTTTGTTTTGCTCACAAATCCTCAATCTTAATATTGAGAAAAAGACTATTTTTCTTTTGTGTCATTGATGAGACAAATGTCTCAAAATTGAGAAAGCTTTGATTTATAAATGAATTTTTGTCTCGCGAATGAGAAATATTTTTCATTTTGAGATGAAGAACTAATTTTTGAGCTATGATTTTTCAGGTTTTGACTCATGGCACAAATTTTGATACATTCTTTGGCGATTGGAGGTATATAAGTTATGAACATATCTGGAAAAAGGCAAGCGGAGCAAAGAAGGAAGGATGGGATAATAGATAAGCTTATACCTGGTCCTGTATTGCAAAAGAATAGAAGGATTATAATCGGCTTTCTCATTTTTTTCTCAGCTATTTTGTTTTTCTCCTCTTTTTTCTTCCCATTTTGGAAATTCACTTTACATGCGCCTCAGTACCCTGATGGTCTTAGTATCAAGTTGTACTTGAATAGAGTCGTTGGTGATGTTACAGAAATAGATATTCTTAATCACTACATAGGGATGAAGAAATTGATAGAGGCAGCAAAGTTTGAAAGAAGGATCGCTTTATGGGGGCTCTTACTTGCATCATTTGGATTATTTGGCTTTATCTTTTCTGGGAGAAAATCTATGAGCTTGTTCCCTTTGATCCCATTGTTTTTCCTATTTGTTTTTATAGGAGATCTTTTCTTCTGGCTTTACAAATATGGTCATGAGCTTGATCCGAATGCTCCAATAAGAATACAACCTTTTACTCCTGTTCTATTTGGTAAGGGGAAAGTTGGGCAGTTTGAAACTGTTGCCTCATTTGGTATAGGATTCTATATTGTTATTATCTCTTTGGTTTTGGCATTTTTGGCTTTCTTTCTGCGCATCGGTGTATGTAATGTATGCCCGGAAAAGGAGAGATGTTCGCTAGTATGTGATAAGATTATAAAGTGGAAGGTAAGGTAGAGTGATAGCTATGAAGGGAGTGAAATTTTTGGGGAGAAATGTAAAAAAACATCCGAGAGTCCTTAGTGGCTCTTGGAAGAAAGGAGGTAAGAATGTATGATAGGAAAGCTTAAAAATATAATAAAACCAAAAATAGCGGCAGTTCTTCTTTTCGGTTCCGGTTTAATTGTTGGAACTTTAATAGTTGCTAATGTTTCCGCTCAGCGTGAGACCGATAGGGCTCTTGAGATCGCCAAGGCTCGCGGACTTAATGCTGACAACATAGAGGCTGCTCTGAAAACTTATCACCCAACCGGTATGAAGGATGAGTATATAATGTTCTCTTCGGGCGGACATTCCGGACAGGTTATAGTCATTGGTATTCCTTCTATGAGGATACTCAAGTATATTGGTGTTTTCACACCTGAACCATGGCAAGGTTGGGGATATGATGCTGAAAATATGGAAATATTAAGGGGTGACCTATGCGATCCACAACGACAAAAACTTACTTGGGCTGATACTCACCACCCAGCACTTTCTGAAACCAATGGGGATTATGACGGTCAGTTCCTTTTCATAGGTGATAAGGCGAACTCCCGTGTTGCTGTTATATCGCTAAAAGACTTTGAAACAAAGCAGATAGTATGTAATCCCCTTGGATACTCAAATCACGGTGCAGCTTTTGTGACTCCAAATAGTGAATACATACTAGAACCATCACAGTATGCTGTTCCTCAGGGCGGGAGGTATGCTGGAATGGATAAGTATGCTGATCAATTCAGAGGGTATATCACATTCTGGGCTTTCGATAGGGCGAAAGGAAGGATAGATGTTTCAAAATCCTTTGCGGTGGAGGTTCCTCCATACTGGCAAGACCTTTGCGATGCCGGTAAAGGACCAAGTTATGGTTATGCCTTCTGTAACTCTTTTAATTCAGAGATGGCTACAGGTAGGATAGATGGTCAAGGGGCTCCTTTTGAAGTTGGGGCTTCTGCCAATGATATGGACTATCTTCACATCGTAAACTGGAAGAAAGCGGAGGAGCTCGTGAAGGCCGGCAAATATAAAGAGGTTGTCGGAATTGGTGGGTTCAAGTTCAAGGTTATTCCTCTTGATGTCGCGGCAAAAGAGAGAGTATTAGTTTTCACTCCAGAACCAAAGTCTCCACACGGTGTTGATGTTTCTCCCAACGGAAAATGGATAGTCGTTGGCGGAAAACTTGATACGAATGTAAGTGTGTATTCAATAGAAAAGATAAAGAATGCTATAGAATCTAATAAGTTTGAGAAGACAGATAGATATGGTGTTCCTGTAATTGCTTTCAAAGATGCTCTTGAAGCTCAGGTTCAGATTGGTCTTGGGCCACTTCACACAGTTTTTGATGACAAAGGTTTTGCTTATACTTCTGTTTTCATTGAGTCTGTTGTCGCAAAGTGGAAACTTGAGGAGTGGAAACTTGTTGAAAAACTCCCTGTTCATTATAACATAGGTCATATTGCATCTGCAGAAGGTGATACCGTTTCCCCCGATGGAAAGTATGTTGTTGCTTTGAACAAATGGGCAATTGATAGGTTCGCCCCGGTTGGACCTCTTCACCCACAGAACTTTCAGCTTGTTGATATATCGGGGACGAAGATGAAACTTCTGTATGATATGCCTATCCCTCTTGGTGAGCCACACTATGCTCAGATTATAAAGGCTGATAAACTTTCCCCTTGGCTTGTATATCCTGAAGTAGGTTTTTCTCCGGCTAAGATGGGTAAATCTAAGTATTCTGTTGAGCTGGGAAAAGAAAAGATAGTCAGGAAAGATAACAAAGTTGAGGTTTATATGACAGCTATAAGGTCAAGATTCACACCCGAGATAATAGAGGTTGAGCAAGGAGATGAGGTCACATTCTACATAACAAATGTTGAGAGAGCCAGAGATGCGACACATGGATTTTCTCTTGGTGGGTACAATGTTAATCTTTCTATTGAACCTGGTGAGACGGGATCGTTCACAATAAAAGCTGATGTTCCTGGTGTTTTCCCATTCTATTGTTCTGAGTTCTGTTCAGCTTTACATCTTGAGATGATGGGATACTTTCTTGTAAAACCAAAAAAATAAAAGGAGGTGAAATCGGCATGAGGTTTATCAACATATTAATTGTTTTTTCCTTAATACCTTTCATTGGTTTTGCATCGAATGATGAGGAGACGGCAAAAAAGTGGCTCAAGACAGCTGAAGATACTTTGAACTTAGCGCAAAGCACAGTTCAGGAGCTCGTTCAGAATGGAATAGAGCGTGTAGCAGTTCAGAATGAGGCTGTGAGAGGGGAATGGAAATCAGCGGGAGATTGGCTTGCTATTGCTAAAAACAAACTTGAGCAGGCCAGGAAACTTTGTTCTGAGAAAAAATGGAAAGAATGTGAGAACATAGCTAATGAGAGTTGGCAATACCTTGTTAAAGCTGCAACAGCTGCCATAAACGCAGGAAGAGCTGCGGGTATAAAATAAAAAAGTAGGTAGGGGGAGGGTGATATTCCCTCCTCCTCGTACCTAATCCCTCTTTAAATGATGTAAAATAGAATAATCATGGTTGAAAAAATATTGATTTTGTTTTCTGTTCTGTTAAACACCTATGAGATTAAAGCAGAAAGATTGAAGCAAGCAATTCTTGAAAGTCAGGATGGGGATACAATATTGGTCAATGGTGGAAAATTTGAAGGTTCAATTGAAATAAATAAAAGCATAAAAATAATTGGTCTGAATCAACCTGTGATAGATGGGAAAGGGAAGGGGACAATTATCAAAATCACAAAGCCTGTTGTCTTTAAAGGTTTCATAATAAGGGGTACTGGTTCTTTTCTTGAGGATGAGGATTCTGCTGTGTTTATTTACGGTACATCAGGTGTTGTCATAGAAGAAAACATAATTGAAGACTCTCTTTTTGGAATATATCTGAAAAATGTTAGCTCAAGTTTAATAAGAAGAAATAAGATAAGCGGAAAGAATCTTGAAATATCTCAAAGAGGAGATGGAATAAGGCTCTGGAATACAAGGCATATCTTGATTGAAGAAAATACACTTGAAAGTGTGAGAGATGCTGTTATATGGTATTCAGAAAATATAACTTTTGTCAGGAATAAAGTTATGAATAGTAGATATGGGCTTCACTATATGTACAGCAACGATAACAAACTTTCTTATAACGAGTTCAAGGGAAATGTTGTCGGAACTTTTATAATGTTTTCAAAAATGATTTTTGTTGAGAGTAATGTTTTCGGTGGGGCGAGGGAACTTTCTGGAATAGGAGTTGGATTTAAGGATGCTTCAGCTGTTGTTCTTAAAAATAATCTAATTGCTGATAATACTGTTGGGATATATCTTGCAAACTCACCGGAGTATATATCTGAGGAGATTTTTTCCCCGGAAAGTATAATGGAAGAACAAATAATAGGAAATAAGATACATGGAAATCTTATAAAGAACAATGTTTTTGCTTTTAACACTGTAGTATTTAGAATACTTCCTCCCTCTTTTCCAAACTATATTACACAAAATACATTCTGGGCAAATATTATACTTTGTGAGTTTGAGCAAGTTCTTGAAGATAAGAATGTCTGGTATATGAATTATTATGATGATTACAGAGGTTTTGATTCTGATCGCGATGGAATTGGGGATATACCATTTAGATATGAGACACTTTTTATGAAAGTTCTTATTGATTATCCAGAAATAAGGTTTTTGTATTTCTCTCCAATCAGAACGCTTCTTGAATATGTCAGTAATGTTCTGCCTTTTCTGAAACCTAAAGCTGTTTTTTCAGATAGCAAGCCTAAAATATCACCGGAATTTTTTGGATGGGATAAAAAGGAGGTGAGACGAAATTGATGACGTTGGAGGAAAAGGTTCGGGTTCCATCATCAATTTATTATGTAGTTGAAGTCAGAAATTTATTCAAAAGATTTGAAGACGAGATTGTTTTGAGGGATATAAGCTTTTTTGTGAGAGATAAGGAGAAAGTCGTTCTCTTTGGCCATAATGGTTCAGGTAAGACAACTCTTATAAGATGCTTGCTCGGATTTGAAAACTTTGATGGAGAAATAAATCTTTTTGGGCAAAACATAAATGAGAATACATCATTCAAGCACCAAATAGGATATGTCCCACAAGTTCATCCTATGATGCCATATGATGTTGGAGATTTTGTAAAATTTGCTGTTATAGCGAAAAGATCAAATATAAAGGATTTTGAAAATATTTGTAATAGTTTTAATCTAAAATTTGCATCGGTTGCAAAGAAGAAAATAAACGATCTTTCAGGAGGTATGAGACAGAAGATATTCCTCTCTCTGGCGTTGTTGAATAATCCTAAAATTCTTTTCCTTGACGAACCTTTCTCAAATCTTGATATACAGTCCCAGCTCAGGTTATCGGATATTCTTAAAAATCTTAATTGCACACAGATTATATCCACTCATAGGATTGAGGATGTTTATTTTGCAGATAGAGTAATTTATCTTCAATCAGGAAGTATTGAGGCTGATTTACCAAGGGAGGAATTTATAAAAAGTTTTAGCTTTGTCTTAAAGAAAAAATGGGATGGATCACAAAGATGAATAAGAAAATTTTTCATAATTCTGTAAAATTTATGATAGGTAAGATAAACATTTTATCCTTACTTTTATTTTCTGTTTTATTTCTGTCATGTAGAAGGGATTTCAAACCAGTTGAAATTCTCCCCGGGGATGTGTGCGATCTTTGTAAGATGCATATAACAGATAAAAAATTCTCCGCTCAATATATACTTAAGAACAGAACAGTTAGGAAATTTGATGATATAGGTTGTATGGTTGAATCATATTTGAAAGAGAAGAAAGACATTGCAGTAATTTATGTTGTTGATTTTGAAACTGGAGAATGGATAAAGGTTCAAGATGCGGTTTTTATAAAGGGATTTACTACCCCTATGGATTATGGTTTTGCTGCTTTCAAGAAGGATAAAAGATCTGGTATAAATTTTGAAGAATTAGTAAAAGAAATACAGAAGGAGATTGAGAAGGAGCAATGATTTCGGATGTAAAGTCTGGGAAATTCTTCTCCATGTTTCTGATGGAAACGAAGGAACTGATAAGGTCTAAGTGGATTCAGTTCTATTTTTTTATTTTCCTTTTTGTGTCTGTTGCTATAACTTTTGCTGGAAAAACTGGTGTGGTATACGATTTTTCGGGAATAAGTAAGCTTATAGCATCACTTCTGAATATTTCTTTCATTCTTGTTCCTATATTTTCTCTTGGGCCTTCAAGTATGTCAATATCTGGAGCGAGAGAAAGTTTAACATTAGAGTATTTGTTATCTTTCCCCGTAGATAAAAGAGATATTTATTTTTCCAAATTTTTCTCCGTATTTTTGACATCTGCATTAGCAGTTTCTCTTTCCTTATTTATTTCTTTTCTTATTTCAGGATTTGAGGGTATAGATCTCAAAGCTCTTTTGGCTCTAGTTTTTATACTTCTCCTCTCTTTTACATTTATATCTATAGGATTTTTAATTTCAACAGTTTCAAAAACAAGAAGTGGGTCAATTGCTCTTTCTTTTCTCATTTGGTTTATAGTAATAATAGGTGGGGAGCTGGGAACCTTGGGGTTTATTTCTCTTTCAAAAATCCCATCTCCTCTGTTTTTCCCTATAGTCTTCCTCAACCCAGCTGAGACATTCAGAGTGTCTGTCATTACTATATTCTCAGATTCTCTTGATATTCTTGGACCTTTCGGAATATATATATATTCAAAACTTGGTAAAACCCTTGTTCCTTTATCCGCGATTATTATTTTTATTTACGGATTAACTATCTTAACTGTTGCGTATAAAATCTTCTGTGTTCAAAAAGTTTCAGTTCAGATAAGAAGAAGATAAACACTAAGGTGTTTTGTTCTCAGATGTTTCTTTATTTCAAAAGCTAAAATTTTATGCGTCTTTTCAGGTCAAATCCTATATTACCTATGTCTCCAAGAAGCGAATATCCGTATTTTTTATTATCCCAGGAAAGTATAAGTTGGTAGTTCTCTCCAATGTCCCTCGAGACAGAAAATTTTCTTATGTCGCTGATTATACTCTGCATAACTAGTATGTCAAGATATCCAAACTTTCTCGTAAAACCAATGTCTGTTGGCGAGATTATTATGCGAACATTGGTTGATTCTCCTATATCTCCCAGTATCCTACGCGATATCAGTGAGAAATTCCTGTAAATTACCGAAGCCATTATCTTGTTGAATTCATCAAGTGAATCGCATTTCCTATATGTTGCAATTATGCATACTATATCGTTATGGGGTATAGATGGAATAGAAGAAAGATATACCTTTGGAGAATTTATATCACCAACTATTCTTATCTGAATTCTGAACTTTTCTCCTTCAAAAGTTGAGATATCGGTTGAACCAGATATGTTCAAGAATATATTTTCTCCTTTGACAAAAGCTGTTCCCTTTATTCCAGAGAATTCAGTATCTGCTAAGCTGAATTTTCCATCTGTTATATCTAACATACCAAATACTGCTGGATTTTCTGTTGTTCCCATGATATATAGTATCCCGTTTATCTTTAAGTTAATAAATGAAGCTCTATATTCAACATCCTGAATTTCTACTTTTATGTTGAGTGTCCCGTATTCTTTGTTTTCTTCATTTTGCGCTTGACTACCAGAAATGTTTGCGATGTCCTTGATAGTTTCGTTTGATATATCTATGTCCTTTACTTTGAAATTTCCGGAGATATAAGGTTTATCTATTGTCCCGGATACTGTTAGCTTACCAATCAGGGGTATCCCAGCAAAGCTTTTAAGCTCAAAATCTGATATAATCTTTCTAGATGATATATCGTATTCACCTTTACCGGAGAATTTTTCTCCTGAATAAATTCCAGAAACTGAAAAAATCATTGCATTCTCTTTGATATCTCCGAAGAAATCAAGATTTTCAAACTTTAAATTTCCAAAGACAAATCTCGGAGATATTACATAAATTATTCCATCCTTTCTTACAAGATTGTATTTCAGTTCAAAACTCCCGATATTATCTTTAAGTCTTGGAATTATCGTTGATATGTCTTCTAATTTGCCCTTACCTGTTATACTGTTGTTTTGTATTGAGAATGCTGTTTCACCCTTTGATGCAGAAAATGAAAGACTGGAATCTTTCAAAGAGTAAATTGAATAAATATCAAAATCCTCGCAGCTTTTCCCTTGAAATTGGATTGATTCATCCGAAATCAATATTTTCCCATTGACGCAAGAAGATGCTACAGCATAATCTGTGATTTCTACTTTTTCGGATGTTAAATCAATTTCTCCGTTCAATTTTGATTTGCCAGTCGTGTATCCGGATAAGTTCCCACTGAATGAAGCGTTTCCACGCATAGATAGTTTTAGAATATCAAATTCAGAAAGATCATATATTCCAGATATTGAAACAGAAAATTTTTTACTATCCACATTTGTGTCAAAGTATATTATTGAGTTATCATAAGGTTCAATGATTCTATTTGCACAGTTTCTTTCAGATCCTATACCTTTTACACGGACGGAAAAATTCCCATTCTTTACATCTACATCGCCTGACACATCTGCATATACGCAATGTATCTTTTCTCCGAAAACAAAATTTCTGTAAGATGTGATTTTTCCAAGAATAGAAAGCTTGTTTTTAAGAATATTAACTGATATCTCTCCGTCAGAAATTCCATCTATTGGGAGATCTATGTTTAGTATATTGAGAAGATCGCTCAGGGAAGAATGGAAAAATTTAGTTTGGGATTCAAGGTTTTGTTTCTTTGGATCAAACTCTCCATTCCAATGTATATCTGATTTTCTGTGTTTTATGTCTAAATCAAATTTTATAGTTTCGGGAGATATTTTAATTTTCCCATAACTCAGTTCAGCTCTTATGGTGTCATATGCGAATGAATTTAGCCTTATATCTGATTCTAATTTCAATTTTGGAAGATTTAAATATCCGTTGGCGTATAGTTTTCCAGATAAATCTAATTCTGGAATTTTATCAAGGTGAAATTCTCCGGAAAATTTTAGGTTTAAATTTTTATTGTTTGCATTGTATTTTCCCTGAAAAGCAAGTATGTTTATGTAATCGGATCTTAATTTTGCAGAAAAGTTGATCTCATCTTTGGAGTAATCAATTGATATATCTATATCAAGGTTTCCGATTTTCTGATCTGATACGATGATATCTTTGGCATATCCTTTGATATTTGACAAGTTTGCTATTTCTCCGTCATTTGATATGGATAAACTTCCTACAGTTATAAGATTTGGTTCTGCCGAAAATTTTTCTCCCTCAAGGATAGATTTTATTTCTGGTTGGGATAATAAATTGTAATTTGCAATCATTTGTTTCTCATTACAGAAGATTAAATCAATTTTTCCTGATGTGTTGAAAGGTTCGTATATTTTTATGTCAGCTGTGCCATCAAGATACTCAAGATCAAGCCAAAGATCTACTATACCGGGGATTTCTGGAATTTTATTACCTATCATAACGCGGTATTCTGAATATAGCTCTACATAATCTATGTATATTTCTGATGATAATTGGTTAAATACGATTTCTGCATTATCAATTTTGATACTGGAGTTGTGGATTTTAAGGTTTAAAGATAGAAGAGAAAGAATTCTTGATATTTTTTTTTTGTTTAATTCTTTTATTTTGCATATGGAGGTGATATCTATTTTACCACTGCCTTTAGGTGTGATTTGCAATTTTAGGTCATTTATGTCCAGGTATGAGTTTATGCCAAGAGATAAATCGCATTTTCCACACGATAAGGATCTGAAATTCAATCCATTAGCGGAAATTTTACCAAGGGATATGTTTAAGGAATCAAACGATATTTCATTTAGCTTTAAACCTTTTACATATAAGCTGAATTCATCGGATGCGGGAAAAATATTTAGAGAAAAATCTTGTATGTATAAACCTTTCTTCTGAAGATCAAGCAAAACCTTCTTTTTTATTTTGTCGCTCCTTGATATTATAATACCTATCAGCGAGATAATAGATAGTAGAACTGCTATTGCTGTAATGAGCCAGATTATAATTATTGACTTTGGAGTATTTCCCATAATCTTCTTTTTATTATTTTAAATTTTAGGAGCTCTGGAGCTTAAAATTTTCTTTTGCTTGAATTTATAGTTTTTCTGCTTTGTTGCATTCATGCTTTAGGATGGTGAGTTAGGATATGAAAAGTAAAATACATAAATCAGTATTTTGACCATGATTGC
>CAZRNR010000055.1:0-14039 GCA_964601505.1 uncultured bacterium | reverse complement strand
TAAGTCTAAGGTTCTATGAAACCATTTTTAATGCAACCAGAGCATATTACAGATTCATCTATTATTTTATTTTTCACTATATATCGTGCATATTGAAATTTCTCATTATTCCATACCTTCATAAATCCTCCATTTTCAAAAACATTTCCAAAATCAGCAGATTCTGGATATATAGCACAACAGCCAGAGACAGAACCGTTCCAGTTTATAGTCCCCTGCGTCCATAAGAACAAACAAGTTCTAGGTTTTATCAACTTTGATTGAGCACTATACCTTGAGAATTTGCTTGAAGGGAACCAATTTTTATATTTTTCTATTTTTTCACGATCGCTAAGGATTATTTCTTCTCCCATATCTGCTCTTGTTGGTATGAAGCTTATTTCAATTCCTAAATTTTCGGCCATATCTAAAGCCTTTTGAATTTCTGACTCGTTGTGTTTCATTATTATAAACTGCCATATTATCTTCGGTTTTTTAGATCTCATTTCATTTTTGATGCTCAGAAGTATTTTGATATTCCGCATCACCTTTTCAAAATTACCTCCGACTCTATATTTTGAGTAAGTTTCTTGACTTGCACCATCTATTGAAAGGACTATCTCATCCAGACCACTTTCTACTAACTTTCTAGCCATGTTTTCGTTAAAAACATTGAAGTTTGTACTAAACCTTGTTTTAATGCGCTTAATGTTTGCGTACTTTATCATACTGAAAATCTCCTTATTCAATAGTGGTTCACCCCAGTTGAAAAAGTCTATCACAAAAACATAATCAGAAAGCTCATCTATTATTTTCTTAAAATCTTCAAACTTCATGAAACCTTTTGGTCTTGAATTATCCCCCCTTCCCGTTGGACAAAGGGGACACCTCAGGTTGCAGTAGCTCGTTGGATCAATCGTAAGCTTTATAGGATAAGCATAAACTTTCTTATCCCTTATAACATAATGATTCAAGAGAACGAGAAAAAGGTTAATTATCTTCTTAGGAGATGTATATCTTGTTAAAATGAAATCAAAGATCAGCCTTTTCAAGTATCTTTTATAAATAAGAATTTTTTGGTTCGTAAATCTTCTTTTATCAAGTAATACCATCTATTATAATATAAAGCAAAAAAATCAAGATCCATCACAAAGTCTGATAACATACAAAAGCAAATCACAAGAATTTACGACATTCTAAAAACCACACATGCAAACAATTACAAATCTTTTCTTACACCTAATTTTACCTATTAACATTTAAGGAACAGAACGCTGAACCCGGCTTCAAGAGTTATTAAGCAAATTAAGAATCAATATGAATTGAATGCCAATGTCATTGGACAAAATAAATAAAATAAAAAATTTAAAATCAAAGTATAATGTTTGCAAAGGTAAGTGGAAAAATCATACTACCCTACATAGTTTTCATCTTTTCTTTGGGATATTTTACCTTTCAGCTCGTCAAAAACATAGATATCATCGGAACAATAGACGATGAGATATATAACAAAAGTAAAAACAGGATAGTTGGGATAGTAAAATATAAAGGTGAATATAAAGAGCTATTTAACGAGTATGAAAATTCTCCCAACAATGCTTATGTCAAGAATCTGGGATTTGCAAAATTAATATCTCAAAGTCTTCCTCCAATAAGCTCAATTGCCATAGGAGATAAAACATTTCCATTACTTATATGGTTTCACGCAGGATTTCCTCCATACACAATACAGAACTTGTTCTTACACATAAAATACACTGTGATAAGTGCAAGAATACCGTGTGTTCTTCTTGCTTACCTTTTAGTCTTTGTAATATTTTTGATCTTCAAAGAGTTAGGTTTCAAAACTCCTTCAATTCTTTTTGGTATCTCTTTCTTTATGGTCTCTGCATCATTCATAATTTTTTCTGTGCAATCAGCCTCTTTCCCATACATGTTTTGCAACCTACTATTTGTTATTTTTATACTGCTTTCCATTAAAGATAGGTTTGTTTTATCTTCCATAGCAGCTGGTTTAATCATACTTTCTTATCTTAAGTTCGGCGCAAATCTTGTATTACCGTATATACTTATCACTTTGTTCTCAACACAAGATATAAGAGCTACACTTAAAAAAATTTCCATCTTTTCACTAACTCTATTATTGTTTGCCTCACCTTATATCATACATAGCCTTGTATTCTATGAACTTGACAAAAATTTACCAAGACCTGGAGGTAATTCCTTTTTTTCCTTTTTTCCAAGAACACCAATAACATTTATAATACAATACGCCCAAAGATTTGATATAATACAAGGAATAAAAAACGGCTTAATTGATATTGCTGAAATTATTGGGAAGGTCGGATACGGAACACATCTTACTGTAAATTATTCTTATTCTGCTTCTAAATTCTTTCTTATTCCGATATTTCTTTTCACATTATGTTTTTTTGAAAAGAGACTTATTTCTCTTTTAGCTATTGTAATTCTGTATATATTGTGCGAATCCATTACTTTCACGGCTCATGGATTTCCAAGAAGGTTTATAATAGTTCTCCCAATCATCATTTCAACTTTAGGTGTAATTTCATGGGAATACAGAAAGAAAATTTTCGGATTGATCCTTATTACCTTTATGATAGCCTATGCCTATACACAGATAAAAGAACTAAATAAATTCATTGGGAAACTCAAAAAAGAAGGTATTGCTCTACAATATACGCACATGGAAGTTCAAGAAGAACTAAAGAAATTTTTAATTGAGAACAATATAAAAGAAATATCAAACTTTTCAGCTCTTATCAATCTTGATATTATTTCTGAGGGAAAAGTAAATGTTTATGATTGGTCTTATGCGATACTGTGGGGTGCAATAAAATTTAATCCCGCCATATTCCAAGTCAATGAGGGCAGATACATACTTTTCAGCTGGATAAAACCACATGATGAAATAGAAAAGATAGCTCGGATGTATAAATTCAAGCTGAGAAAAATAAAGTCATTCTCGAGAGGAAACAATGAAATTTTTACGATATCAAAAATAGAAAGAGAAAATCAATAAAAAGCATTCAAAATCATCCGAACCAGAAATTTTACAAAACCAAAAACATTCTCAATGAGAAAACTTTTACTAAAAGGGAAAAGCTTTATGATACGCAAAATCTTTTTTGGAGATGTATAAAACACAAGATAAGCGAATATCTGAAATATATATAACCTCCATTTTGATATATCACTTACATTCACTTTAGATATGAAATGTCCAAAATCATCAAAGCTTTTATATTTTATTTTTTCTTTTGACATGTTTGCAAGTTCTGAACCACCAAGAGGGTTCGCAATAAAGAACATTGCATTTGTTATAGGCCTTGAAACCGCCCACTTTATAGTTTCTATTATATCTTTCTCGGTTTGATGAGGCAATCCGAACATAAAAGTTCCAAGAGAATAAATCCCAAGCTCATCAATAATCCTTATATTCTCCTCCACCTTTTTTATATTAAGATTTCTCTTGATAATCTTCTGAAGCCTTGGAGAAGATGTTTCAAAACCAAAACTTATATACACTGTTCCAGCTTGCTTCAACTTATATATAGTTTCTTTGTTGTTTATCAAATCAAGTCTAAGCCCTCCTGTGAAAAAAAGTCTTATTTCTAATCCACTTGATATTATAAGATCTAAAATTTCATTAACTCTCTTTTCCCGAAGGTTAAATATATCATCCGCTACAAGGAAATTTTTAACAGAAAAATCAAAATAAAGCTTTTTTATCTCGCTTAAAACTCTTTCTGGAGAATGTTCTCTATATGCTTTACCAAAAGGTGTTGAACAATATATACATCTGAACGGACAACCCCTTGATGTAAATAAAAGGGCATACTTTTCTGGAATTCTAAAAGGGAGTTGAGACCTGTACTTTGTGTATGACTCCAAATCAATAAGATCATACGCTGGAAAAGGTATTGAATCAAGATTCTCAATCAAGGCTCTCGGTTTGAAAGATATACTCCCGTTATTTCTAATAGCAACACCCTGTATATCGTTTATTTTGCCAGTATCAAGAGACTCCACAAGTTCAAGGAAAGATTCTTCGCCTTCATAAGGAACAGCAAAATCTATGTTTTTGTTATCCATAACTTGGTATAAATATCCACTCACATGAGGACCACCGGCAACCACCGTGATATTTCTGTTTATCTGTTTTATCTTGGAACAAATCTTAAACATCTTTTCAGCTTCCGTAGTCATAGATGATATTCCAACGAGATCTGGAGAAAAATCCCTTATGAAATCTTCAAGCTCAATCTTGCTCACATACATGTCCAGAATTGAGATTTCATCTTTACCTTTTCTATACTCCCGAAGATATGAAGCAATATACATAATTCCCAATGGTGGAGCACAAGAAGAAAGATAAGATGGAGAAGAACTATCTGATTTCACAAGTAATATCCTCATCTTTTAGAATTTAGTCATCAAAATCTATAACGTGATTCTCTATAAGATACCTATATATTTTTTCAGCAACAAATTCATTTCCGTTTTGATTTAGATGTCCATCTTTAGGATAATACATATTCAATCCATCTGATTCAAGGTCTATAACATGCGCTCGGTTTTTTAAATCTTTAAATACATAATTTCTCAACTCTTTTGGGAAAAAATTTGAATGAAAAACAAGCAGAATAAATTTAGCTTCAGATTTACTAAAATACTCATAAACCTGCTCTATTGACTTAATTGTTAAAGTAATCCCAAAATTACACTTAGAATAATATTCTCTATACCTCTTATCAAGATTATAAGTCCTATAATCCACCAAAAAATTCAGAAGAACTAAGGATACAAAATAATCTTTTATATCCTGATCAATAAAACTGTTCAATGGGTGAGGAACTGGAAAAACTTTTCTATTCGCAAAAAAGAAATCATCGCAAGGATCTGAAAAGTTTATTTCAAAGAAGAGAACCTTTGGACTCATCTTTGATGCATATTTAAAAGCTAAAATCTTTTTTTGAATAGAAGAATAACCACCGACACCCATGTTGATTATATCAGCTTTTATTTTATCTTCAAGGATTTTAACCCAGCAGTGTTCATATTCTACTCCAATACAGGCGGTAATAGAATCTCCAACAGCAACGGCAAAAATTTTCCCCGATACTCCATTATCTCTAAAACCTATATCACCAAATCCCACATCAGAAGTCTCAATCAAATGTTCGTATTCATCTGTTTTCAATAAAATTCTTTTATTAGGAAGATACTTATATATAAGCTCACTATCGTGAGAAATTAATTTATCATGTCCGCATCCGAAAGATTTCATTTCTGTTGATACATAAGAAAAAGTAAAAAAATCCACTAAACCTAATCTGTATCCAAGATAAAAAAAGAGACGGAGGAAAATCTCAACTCCAGAAAAAACAAATATGGAAAGAACAAAAATAATAAAAAGTCTCTTCAGCTTTTTCTTAAACATGTATCAAAACCTCTATCCTTTAGAAAATCATATATAATTTCAAAGGTTGCTTTGTTTCCCTGAACATTAAGATGTCCATCTCTTGGTAAATACAGGTTCTTCAATCCTTTTTTCTCAAAATTTTTCTGAAGATCAATAAATGGTATATTTTTTTGCTCCGCAAAATCAATTATGGGTTTTATATGATGGAAAAGCACCAGAATGAAAGGAATGCCGAAATCAGATGCTATATTATAAGCCTCTTCAACAGATAAAATCGTATATGTTATTCCATATCCATATTTAGAAATATAATCTCTGAATTTTTGTCCGATATTGTATCCTTTTATTTCGTCAAGAAAAAATTTTAAGAGTGAATAAGAAGCAAGATAACCTTCAATTCCTTTTTGATAGAATCTGTTGATAGGATGCGGGATCGGTCGTTTCATATTATTAGCAAAGAAAAAATCATCTGGAGGATCTGTAAGATTTATGTCAAAAATAATCAGTTTTGGATTAAGCTTTAAAGCATAATCTTTGAGAATAATGAGCTTTTGAATTGAGCTATATCCTTCAACTCCCATATTCACAAGGTCGCATCCGAGCTCCTTTTCCAATAATTCCACCCAACAGTATTCATAATCTACTCCAATACAAGCGCTAAAGGAATCTCCAACAACAACAGCAAAGACCTCTCCGGAAATTCCATCGTCTCTAAATCCTATGTTGCCAAAACCAATATCGGTTGTCTTTATCTTATATTTATGATCCTCTGTGTTTATTATCTTTGAATCTACATTTGGAGCATATTTATAAACCAATTTATCATCACCAAGCAAAACATTTTTATTAAAACTTCTAAGAGAATTTACAACACTTGAAAAAACATAGTAGTTTATAATTCCTAAATTATATCCATAAAAAATTAATAGTCTCACAAGAAGCTCCATTAATAGGAATACAACCATAAATAAAAATAGATATGCGAAAAATCTTGGCTTCATAATATAGATTTTAGTTCTTACAATAAAAGTTCAAAACTATTAATGTTTTATCATGATTGCTCTAAATCAAAAGATTTCCCACCTTACTGTTTCTCCCGAAGAAAGTTTAACTGAAAATGAGACAAAACCATCATCTGACAAAGAGAAATCTGTTTCTACTCCATTGACCTTAACAACCTTTGGTGTACTGCTAAACTTTATCTTTATTTCCATTCCATCAATATCTGTTATACTTTTGAAATATCCTTCTATTTTATTAGCTTTGTATTTAATTCCAATATATGGGAGCTTGAGGTTAAAATCTTTTTGAATTTTAGGAGAAAACTCCAAACCATCTTTGTATGAACTGATCCCCGAAAGCTTCAAAAGGGCTATAATTGGGTTAGCATGAGCATTTACATTCATTACAGGAAAATCTGCCAAAGATGTTGCAAACTGCGCGGCAGCTTCGCCAGGTCTTGAACTCGTTGGTGAATTATAAGAATCTGGTCCAGACCATATCCCATACCAAAGATTTGGATAAAGCTCAGCATGTTTTGAAAGTGTATTCTTCTTAAAAGACTCCCATGCAAGACTTGGATCATAAAGTGAGTAAGCCCATGTAAGAAGAGAATTTATAGCTGGCCATATTCCACCATTCACATCTGTTCCAAGAGATAAACCAGTCCTTTTTTCAACATCTTCGCTCGGTGGATATACTATCCTAGCACCAAGCTCTGTCTCAAGGTTATTTTTTATGGAACTTATGAGAACTTTTGCTTTCTCAACATCGGCAACACCTCCTATTATAGCCCAAACCTGAGGTTCAAGAAAAATTCTATCATCGCCTATTATTTTCCCATCCCCATATATTCCTCTTACATACCACTTTCCGTTCCATGTCCTCTGTAGAGAATTCAGAAGCTGCTGAGTTCTTTCCCTGATTTTGGAAGAGAAATCCTTATCAAATCTATCTAAAACATCCGCTAGTCTCGGAAGAACCGCCACGGCAAAAGCAGTATTGAAAACAGATTCTCCACTTACTTCAAGTTCCTCAATATTATCAGCGAAAAACCTTATTCCATCACTCCAATCACCTGTTCTGAATTTTATAAGACCATTTTCTCCCAAACCAACAACATCAAAAAGGTGATTAAAAGAAACTTTTATGTGTTCCAAAACAGTTGCCTCTTTTTCCGAATCATAAAACTTTATCCTTTCATTCAGAAAACCGAAGTCTCTCGTGGAAAGCAAATACTCCGAAATAGCCCACAAGAAAAATATATCAAGGTCGGAAGGTTTTACGAGGTCTATCTTTACGGGGAATACATCTCCATAATTAGCATAAGGTATTTCTCCATTTTCATAAGTCATCCGCATAATGAATTTCAGTATCTCCTTCGACAAATAAGGATCTATGTAATTCAAGGCAACAGAAAATATACAATAATCTCTTGGAGCACCATCATACCCGTGCATAAAAAGGTAGGAACCTCCCTGACTCACTATATGCAAGCCAAAATATTTCCTATAGTAAGAAGAGCTTAAAACATAGTATGAATGCCATGCCATCTCCCTTTGAATATAACTATCATCACCAGTAGAAAAATAAACCAATCTTTTTTTCCAAAAGTCCATGACTGTCTGAAGCAAATTTTCTTCTTCATATTTTTGAGGAATCTGAAAATCATCAACAGAATACGTATATCCATAAGCATATCTTAACTTAAAAATCTGTCCAGGCTCTATACTAATTCTCCTCGCATGTATTAAAGCTAATCCCTGCCCTTCCCCGGGAAAATCACTTATTTCTTTGTTAAATTCTAAAGATTCAAGTCTCTCTGTAGCTTGAAAAAATTCTTTCTGATCAAATATATAGCCTTTATTTTCTAAAGAAGAGTATTTATCGTTCCATTTATCAAGTGCTGATAAGAAAACATAAGGAGGACTTCTATCATAATCAGCAGAGAAAAAATCTTGGTTAGTTTTATTTTGGTTTCTTTTATTGTATGTTCCAATGAAAGCTACACCATCTCTGATGAAAGCTTTCTGAAAAAATTCAGAGTTGTATCTTCTTCTTTTCTCTCTAATATTTTCAGGTATTGTCTTATCAAGCAATCCAGATGTTATGAGTTCTGGAATAATATGATGAAAATTTACATCCCAATACTCATAGTAAATGACATCTTTTTTTGTCTTTCCATTGTTCTTAATGATAACATCTGTAATAAGTATTGGTAAATCATCTTGAGGAGAAAAGATATATCTTGAAACTGAAATCTCGTTATGCTCCATCTCTGAGAAAAAATAGTTTATACCAAATATTCTCGTTGTTCTTGACTTATCTGGTCTATACTTATAGGCACTTGCCCAAATATTCTGTCCATCGTATATATAAGCAAAACCTCCTGAAAGATTTTTCTCCTTTTCATCATAATAATTGATGAACTTAAAGCCTCCTTCCTGAGTGAAAAGCTCAGTATATCCATCGTTGTAGGTTAAAGCAGATATCCTCGAATTCCCAACTTGATGCCAATGCTCTCTTCGTTCTTTTCCTTCTGAATTCCACCAAAGAGCTATATCTTGTTTCTCTTGAGATAGCGTATATTCATAAGCAGGCAAACCAAAGCTGTCAATTATCCATCTCCCGAATTTTCCACTACCATAATGGCATTCAGAAAAAATCTCAGGAGAATCAATAGCTTTTGGGTTAAAACAAGATTTCTCAGCACGCTTATCACAAGAGAAAAGCAGAATCTCAAAGATTAAAAAACAAATGAAAACAAGTGTTCGCAGAGACATCAGTAAGATTTTAAAAATTTTTACAGATCTCCAACAAGTATCATAAAGGTATTACTGAAAGCATGAACTATTACTGCCGGGAATATACTACCATACTTCTCCCTAATAATACCAAATAGCAAACCTGGGAAGAAAGTCAGAAACCTGACTACTCCCAGCCCCTGAGGGAGATGTATGAGCATAAAAAGTAAAGATGATAAAATAAGTCCCCAACCAAAACTTATACCGAAAAATCTAAATTCTTTACCGAAGAATAGGTTCAACCGTCCTTGTAAAAAGCCTCTGAAGAAAAATTCCTCTGGGAAAGCAACTCCGATGAGAAAAATACCAAACCACTTGAGAGTAATCAAATCAGGAATCCTGGGCTGTAAATCAAGCACATAAGGAATTTGTATGCCTCCTGCGATAAAAATTATGAGATATGGGATAGCAAAGAAAATGAAACTTGCAATGAAAACAAAGACATTGTCTTTCCATATAAATTTAAGACCTAAAGCTTCATTAGATTTTTCAAGGAAAGAAGGTATAATGAGAAAAAAAATGAGAGCAGCTATACCAGATAGATCCCATTTACCAAACAGTTTTAGAAAAGTAAGTGAAATCAAAGCGAGAAGCCAAATAAATAGAGGAATCAGAAAATTCCTAACAACCATCAAGGAGATTTTGAAAGCTTCTCAAGAACTTCCTTGACTTCTTTTTGATGCTCGCCAACATTGACCTTATCAAATATAAAAGCTATCTTCCCATCTGGAGAAACAATAAAAGTTTTCCGTTTGGCACTACCAAAAAGCCCCTGAACACCGAATTTCTTTATTATCTCTCCATTCTCATCGGCTATAAGCTCGTATTCAAGTTTGTATTTCTCCTTAAACTTTTTCTGCTTTTCTAAACTATCCTTACTAATTCCTATAACCTCAGCATTGAACTTATTTTTTATGTCAGAGTACCCAGACTGAATACTACAGGCTTCCTTAGTGCAACCCGGTGTAAAAGCTTTCGGATAGAAGAATATAACTGCCCACTTCCCCTTGAGAGAATCAGAACTTATTACCTGACCACTTGTTGAAACACCGCTAAAATCAGGTAAGCTATCTCCAACCTTAAGCATATTATAAAAAGTATTGGTAAAACATTTGAAAGAAAAACCTTTTTTAAAATACTTTTGTATGGGAATGAAAGAATTTGAGAGACCATTTTCTATGAGAGGGATAACAACAAAAATAAAAACTCCTCATGGTTCCATGTTCGTAACGATAAATTTTTTTGAAGGTAAGATGAAAGAAGTTTTCGTTGTTGTTTCAAAGCCTGGGTCCGAGCTAAGAGCTTGTGCTGAAGCCCTTGGAAGAGTTATTTCCTTAGCTCTACAAAAGGGGCTACCCCCAGAAGATATACTTGAAACACTTGAAAACATAAAAACCGAAGAAGTAGCGTGGAACAACTTTAATGGACACAGCTTCACAGTATCATCTATTCCCGATGGGATATCTAAAGCGATAAAATTCGCCACACAGCTCAAATTTCCTCCGGATACATTCCCAAATAAAAATACCAAAGAAGGAGTCAATGAAGGAGCGAAACAGAAAGGGAACAGCGCAGAAAAAGTTGCAAAGGCCAAAAATCCCCCTGATGAAAACCATAAAAAAAGCAACAGCAAGTCAGAGATATGCCCTGAATGCCATAGCTCATCGCTCATCTTTCAGGAAGGATGCTACATATGTATGAACTGCGGCTACACCAAATGCACATAGCATCGAAAAAAATAAAAGATATTTCGCTATCTTCATTGTTCGCTTTAGTGCTAATATGCTTCTTCTTTCCATTCATCAACGTTAAATGTGCTGGAGTCAAAACCACAAGCTTCTCTGGAATAACCCTTGCAAAAGGACTGAAGATAAACAAGAGCTTCATCAATATGTATACAAAAACTCAAAAATTCAAAAGAGAGATCAAAGAAAGCGATGAGATAAAACTTAGGGCATTGCTATGGGCTTCAGTAATTTTCACTCTATGCGGACTGGTATCTTCTTTTTTAGGAAAATACCTATTCAGTTCAATATTCGGTCTTGCAGGAACACTCATGCTCCTTCTGTTCTGGTATGGAGTCAATTCTTTCATCAAGAATGATGGTATAATAAATATAAGCTTTGCACCAGGATTTTGGATTACACTATTTTTAGCAATATCTAGTACAATCTTAAGCCTTTATTTTTTCAGACATAGCCGAATTCCTTCATGAGTCTTTTGAAGATAACCCTCCTTTGTATCTCATTTGTTCCCTCGCCAATTTCACCAAGCTTAACATCACGGTATAATCTTTCTACCTTCGCACCTTTTATGTATCCAAGCCCTCCAAAGATCTGAAGAGCGTCAGAAGCGTTCTTTGTAGCTCTTTCTGCCACAAAAAGTTTTGCACAAGAAGCCATAACTCCAGCATCTTCCATACCCATATCATGCATCCAAGCTGATCTAAGAATTATAGATCTTCCCATATCAACTGTTATCTGCATATCAACTATTTTGAAATTCACATCCTCATACGCTGCAATTGGTTTCCCAAAAGCATATCTTTCTTTTGAATATCTCTTACTTTCTTCAAGACAAGCCGAAACTATTCCGAGAGAAAAGACAGCGAGTCCGACCCTTCCTATATCAAAAACCTTCATAACTTGTTTGAAGCCTTCGCCCTCAATTCCACCGACGACACAATCTGGCGGAACTTCTACACCATCAAGATAAATATCTGATGTAGGAGAACCTCTAACCCCAAGCTTATCATAAGGATTCCCGACCGAAAGACCTTCAGTTCCCCTTTCAACAATAAAAGCCGTTATCCCTTCGTGCTTCTTTGCTCTCTGTTCTCCAACTCTTGCTAAAACAATAAAAACATCTGCTATAGGACCATTGGTAGCATACATCTTGGTTCCTGTAATCTTGTAAGATTTCCCAAACCTTTCTGCCCTCGTCTTCAAAGAACCGAGATCAGAACCACAACTTGGCTCGGTTGCACATAAACAACCTATCTTCTCACCAGAACACAGTGAAGGTAAATACTTTCTCTTCTGCTCCTCTGTTCCAAACATTGCAATAAAGTTTGCACAAAGAAGAGTGTGAGCCAAAGCAGAAAGATAAGTCGATGCGCATACTTCAGCAAGCTTTTCAGACAAAGCGAAGTAAAGAGTCCATTTCATTCCACCCCCGCCATACTTTTGACTAATTGGTGCACCCAGAAATCCAACATTGCCCAACATTCTTAAGTTATCTATCATATCTTGCAAATTCGGATTTCTATCTATCTTTTCAGCCCTCGGTTCTATCTTTTCCCTACAAAAACGCTCAAACTCCACTATAGTTGTCCTCTCTTCATCAGACCAATTAAAATCCATATCTAAAAATTTTTCTCCTTAAAGAAAGAATCATAAACTTTTTCAGGATTTTATCAAACTAACCACCTACTTCTTTTTCCCTTCCTCTATAACATACCTATAGAAAACACAGCCTAAAAACACACCGAAAACATTCATACCTACATCTTTCCATTCAAAGTATCTTCTTGGTAAATCAAAAATTCTCTGATACTGAAAAAAGAGCTGAATAAGTTCATCACCAAATCCTATAATTGAACCTAATAAGAATGTTATAATATACTTTTCCCTTTTTTCTACCCCGACCGTCAGAATAATTATGTAAGACAAAAACGCATATTCTATAAAATGGATACGCTCAGCAGGAATATCCAAAGTAATCAGTATGAATACACCTGAAAAAGATAAAAATAAAAACCAGAAAAATGTTCTGGGAGTCCTAAGATAATCTATAGATTTTATGGCTATAAATATTATAAATGAAATTATCAATCCAGAAACAAAAGAACCATAATTATTTTTGAAGATACTTCTTAAAAAATCAACGAAATATGGAGCAAAAGGTATAGTACAGTATATCACAATAACATAAAGAAAAACCACTATCGGTGAAATTCGTTTAACTTCACCAGTGTGCATAATCAAAATTTTCGTATTTTTCATAATCAAAACCTTGAAAACTTTAATTTTTGTTTAATTGCGGAGGATAAAAGCTCATGAAGAGAACATACCAACCTCACAAAAAAAGAAGAGCGAGAAACTACGGATTCCTCAGCAGGATGGCTACAAAGTCTGGGAGAAAAATCATAAATAGAAGAAGGAAGAAGGGAAGAAAAAGATTAGCTCCAACTATTTATAACAAGATAAGATTTGTTCCAACATAAAGTTTTTCTAAACTTCTCAAAAAATCTGAAACACAATACCACATTGATTTAACGAAGCGAAAAAACACTTTCTATGATTCAACAAGAGAATTCTTAGGTTTGATATTTTTTATCTATCTCTGATCTATGCATAAAACTATGCTAATGAAATTCCAAAAATTCTCAATCTATTTCAGCAAAGAATCACCATATTGATTTTTTCATGATACCTCCATACAGATATTTCCGCGTTCAAGGAGTTCATTGTAGCTTTTATAATTGAAGGTTTTGCTTTGTCGCATCCATCAAATCTTTATTGAGTTAGGATATGAAAAGTAAAATACATAAAATACTATAATTGCAACAGAGTAAAAGAATTTGGTACCTAATTAGGGTGCATAAAAAGTAAAAAAATTTTTTACATCCATCAAAATGCTAAATAGTGAGTATAGTCCTAATTTATCTTTATTCCTGGTATAACAGTTAGTAAGATTTTGATTCTGATATCGCATAGCAACATTTTAAACTGAAAAGAATTTCAATGGTTCTTATAAATTTGCAAAATTTTCCGTGTGAGATTTGATACTGAGATAAAGGGGATTTTTGA
>CAZRNR010000054.1:0-14254 GCA_964601505.1 uncultured bacterium | reverse complement strand
CCCAATACTGCAGTTTATAAGTTTTCCAAAAATATAATCTACCTGAATTCTAAATTTTCTTTTTTAATCCAATGTTATGTTGATAAGCTGATTTGCTATTGCCCGGATTAAGAAAAATAATCTCCCCCTACTTATCTTCGATAATTGTCAAGCTTATTATTTTTTAATTAATTCGGTTTTATATCAAGTAGCCAATCATTCAGCAGGCTGTTCTGGTTCATATCCTGCTTCCTTTATAGCAGCTAATATCTTCTGAACATCTGTACCCGGTTTCATTTTAACTTTGCATACACCAGATTTATAATCTGCATTCGCTTCCAAGACACCTTCTACTTTCTTAACTGCCTTCTCAACAGCTCTTGAACATTTTGAGCATGTCATTCCAGAAACTTTTATTGTTTTTTCCTCGACATCAGAAGCAACTGCAACCGCAGGAGAAAACAAGGTAGCTTCATGCTTGCCTCCACCACAAGGATAAGCCTTTGAAACCAAGATAAAAGAACCGACCAAAAAGATAAAGGTAAAGATACTCTTTTTCATCTCAACATACCTCCTTCTTTTGATCTTAAGGCATAAGATAACAAAAATCTCATTTTCTAAACGCTTTTTCTGTTAGCCCACAAGCAAAACAATTTTTCCGAACAGAGAAATCCTTTAAATGCTTTGTCAAATAAATATGTACCAAAAATTGTCAATTTCCTCTTGTAAGTTGAGGATAAAAATTTTTTGACATAGCACTAACTAACTTTTCACAAGCGGAAAACCTTTTACGCTAACTTCTAATTCTTAAAAGCGCTTATTTTACAAAGAAAGGATTGCCAAAAACTGATTAAATTTACAAAGATGTTTTTGATTTCAAGTAAAGTAAGCCTTCTTGGATGTGTTCTAATAAGGACACCCCCATAAGAATCTTGTAAAATAAACAAGATCTGAAGTCAAAAAGCCCAGTATTTATGATGTTTTCCTATTTGGGAACTGTTATGTTAAAAATAATCTATAAATCTGCATTCTTGTTTGAATACACACAAAACAAATCAACTAATAAAATTCATGTGAAAAAGGTCAGACGATTAATTTATCGGCAAGTTTGATTATAAGGTTTTCGTTTGCTGGGCTATATATGTGAGCTCCGCTAAAAGCACCAGATCTTTTCAGATTATCTATAAGCTCTAGAGAAAAATCTATTCCAAACTTTTCTTTATCTTCTTTCTTCTCAAATTTCAAAATACCATCCTCAAGTTTCTGAGGAATATAAATACCTTTTGCAAAACTCTTGACTATCTCAAGGGTTCTTTCGGAAGCAACTATTATAACACCAACTAAAACATTAGCTTTGTGATCCTGAACAATTTTAATAAAGTTTTCAAGTGAAGATAAATCAAAAACAGGTTGGGTTTGGAAAAATTTTGCACCAGATTCAAGCTTACCAAGAAGATTATCTCGTAGATTCATATCAAACGGGTTCAAAGCAGCTCCAGGGAAAAAATCACACTTCTGATTTATCTGGTTCCTCCTGAAGTCTATACCTTCATTTAAGTCATTGATCACCTTAAGAAAACCTGGAACATCCAATTCAAAGACTCCCTGAGGTTTTCCATCTTTAGGTAGATCTCCGCGAAGAACGAGAACATTTCTCACCCCCAGAGAGTAGGCAGAAATCAGGTCTGAAGTTATAGCCAAAATATTTCTGTCTCTACAAGTCATTTGCATTATTGGCTCCGCACCACTCCTCAAGCACAAATAAGAAGCCACAACTGGAGACATCCTGACAGAAAGCATAGGATTATCTGTTATGTTTATAGCATCAACCTTTCCAATCAGATTCTTAACTTTGGATTCAAAATCAGAAAAGTTAGGTCCCCTTGGAGGAGATATCTCGCATGTAATACAGAATTTACCACCTTCTATTTTCTTTCTGAATTCAGACATATCTATCTACTAAAGTTAGATGGAGCAAAAAATTAAATCTTAAGAACGAGAATAACCATTTTCATCGTTCAAAATGACCACCTCTTCCTTAAGTTCTACGTTTCTTTCGTTTTTTACTCTCTCTTTGACTTCATTTATGAGTTGAAGCACTTCAGCAAAAGATGCACCACCTTCATTCTCAATAAAATTAGCATGAATATTTGAAATTTTGACCCTTTTTGATATCCTAAAACCTTTTAATCCGAGTTCATCTATTATCTTTCCCGCTGGCTCGCTCTCGCTTGGATTAAGGAAAATACATCCGAAGTTCTTCGTATTAATGGGTTGAGTTTGGTATCTCCTTTTGAGGTAAGCAGAAACTTTTTCCTTAACTTCAGATGGTTTGGCCTTTTTAAAACTCAAAGTAGCAGAAACCACGATGTCAGAATCTGATATATCACTGGTTCTATACCCAAAACATGGTTTTTTAGTCTTTATCTCAAAGTTTCCATTTGAAGTTGAAAGGACATCTACTTCTTCCACGAATTCAGATATGCTTCCGAACTTCGTTCCAGCATTTTTCTTTACAGCTCCCCCTACACTCCCCGGAATTCCAGATATCACCTCAACGGATTGAAAACCATTTTTTATACCGCAAGCGATAACATAAGAGAGAGAAGTTCCTGCACCAACTTTCAAAACAAACCGATCTTTTTTGTCATAAAGCTCCTGCTTATCAAACTTAGCTAAAGATATTGCAATCTTCGGGATCTTCCCATCTCTCACAAGTAGCTTGGTCGAATTGCCTATAACCCAAAATGGTATCTCTTTAGACGATACATATTCAATAAGCTTCTTGAGTTCATCTATATTCTTTGGGAAAACAAAAACATATGGTTCTCCCCCAACCCCAACATAAGAGATGTCCAGAAACTTTATTATCTTGTTCTCTATCTTTAGACGATTTAGATCTGAAACAATCCCCCTCCTCTCCTCGTCAAACGGCATATTTAAAATTTGTATAAAATCAGAAAGATTTTACTTTTTTCAAAAATTTTCAGAAGCTTCTATCTATTTCATCCAGGGCTTCCGGGTTTTCAAGAGATGAAGTATCTCCGACTTCTTTCCCAAGATATTTATTTCTCACAAGTCTGCGCATTATTTTAGCATTACGAGTTTTTGGAAGGGACCTAACAAACCTTACTTCCTTCGGAGCAAAAGATTTCCCGAGCTTGCTTACTACATAATCCTTTATTTCCTGCCTAAGTTCTTCAGTAGGTTCAACTTTTGGAACGGCAAATATAACAATTGCTTCACCTTTAAGTTCATCTGGAACCCCTATAGCTGCGCTCTCGAGAACTTTCCCTGTTTCTACAACGGCACTTTCTATTTCTGCTGGACCAACTCTCTTACCAGCAACTTTTATTGTGTCATCACTTCTTCCATGAAGGAACCAGAAACCATCTTTATCACGAGATGCAAAATCCCCATGATACCACACTCCCTTATATCTTGACCAATATGTTTCCAAATAACGGGCATCGTCTTTCCACATTCCTCTTGTCATTCCGGGCCAGGGCTGTTTGCAGACGAGTTCTCCAACCTTCCCCGGAGGGAGAGAATTACCATTCTCATCAAACACATCTATATCCATACCTAAAGCCTGACCAACCAAACTCATAGGCTTTATCTGATCTATAGGATGAGGGGAAAGAAAACAGGCTCCAACTTCCGTTCCACCAGAAAGGTTTATTATCGGAACCCTTCCTCCTCCAATTTTCTCAAATGTCCAGATGTAAGGAAGATAATTCCAAGGTTCTCCCGTTGAACATATAAATTTTAGCGAATCAAGTTTTTCCTTTATCACTTTGTTCTCGTCATACTTCATGATAGCTCTGATAAAAGTTGGAGAAAGCCCCAGGGCATCTATTCTATATTTTCTGACCATGTCAAAAATCCGAGAAGGCTCTGGAAAGTCCGGCGCACCATCGTAAATAAACAGAGTAGCTCCGTTTGAAAGAGTAGCAACTATCTCCCAAGGTCCCATTATCCATCCTATATCTGTAATCCAAAAGAGAGTTCTCCCAGGTCTCATGTCTGTCTGGAAAGCTCCCTCCTCAGCTATCTTTAAAAGAAATCCTCCATGAACATGAACAGCTCCCTTTGGCTTACCCGTAGTCCCAGATGTATAAATTAACATAAACGGATCTTCAGCGTATGTATCCTCCGGTTCAACACGGTCAGAACTGAAAAGGTCATCACCCCTGATCAAAAATTTCCCATCGTCAAAAACATCCCCTGTTCTGCTGAAAACAATTATCTTCTCAACAGATTCACAACTTCTTACAGATTCTTTTGCTATATCAAGAGTATTAACTTTTTTACCCTTTCTGAAAAAGCCATCTGATGTTATGAGTATTTTAGCAGCAGCATCTTTCAACCTGACAGAAATAGATTCCGGACCATATCCGGAGAACATAGGCACAACTATCGCACCTATATGAGCTATGGCAAGAAAAGATATTACAGTCTGTGGAATCATAGGCATAAAGAGACCAACTCTATCACCCTTTTTCACACCAAGTTTCCTTAATGCCCCAGCCAAACTTGAAGTGAGTAGAGCTAAATCTCTATAAGAGAATGTGCGCGATTTACCTTCCTCTCCCTCCCATATTAAAGCAGGTCCATCATACCTCAGACAGTTTTCCGAAAGATTTATGATTCCATCTTCAAACCACCTTGAAAACTCAATCCCTCTTGAAGTGTCAAGAATCTTGCTGTATCTTTTTCTCCATTTCAATCCTAAAAATTCATCTACAGACTTCCAAAACCTCTGTATATCTTGAACAGACTTACGCCTGAGATCATTTATATCCTTCGCTCCAAAATAATTACAGAAATCTGCAACCCTTGATTTAAGGTAATCACCATATGGTTTCCATATCACCGGAAAATCAAAAATCTCCTCGCTCATATTCTATGATTTTAAAATTGAGAGAACAGGTGTATTTATTTTCCTCAAATTTGAATACCTGTTTATATATTTTAATCTCCATTTTTGATCCCAGTCTAAATCCTTTTTAGTTTCAATTTTTTACATCTAAACCTGAAATTTTTAGCAAACCAAAAGCTAAATAATTCGATGAAAATTTCCGATCACCTTAACAAAATGAAAAAGGATCTTTTTTTAAAATACGATATAATGAGAAAGAAATTACATCTGATACTATCACTGTTATTTTTAACTTTCATAAATCTGTCTGAAGCAAGCGCACAAGATTTAAGGTTATCGTTATTAGGAAACACCATATTTTATTCATTCATCGGTAAAAGCAATATCACAGGCTTCTCTATAAGGAACCTGATGATTTCCGGGGAATTTGGCAGAGAGTTCTTCTATGCGAAAGGAGAAATTGATATAAATCCATACAATATCTCTTTTTTTACAGAGAAAATTGAATCAGATACATCTGCAGTTCCTGAGTTTTTGAATTCCCAGATTCCACAGGATCAGGGGATTGTAAGGTTTAGAGAAACCTTTGTATCAACAAGGGGATTACCACTTATCAGAATAACATTAGGAAGGATATTTGGGAAGATAGGCGAATCAAATTCAGATAGTTTTTGGGTAAGAAATTTTGTTGAAAGACCATTTACGATAAGGAAATTTTTCGGATATGATGGATTTTTGGATGAAGGTCTTGAATTTTCTTTTTCTCCACCATTACCCTGGACATTGGAAATAGCTGGCCAAATACTTGATGGATCAGAGAAACCTTGGAACTCAAAAGGGGCATTAGATCTTGTTGGAGTGATTGCAATAAGAAACTTATTCGGAGATGATAGGACAAACGGAGGATTTGGTATATTTTGGGCAGCTGGTAAAAACGACTCATCTCAAAGGCTTTCTTTGAAAGGAACATCCGTAGTTTCAGACAATAATTCGGAATTCTTTGGCGGAGACGCATTTTTCAACTTTAATCCATTCTTTTCAGTAAGATTAGGATATATAATACAAAGAGCCTCAAAACCGACTATATTAGATATAGAAGGAGGACTCTTCACAGAATTTTCAGTAAGACCAGTAGATTTCTTTAAAGCAAACATAAGACCTGAGATATTTGGAATACCAAGGATCAGAGAAGAAGGTGGAATCATCAACAACCTACCTCAAATATTTGAACTTTCAATCGCGGCTGATTTCATACCCTTGTATTTTACAAAAATCCGGATTCAATGGACTGGAAATTTCGGAGAGAAAAGATTGCCTCAAAATATTTTTTATCTTCAAGGTATATTTAATATAGATTAAAAAATTTAAAAAATGAGGAAATTATTATTATCTATATAGAAAGTATGCTGAACCTGATAAACATATTGATGTCTGCAGTAATAGTTACATCAAACTATGACCTATATTATATAGCAAAGGCGGTTGTAGATCCTTCACACGAAGTGTATTATTTGGTAGATGAGACAGAGATCGATGGCGAGACATTCCGTCCGCAAGATTTTCACATAAGATTACTCAACAGAGCAGATGTGTTTATACACACCGGAACATTTGAAAGGAAATGGTTAGCACAAACTCTTTGGGAGTCAAGGAACTCAAAAATACTTGAAAATGGTATTGGTCATATAGATATATCTAAGTATATACAGCTTTACAATGGATCAAACTGCTTTATACTAAGTAAAGAAAATGTAAAGAGAACAGCTACCGTGCTATCAGGTCTTTTAAGAAAGCTTTCACCAGATTTCTCAGAACAATTCTATGAAAAAAGGCTCTCAGACTTTTTTAAAGAAGTTGATAAATTCTTCTCTGATATGAGTACAATATCATCACTTATCACACAGAATCCATCTATATACTCACCATGTCTCAAGTACTTTGCAGATGAATTTGGCATAAAATACAAACTTATGATAAAGAAATCCGATAGGGAGGAATTTTCCTACAGGTCAGCACGAGATTCCGCGGAAATAATGAAAAGAATAAATTCAAAACTTCTTTTAACTCCACATAACATAGAGAACAATGCAGAAATAGGCTTTATGTCAGCAGAAATACCCATGATAAAGATTCCGACCCACCTTGGTAGAAAATACAAAGATTTCCAATCAATAATTCAGGGCATAGTCATAATAGGAGAAATCCCAAGGGCAGATTCGGTAAAAAAAATGATTCCATCAACTCCCCCATATTCTCCGGAACAGATAACACAAATACCACCGGAACAACCACGAGCAGAAATACAAACATATGGATACATAACCTCAAGATTTACTTCTGTTATTTTGAGAGATAGACCATCTTCAAGAGCAGCTCAGGCAGGCAAAATATCTGGAGGACAAAAAGTTTTGATACTTGAAAAGCAAAATGAATGGATCAAAATAACAGATGGAAAGAACATAGGTTGGATCAGGTCGAGCGTTATAACCTCGGAACAGAACGGCATAACACAGTAATATACTATCTCATGAGCTTCTTTGTACTTATCTGTCTTGGAAACAAAGGGGACGAGTATAAATATATGAGACACAATTTTGGCTTTATTCTCGCAGATTACATAAGCCAAAAAACATCACAAAGGTTCAAAAAAATCAATTTTGGAGAATATACACATATAAAAGAGTTCAGAAAAGAACTATATGTCTTCAAAGGGGAAACCTATATGAACTTATCCGGAATAACAGCCAAAAAGTTTTTAGATTACCTTTCCCTTGAAGATTATCAGGTAGGAGTAGCATACGATGATATGGACATACCTTTTGGTAAAATAAAAATCTCCATCAACGGCGGACCTGGTGGGCACAAAGGTGTAAAGTCAATAATTGAAAACATAGGTAAAGATAATATAAGAATCAGGCTCGGCATAGGTAAAGGTAAAGATGCAGTGGATTATGTCCTTAGCAATTTCTCAAAGGAAGAAATGGAAAAAATACCCCAAATACTTGATATGGCTTTTGAAGCCATAAAAACAATATTGAATGAAAATGTTGAAAAAGCAATGAGCCTATTCAACTCAAAAACAATTAGCTGAGGGAGAAAAAATCATTAATTCTTGAACAATCTTGAAATCAAAAAATTATAACATCTCCTTTGAAATTTCCATACTCATATTAGTTCAGAATGGACTATATCAATAACTTGGCAATAACTTGGATAAAAAATCAAAACACCGAATTTATATTTTTTCATTTTCAAATGAAGCTATATTGTTTTGTTGAATTCATCAAAAATCAGCCCGAAGTTTGTAATTTCTCAAGGAAATAACGCACACAAATCTGAATGCTTTGTTGTATCCATCAAAATTATAAGAATGAAAAGTAAAATACATAATCAGTATACTATGATTGCAACAGAACAAAGCTATATCAATAACTTTAGATAAAAATCAATCTTCTCAAAACAATAATCAAATCAATCAATCCAATTCAGCCCAATTTTTTCCAACACTTATTTTAACCTTCAATGGGACAGAAAAACCGAAGAACTTTTCAACTCTCATTTCTTCCTCAAGTATTTTGGAAACGTTTTCCGCCCTATCTTCAGGGCATTCAACTATTATCTGATCGTGAATCTGCATAATTATATTAGCATTGGGTTCTTCCTTTTTCAGTCTGTTCCAGATGTTAATCATTGCAACTTTCATAATATCAGCAGCAGTTCCCTGTATAGGTGTGTTTATTGCTTTTCTTTCTCCTTCAGCTCGTATATTCTTATCTTCCGACCTAAGTTCTGGAACATATCTTATCCTACCAGACAATGTTCTAACAAAGCCATTTCTTTCTGCTTCCAAGATTATACTTTGTCTCCATGATTTAACACTGGAGAACTTTTCAAAATAAGAATCAATTATATTTTGCGCATACTCTCTTGACGGAAGTTTAGCTTGAATCTTAAGGCCGTGAGCGCTTATTCCATATATTATACCAAAATTAACCGTTTTTGCAATCCTTCTTTCATCTTTACCGACTTTATCTCTGGGTATTCCCAAGATTAAAGATGCAACTTCGGTATGTATATCAGCATCTTGTTCAAAGGCTTTTTTCAGAACCTCTTCGCCCGATATATGAGCAAGAACTCTAAGCTCTATTTGTGAGTAGTCAGCAGAAACGAGAACATTTCCATCCTCACAGCAGAAAGCTTCTCTTATCTTTGCTCCTTCCTCACCCTTTGTCGGTATGTTTTGCAAGTTCGGTTCAGAACAAGAAATCCTCCCAGTAGCAGTTCTCGTCTGATTAAAAGAAGGATGAACCCTAGCAGTTTTCTGGTTTATAATCGCTGGAATCGGCTGAACATAGGTGCTCAAAAGTTTCTTTAAAGTTCTATACCTCAAAAGTAGCTCCCCGATCTTATATCCTTTGTCTGCTATCTCCTGAAGAACTTCATTATCTGTTGAGTATAACTTCGTTTTTTTCGTCTTTTTGAACTCATCAAGTTTGATCTTGAGCTTTTCAAATAAAACAGCAGAAATCTGCTGAGGAGAATCTATATTAAATCTCACACCAGCAACATCATATATCTGACGAGAAATCTCATTTATGGAATTTTTAAGTGATTCCCCAAAACTGTGCAGAACTTCCCTTGAAACCTTGACACCTGCAAGCTCCATATCTGCCAAAACATAAATAAGCTTTATCTCAATGTCTTCATATGGGAAAATAAGATTCTTCTGTTGAGCGATTGGACGCAGGGCATATACAAGTTTCAGAGAAGATAAAGCATCTTCACAGGAGTAATCTTTAGCTCTATCTTTTGGAACATTAGAAAAAGATATACGCCCACCTGCTGTAATATCCTTGTAATCGGTTGATTTATGACCAAGATAAATAAGAGAAAGCTCACCCAAGTTAAGCTTTGTTCTATCTGGATTTATAATCCACGACAGAATCATAGAGTCATCACAAATCCCATCAAGCGTTATACCAAAATTTCTCAAGACAATAACGTCATACTTTATATTTTGTCCGACCTTCTTATATTCAGAATTTGATAGGTATTCTTTTAAGGCCAGAATATATTCCCTATGGTCTCTAACATCTATATAGTAAGATGTTTGGTCCTCAAAGGCAAAAGATACTCCTATAAGTTCAGCCGAAACAGGATCTGCCGATGTTGATTCTGTATCAATGGCAAAAATGCGGAAAGACTCAATTTTACTCCTGAGTTCATCAAATTTTTCCTGACAATCAACAAGAAAGAAATTCTCCTTCTTGATAGTTGAAAATTTCTCCGGAAACTGCTCCGACAACTCCTTAAGGTAAGATGAAAACTCAAGCTCCATAAATATTTCCTTTAGCCTATCAACATCCGCTCTCTTAATCTGAAGATCTTCAAGATTTATATCTATGTCCAGCACCTTGAGCTTCGTAAGGGATTTATACATAAGAACGGTATCCCTCTGACCAACCAAGATTCTTCTATATTTCGGCTCAACAAGATCAATTGATTCAAATATATCTTCAACCGTTCTGAATTTTGAAAGAAGCTGCTTAGCGATTTCAGGTCCTACCCCTTTAGCACCGGGAATGTTATCAGTAGTATCACCAACAAGTGCAAGATAATCTGGGATTTGGTAAGGTTCAACGAAAAACTTTTCCCTAACTTCTCTAATTCCGTAAAGCGTATCCTTTTCATCTCTTGGATCAAAGCAGAATGTATTCTCATCTACCAACTGCATTATATCCTTATCTGAAGTGACAATCACAGTTTTAATATCTGGCTTTACAGTTTTGGCTTTCTGGAGAACAGAGGCTATAACATCGTCTGCCTCAAGACCTTCAATCTCAAGATTAGGGATACCGTAAGCATCTATAAGCTTTCTTATATACGGAATTTGCACACGCAGGTCGTCTGGCATCTGCTGTCTTTTAGCCTTGTAATCAGCAAAACTCTCCCTCCTAACC
Organism: uncultured bacterium; assembly: GCA_964601505.1. Lineage (GTDB taxonomy): Bacteria > Calescibacteriota > Calescibacteriia > Calescibacteriales > Calescibacteriaceae > DRWZ01. The sequence goes on along the minus strand of CAZRNR010000054.1, from coordinate 3,433 downwards.
TTCTTGTGTGAATCCCAAGCTATGGCTAAATATCTTGGAGAAAAATCCTTTATTATCCTTCTTATTATGTTTGAAAAACCGAAAACTGCACCTGTTGGAACTCCTAAAGAGTTGATAAGTGTTCTGAGCTGATAAAATGCTCTGTAAAACTGTGATGAACCATCAACTAGAACAAGGTCAAATTTCATCATACAAGAAACGATTTAATAACAGTAAAGAATAATCAACGAAAATACGATAAAAAAAATCTGGCAGAGATTTTGAATTTGCAAAGATAACTAAAATTTATTATAGGTATGGGAATGCCTCCAAAAGATATAAAGATACTGGTTGTAGATGATACCCCAATGATACGAAACATAATAAAAGATATCCTTATGAAGCTGGGATACAATAATGTTAAGGATGCAGAAAATGGTATTCACGCGCTTCAAAGACTCAGGGAGGAAAAATTTGACCTTGTGTTTTTAGACTGGAACATGCCCGGTATGCAAGGAATAGATGTGCTACGGGAGCTGAGAAAGTCAGACACATATAAAAATACCCCTGTTATCATGGTAACGGCTGAAGCTGAAAAAGAAAAAGTTATAGCCGCCATAAACGAAGGAGTTTCAGACTATATCGTAAAGCCCTTCAAACCAACAACTCTTAAAGACAAAATAGAAAATGTATGGAAATAACCTAAACAATCCAACATATCAACAAACATCTAAAACATCACAAAACACAAATAATAAACCTTGCTTGAAAAATAAAAAAATAAACTAAATTAAATCTGATAGCTATAGAAAAAATACTTATAAATAATTTAATACTCCTTACACCTTTATACCCAACCAGAAGAATTTATTTAATGGAAAAAACGCAAAAGAAATTTATTTTATTTATAAAATGATAGAAAACTCATCTTTAGATCAATCGTTTATAACTAATGAAATGGGTAAGACACTTAAAGAAAGGTTTGAGCAACTGATGATTTGTTTTGATTGTCTTGTTTTCTATCCCCGTGGATTACAATGTGCCCGATAGTATGGAGGAAATAAAAACCCCTATAGTGATAAGTTTAAAAGTTTTTGAACTAATATTAAAGAAGCAGATAAAATAAAATTAATATGAAAGAAGGCTCAATAATTGAGGGACCTTTCTGGCCAGAACCTGTAGAGATTAAAAAAATTGAGAAGATTGGAGAGTATATCCATATCATCGGTGCGAGTATTCATTCTAAAAGTTTTATAGAGCAACTAATACCTGAAAGCGAGATTGATAAAATAAGAGTCAGAGAAACCACCTTAAATTTTACCTCAGATGGTCTTGAAGCATTTTTAGCTGTTGAGGCAATTCGTTTTAAGTTTGCATCACTCTTTGATCCTCTTTTAGCAATGAATGTATCTAAAATTGATCCATTACCTTTTCAGATAGAAGCGGTTTACGGATACATTTTGAAACTCCCCAAAATAAGATTCCTCATTGCTGATGACCCTGGCGCTGGTAAAACAATTATGGCAGGTCTTGTAATCAAGGAACTAAAGCTACGCAGGCTTGCTCACAGGATTTTGATAGTTGTCCCAGGCCATCTTAAAGACCAGTGGATAAGAGAATTAAAAGAGAAGTTTCAGGAGACCTTTACCTTAATAGATAGATACATTTTTAGATCACTCTACGGTGAAAATCCCTGGCAGAGGGAAAACCAGGTTATCACCTCTATTGACTTTGCAAAGCAGGAAGAGATTTTACCTTCCTTAAGTTCTGTTTTCTGGGACCTTGTTATAGTAGATGAAGCCCATAAAATGGCAGCTTATAAATATGGAGATAAAACTTCAAAGACGGAAAGATATAGATTAGGTGAGGTCCTTTCAAGAAATTCAAAAAATTTGCTCTTCCTTACCGCAACACCGCACAAAGGCGACCCAGAAAATTTCAGACTCTTTCTTGACCTTCTGGAGCCTGGATTTTTTGCTACTACAGAGCTTATCGAAGAGTCCCTAAAAAATAGAGATAATCCACTATTTATCAGAAGACTAAAAGAGGATTTAAAAGACTTTGAAGGCAGACCAATTTTTACAAATCGGTATCCAAAGACAATTAAATTTAGACTATCTGATGAAGAAAAAAACTTATATAACGAACTCTCTAAGTATGTAATTTCTCAATACAACAAAGCCTTACTAATAGATAAGAAAAGAAATGTCGCTTTTGCCCTCTTAATTCTCCAAAGAAGAATGGCATCAAGCACTTATGCTTTATTTAAATCCCTTGAAAGAAGAAAGGAAAGACTTGAAAATCTCCTTGAAGAACCAGATTTTGAAAAAAGGACTTTTTTAATTGAATTTGAAGAAGTAGAAGACTATGATGAAAAAGAGCGCTGGGAAGAGGAAAAGAAGTGGGAAACCCTTACAGTTGCTGAAAATAAAAAAGAGCTTGAAGAAGAAATATCTACCCTAAGCAATTTAATGGACAAAGCCAAAGAAATACTTTCAAATGAAAAAGAAGTCAAACTAAAGGAATTAAAAAAGGCAATAGAAGAGGGGCTAAAAAAAATAAAAGAAATCCAGGGGAATGAAAAGATACTAATCTTTACTGAATCAAAGGATACCTTGGACTATCTTGTTAATAAGATAAAATCCTGGGGATATTCTGTAAATTTCATTCACGGTGGTATGAGTTTGGAGGAAAGAATAAAAGCAGAAAAAACTTTTAGAGATGAATCTCAAATTATGGTTGCAACCGAAGCTGCTGGCGAAGGTATTAATCTTCAGTTTTGTCATATTATGATTAACTACGATATCCCATGGAATCCAAATAGACTTGAACAGAGGATGGGAAGGATTCACAGATACGGTCAGCAAAAAGATGTCTATATGTTTAACTTAGTTGCTGAAGACACAAGAGAAGGAGAAGTACTAAGCAAGATTTTAGATAAGCTCGAAGAAATAAGAAATGCCCTTGGTTCTGATAAAGTCTTTGATGTTATCGGGGATATTTTTTACGGCAAAAATCTATATCAACTTATATTAGAAGCTGTGGCAAATGCAAGGAATTTGGATGAGATCATCAAGGACTTAGACATAAGAATAGATGAAGAGTATATCAAAAAAATAAAGGAGAGCTTAGGGGAAAGCCTTGCTACAAGATATATTGATTACACAAGAATTAAAGAGATGGCAGAAAAAGCTAAGGAATATAGGCTCATTCCCGAATATGTTGAAGAATTCTTTAAAAAAGCATTTGAAAAAGCGGGAGGAAGATTTAAAGTTAGAAGAGATGGTTTTCTTGCTATTGAATCAATCCCTTATGAATTAAAAAAGATAGCAGAAGATTTCAACTTTAAAAATAAATACGGGATAATTTCTAAATCCTACCCAAAGGCAACCTTTGATAAGGAAATAGCCTTTAAAAATCCAGATGCAGAGTTTATATCCTTTGGTCATCCCCT
>CAZRNR010000053.1:0-14717 GCA_964601505.1 uncultured bacterium | reverse complement strand
AAATAAATTAAAAGGGGAAAATACAAAACTTTCCCATGAACTACTAATCGGTAAGCAAAAAAGTATTAGAGTTTCCGAAAGTTAGTCAGAAAGTCAAAAAATTTCTTCAGGCTTACCTTTCTAAAACTAGCTTGATGCCGAAATTTTCAAATAATTGTAATGAAAGATATCTCAGATGCGAAAAAATTAGAGGAACATATTAGGATTTTATGAAGGGAATCGAAAGATAAAAACTATTTCCGTTCTTGAATTTGTTTATCCTCTAACTGGTTCTCTTCTTCCGATTCAACATACAGTATAGCTCCACAATTCGGACATATTTCGTAAGAAGAGTTAGTATATAGTCTCGCTTCAATTTCTGGAGGCAAGACCAAATAACAAGATGTGCAAGCTGATTTCTCAACCTTCGCTATAGTCTTTCTTACCTTCTTATCAACTGATATCTCTTGATAATAACCGAAAATCTCTGGAAAATTTGATTGAAAATCTTTCAATATTTCCTGAATTCTGTTAATTATCTCATCGTACTCTGATTCTGTTTTTTTTATCTCTTCTTCTATCTCTTTTTCTATTTCTTGATATTCTCCAAATTTCTTTTCAGATTCTTGTTCTAACTTTTTGAGTTCATTTTCTATTTCATCTCTTTGAAATATAAGTTCAAGAAGTTCATCCTCTATGGCATTCTTTTCTCTCTTTGCTTCAGCTATTTCGTCCATCAAAGTTTTCTGTTCCCTAAATTTGGACGTCTCTCTGAGTTGCGCTTCCCATTTTCTTATTTTTTCTTCTTCCTCCTTTACTCGTAACTCTTTATCTCTCACCTGAAGATCTTTTTCTTTTTTTTCATTTCTCTTCTGCTGAATTCTTTTTTGCAGTTTCTCCCTATCAACTTGGACTTCCTTTAGCTTATTTTTAAGCATCTGTATCTTATTCTTTGATAATATCTTCCTTTCTTCAAGTTTCTCGAGCTCGGAAAATATACTTTGTAGCGATGGCAATTTAAACGGGTGGGACCAGAGGGACTCGAACCCCCAACCTGCCGGTTATGAGCCGGCTGCTCTACCATTGAGCTATGGTCCCTACCCTATTAACAAAACAACTTTAGTTTTTAATAACTTATAAATCCAAAAGCAATAAATTCAGTTTTTTTGAAATCTACAGTAGATAGAACTACTTACAAACTTACAAATCAACGAAATAACACTTATCAATCATATTCCTGGAATCAAGATACTATTTTTAGATCTATAGAGCTTTATTATAAAGCTTAACGATTTTAGAAATAAATCTAAACAAAAAAGATATCAGCAAGACCTATGACACAACTTTGCATAATCAACATTTTGATTAACCATGTAAACCTTTACAATTTCAACTCATCATCATTCCCACAATGAATTTTTCGTTTCATAATCATGAGGAAATAAAAACCATAAAAACAATAACAAAGTTCAACGCTGAGGAGTTTAAATTTATAACAAAGAGGGAATTATAAAATCCACAGGGAGTGTAGGATCAGGGACAAAACCTTCTTGAATTACCTTATCTACCTCTATCTTTTCAAAGGACTTTGAGAACTTTTCTTTTATTTTCGTATCCACAACGCCCTGAACAGAAAAACCATTAGCAAAGCCATATACAACTTTAATTTCCCTCAAAGATACTCTCTCCACTATAGATATTGCCTGATTTATATCTTCGGCAACAAAATCTGGGTCAGAAACCATAATATCTTTCCTGCCATGACCAGTTAAAACAAGTATAGTTTTTGCACCTATATTTTTACCGGTCTCAATATCAATTGATTTATCCCCCACAAACCACGAGAGTTCTGGATTTATTCTATATTTACTCATTGCTCTGCGTATCATACCAACTCTAGGCTTCCTACACTCGCAATTATCCTCTTTCCTATGAGTGCAGAAAAAGAAATCATCTATTACATAATTAAGTCTTCTATTTATTTCATAATTGAACCTTATCACTTCATCTTCCGTGCTATAACCAAGAGAAACCCCCGCCTGATTTGATATTACAATTATATAAAATCCAAGCCTCTTTATCCTGTGTAGGGTATAAGCCAGAGTTTCTTCCTGAACTACAAATTGAAGTTCTTCAACTTTGTTATTATAGGTCTTATCCAGACATATTGTTCCATCTCTATCTAAAAATATACACCTCATTGAAACAAGAAGGTATCCCTTCTCATAGACTTATGCAAAATTTTCAGAAAGTTTTCTACCAGGTCATATCTTACTATAAAAGAGCTTCTGTTAGCTATAAGGTAAGCAGAGGATTCAAAAAGAACTCTGAGCTCTACTAGATTATTTTCTCTAAGTGTCCTACCTGTAGAAACAAGATCTGTTATATAATCAGCTAAACCAACCTGCGGAGCAACCTCAACAGAACCATGTAAATGTATTATCTCAAAATCACGAAAAATCTTTGAACAATACTCTCTGGTAAGATTTGGGAATTTTGTAGCTACATAAACTTTGTCATATAAAATCTTTCCAATCTTTTTCTCATCACAAGCAAGAGAAAATCTGCATTTTCCTATTTGAAGGTCCATAAGCTCAAGAACATCCTTCTTTGTTTCTCTTATAACATCTAATCCTACTACTCCAAAATCCACTACTCCGCTTTCAACCCATGTAGGAACATCTTGCGGTTTTATAAGCCAAAATATAAAATCTTCCGTCTCACATTTTAATTCCCTTTGTGGGAAATTTACCTGTAATCCTATGTTCTTAAAAAATTCAATCTCCTCATCTTTTATTCTTCCTTTCGAGAGAGCAAAACTAAGCTTATTGCTCTTACTTTTCCTATGAATTTTTTCATCAATCATTTATATTTATTTAAAGATAATTAGCAGGAGAAAAATCAAGGTTTATCTTTCAGTTATTTCGATCAAGCTAAACTCCAATTTTACCTCTGCCTTCAGAAGTGCTACCTACTTTGTTCTTCCAAGCAAGCATAGCTTTTGTTAGTTTAGCAGATGCCTGAGAAAATTCACCTGAAACTGATAACATCTCATCAGCTTCCTTTGATTTGCCCTGTAATATAAGCTCCAGGACCTTTGCAGCAACTTGATGAAACTTTGAATGTAAATCTACTACATTTCTCCAGTGTTCGGAATCATAAAGACCTATTGAGTAAAGCCACTTACCAAAATCACAATTCCTATCAGATCTTACAAAATCAACAGAAAAGTCTATTTTACCTCCTGATATAGCTTCCTTAAATCTAGCTTTCCACAAGTTATGGGCTACAATAGCCTTATCAATATTATCTTCAATCTCTTCAATCATTTTATAGTTTGTATATTTAGTATCAGTAAGAAATAAATTGAATTTGCAGAATGATTACGGAGCAAAACTGAAAACTAAACATTAACTGTGTTCTTTAGAGTATTTCGATATATAATCTTTGTATCTCAATCGTTATCCTCTTTAAAATAATAATATAAATTTTGATTACAATAGAGGGAATTTTATTAGAAAAATTAACTGAAATCATGAGAATCTTAAAATAATTGGAATAATTTGAAGATACTTTAAATACTCATTGCGAAATATCTGTTAATGCCTATTCCTCTTAAATTTCACATTAAACTAAAGAACTTATGTCTGAAATAAAAGGGATAGAGATTGATTGCAGATTTCTAGATGCATTATCAGATGCTGTTTTGATATTTGATGAGAATCTTTCCATACTTTATGTCTCCTCAGGGGCAGAAAGAGTCTTAGGGAAGAATAGAAATGAGCTTCTTCTGAAAGATTGTCGGGATTTATTTGGTAAAAACTTCTCTCAGAATATAGAATCTGGTGCTATGTTATCTTATAAGATTAACGGTATCAAAAAGCTTGTTAGGATAAATTACATATCAAGGTTTGACAACTTTTTCATCGCTATAATCTCTCCCGGACCAACATATGAGAAAGAAGATTTATTTATGGGAATGGTTGGGGTTAGCAAGGCGATGAAAGATATATTTGAGAAAATAAAAGTTATAGCTCCATTATCCTCATCGGTTCTGATAACAGGAGAAACTGGTACAGGGAAAGAGATGGTTGCCGAAGCAATACATAAAATTTCCGGCAGAGCCGGAAAAATGATTAAGATAAATTGTTCAGCCTTTCCAGAAACACTTCTTGAATCAGAATTATTTGGTTATGTTAAAGGTGCATTTACAGGAGCTGATAAAAACAAGCCCGGAAAATTTCAGTTAGCAGATAATGGGACATTATTTTTAGATGAAATAGGTGATCTCCCAATAAATCTACAACCAAAAATACTTAGGGCAGTTGAAAAGGGCGAAATAGAAATACTTGGAGATAGCAAAACAACACAAGTCAATACAAGAGTGATATGTGCAACCAACAGAAATATAGAAAAAGATGTTCATGAAGGTAAATTCAGAACAGATCTTTATTTCAGAATTTCGGTCTTCAGAATACACATCCCTCCTCTGCGGGAAAGAAAAGAAGATATAATCCCATTGTGCGAATACATACTTGATAAAATGAACGAAAAATATGGTCTTGGAAACAAGTATCTCACAAAGAGATCAGTTGATATGCTCCTTTCCTGGACTTTTCCCGGAAACATAAGAGAATTAGAAAATCTACTTGAAAGAGCTTATATTATGTCAAAAACAAACACAATAAATGAAGACATCATTTCCGAACATATTTTTTTACTTTCTAGTAAAATCTCCTACCAAAATAAGGATGAGAAAGAAAGAATTATCGAAGCTATGCGAATGACAAATTCAATAAAAGAGGCAGCAAATGCACTTGGAGTCAGCAGAATAACACTTTGGAGAAAGATGAAAAAATACGGAATAGTTAAGAAAATGGTAGGTAATAACAATTCATAAATGTTAAAAAACTAAACACCATAATGAAAACATTAAATATATTATAAAAGATTTATTAGAGACTAAAACATAAAAATTCAAATCCATGAATAAAATGATTTAGTATAGATCTCAAATGATTTTTAAACTTTCGTGACAACATATCGACTTTTTGAAAACAAAAGTTGAGAATAAAGATTCTGTTTAAAGTATTTTTATTTCTGATAATTTGTATGATAGTTAGTATTGCCCCCGTCGTCTAGCCTGGACTAGGACGCCGGGCTCTCAATCCGGAAACAGGGGTTCAAATCCCCTCGGGGGCGCTTTAAAAATGAAAGGACATCCAAAAGTAATAGAGACATTAAACGATCTTCTGGCAGATGAACTTACAGCAATTGTTCAGTATATTGCTCAGGCAGAGCTAATGGCAAACTGGGGGTATAAGAAACTTCACAAAATACTTATGGATAGAGCAAAGACAGAAATGCACCATGCAGAAAAACACATAGAAAGAATAATATTCCTTGAAGGGAAAATAACCGGAATAAAATTCAAAGAAATGGAGATAGGAGAAGATCCAGAATCAATACTAAAAATATCAAGAGATAGTGAGAGATACGCGGTTGAAGCATATAATAATGCTATAAGTCTTTGTCAGGAACTTAAAGATAATGGAACCCGCGAAATATTGGAATCAATTCTAAAAGACGAAGAAAGCCACCTTGAGCTTGTAGAATCACAACTTGAACAGATAAAGCAAATAGGGCTCGAAAATTTCCTCTCAACTCAAACAGATTAATTATGAAAGTTTTTTCACTCTAAAGTGAAATTCAATTTCCTCAAACCCTCCAACTAAAAAGCACCAAAATCTAGAACAAAATTCAGGAGAAAAATTAGCGAAAAAGTCTATTACCCTTCCCAGAGCTACCGCCATATAAAAAATAATTGGCTTTAAAACTGTTTTCTTAAGATAAGGTTGAGCAAACCACCTCAATTTGACTTTCTCCAGATCAAAATCAACTCCCTGATAACCACCCATGAAATTGCTTTTAAAATAGTAAGGGAAAGTTATATCAAATCCTCTTTTATGGTCCGCATGTGTAAAACCTCTTGAAAAGTGCGGTACTCTCACTATGACCTTCGCACCATCCTTAGAGATCCTATGTATCTCTCTCATAGCCCTAAAGGGATCAATCAGATGTTCAAGAACATGATTAGCTTCCACGACTGAAAAAGTATTATCTTTAAATGGCCAGGGATAAGAATCAAGGTCGTGCAAGATATCAGGCTTTAGCTCGATGTATTTATCTACATTTATGTATCCATTCTTACGAAAACTTCCAGAACCTAAATTGAGTTTGTCAAACTTATCTTTTGTACTCATTATTATTCTTTATATAGTGTCTCTATAACATCTTTATACTTTCGTTCTATATTTTTTCTTTTAATCTTTCTTGTTGGAGTTATGTCTCCTTCCTCCTCATAAAGTTTCTTTGGAATAAGATATATCTTCTTTATTGTTTCAACCTGAGATAATGTTTTATTTATTTTTTCAACTTCCTTCATTATGAGTTTATACACTTCATTATTCTTCGCAAGATCCTCAAATGTTGTATATTGCACCTTATTCTTTTGTGCCCAATTACCAACATTCTCTTCATCTATAAGAATCAAAGCTACAAGATATTTTCTGCCATCACCTACTACAACAGCATCTTGAATGTATGGAGAAAACTTCAACTTGTTTTCTATATAGGATGGAGTTATATTCTTTCCACCTGCGGTTATTATTATGTCTTTTTTTCTATCGAGAATTTTTAGATAACCAAATTCGTCAATCATCCCGACATCTCCCGTATGAAGCCAGCCATTTTCTATAGTTTGCTTTGTAAGTTCTTCATCTTTAAAGTATCCCTTAAAGACATGTGGTCCGTATGTCAATATTTCCCCATCTTCCGCTATTTTGATCTTTATCCCTTCAATAGCATCCCCAACAAATCCAAAGCGCTCAAGTCCAATTTTTGTTATAGTAATAACTCCTGAAGATTCTGTTTGCCCGTATCCCTCTGAAAGAGGTATGCCAAGCGAGTTAAAGAAAATATAAAGCTCTGGTGCAGACGGAGCGGCACCACAAAGAGCATAACGAATACGAGAAAACCCCAAAATTCTTTTGACATTCCTCAAAATTAAGCTATAAGCAAGAAAATAGGAGAATTTATTCCAGAAAGAAACCTTTGACTTAACAAACTTTCTTCTCTCTTCTCCGTTTTTCAAATTTCTTAAAATTTCAAAGTTTTTTTCTTTTATTACCTGGATCTCTTTGACATACCTCTCGCCTACCTTTTTTGCCAAATTCCAGGCAATCTTTTTGAATTTAGTTGAATCATCCATAAGAACTGATATCTGCGATGCAATTTTTTCCCAAACACGAGGTACAGAGAAAAAAACAGTCGGACGAACCTCCTTCAAATTCTCAAGAAGAGTCTCAAAACTTTCAACAAAATTCACAGTATATCCAACTCTTATCGGTAAATAAACAGAAAGAAGTCTTTCAGCAATATGGTTAAGTGGTAGGTAAGATATAACCTCATCGCTTGGTTTTGCTTCATTTGCAGAACTTAAAGACTTTGTCATAAAGATTATGTTACCGTGAGTAATCATTGCACCTTTTGGAGGACCTGTTGTTCCGGATGTATAAATTATAAACGCAACATCATCGGGTTTTGTTTCATCTTTTATCATTTCTAGTTCTCTATAATCTGTTGTCTTCAGGTATTCGTCCGCAAGCTTTAAAAAATCATCAAAAAATATCGCTGCTTCATTTTTATATCCCCATATACCCTTTTTATCCCAAATTATTACTTTCTTTATTTTGACTTTATGCCATATCTCAATAAGTTTATCAAGCTGTTCTTCACCCTCTATAAATATTATGTTTGATTCAGAGTGATTCATAGCATACTCAATCTGTTCAGGAGCAAGCGTCGGATAAAGGCCGACAGATATTCCCCCAGAAAGGACTATACCTAAGTCTGAAACAACCCATTCATATCTATTCTGACCTATAATTGAAACTCTGTCACCTCTTTTCACCCCAATTTTTCTCAATCCCAAGGCAACCTTTCGTGCAAGCTCATAGTACTTACCCCAACTTATCTCTTTCCATATACCAGCCTCTTTGTATCTCAGGGCAACTTTATCTTTAAACTTTAAAGCTGTATCCTCAAAAATCTGAATTATGTTTTGGTAATCTATCATATTATTGTGATCCATAACCATGCAATCAATCAAATTAATTATAATGCTTTATGCTGTCATAGTTATGAAAAAACTCAAGAAATCTGATAGATCTAAAAAAATTCTAAAATGAGAAGAAGAAGCTGCTATGTTCTCAAGATATGCCACTATGTTGAACACAGTAGGAAGAAGGATAAATCTGTTTTCGCAGTGTAAAAAATTATGGCTCAAAAACTATAAAACTCTATTTATTAAAAAGAACTATTTTAAGCACATAAGGCTCATTTTTGTTCAATCTTTATTCAATCAAATGGACGGGAAAAGCGCCTAAAAACTTAAACGAAATTGAATATCTTTTTCTTAAAGATACACAAATTTACCAATAGTTTTTTGAATGAGAATATAAAACAACAGATTATTGTTTAATCTTATCTTAATATGATCCTAAAATTTTTTCAGTTTTTAATATGACAAGGACTTCTCATTTTTTGAAATATCTTTTCATAAATATCTTTGCAGATTTTGCCGCTAAACTCTTGGGTATCAAACTAATAAACATTCCATATAGTCTATTCCTAAAACCTGGGATATAGGGAGATTTCCCTTTAACTATTGCAGTCCATATAAGTTCTACAGCTGTATTTACATCCATATAGTTTTGCATCCTATATACAGTATCTGGAACTCCTGCCCGCTTCTGGAACTCAGTTTTTATGCCTCCGGGACATATGGTTATAACATTTATTCCAAGGTCTTCAACTTCTCTTCTTATAGCTTCAGAAAAGCTAAGTAAGAAAGACTTCGTTGCAGAATATGTCGCAAAATATGGTATAGGAAAAAATGCAGCAAGAGAAGAAATATTCACAATGGTTCCCTTGACACCTTTAGATATCCAGTCTTTCAGAAAATATGATGTGAGCTCAACAGGAACTCTCACATTCAACTCTATCATATCTATCTCTCTTTTTGTTTCGAGTTCATAAAAAGGACCAATTGTTCCAAAACCTGCATTATTCACAAGAATATCGATATTATTATGCTCTGAAATTATATCACGGTATAGTTTGTTTACACTATCATTTATAAGATCCGATTTGCAAATATAGCATTTTGCCTTTCCTAATTTTTCTATTTCTCTTTTAACCTCAGCTAATTTTTCCTCGGTTCTGGCAACGAGAATAGTATCTATACCATTCTGGGCGAATTTTTTGGCAAGTGCCTCACCAATTCCAAAACTTCCTCCAGTTATTAATGCCTTTTTACCTATCATATTTTGAAATATACCTACCAGAAATAAAAATAAAATAAATTACAGAAGATAAAAATGAACTTCATACCACACTCTGAACAAGAAATAAAGGAAATGTTAGAATACATAGGAGTAGGTTCAATAGATGATCTCTTCTCAGATATTCCAGAAGACCTAAAAGCCAAATCAATAGGTATAGGTAAAGGTATGGATGAAATGGAGTTATTCTTCAAAGCGCTTGAAATCTCAAAGAAAAACAGATTTATACCTCTTTCCTTAGCTGGATGCGGTGTGTATTTTCACTATGTTCCTGCAGTCTGTGATTTCGTATCTTCACTTCCTGGATTTCTAACTTCTTATACACCTTACCAGGCAGAAATGAGTCAGGGAGTTATGAAACTCCTCTATGATTTTCAAACATTCATGACAGAACTATTTGAAATGGATGTATCAAACGCTGGAATGTATGGTGTAGCATCGGCTTTATCTGAAGCTGTTCTTATGGCCTCAAGAATAACCAAAAAGAATAAAATTTATGTATCAGCCGGTGTAAATCCTATATGGCTTGAAGTCTTGAATTCCTACACAAAAGTTTCTGGAATAAACATAGAACTAATACCACTTAAAAATGGCAAGACAAGAATAAATGGAAAGAAAATTGATGTTCTGGTAATTCAGTATCCAAACTTTCTCGGAGTTATTGAAGATATTGAGGAAGCAAGAAATAGTTGCGATTTTCTCATTGTTGTTAATCCTGATCCTATAGACCTCTCGGTGCTTCCACCACCTGGAGAATTTGGTGCAGATATTGTTGTCTCAGAAGGACAAGCTCTTGGGAACTATCCATATTTTGGAGGTTCAAAACTCGGAATATTCCTATCAAAGATTGATTTTATAAGAAACATGCCAGGTAGAATAATAGGGAAAACTCAAGATGCTGAAGGGAAAACTTGTTATGCAATGATACTTCAGACAAGAGAACAACATATAAGAAGAGAAAAGGCTACATCTAACATATGTACATCCACAACACTACTGGCAATAAGAGCTGCAGCTTTCATCAAATATTATGGTTCAGAAGGCTTGAGGAAAATCTCAAAAAGATCGGAAGAGAATTCTAAGCTTTTAAGAGAAAAAATAAAACCTGCATTTCAGGCAGAATATTTCAAAGAATTTCCAGCTTATGTTGATGTCAATGAAGATGAATTTATTAAAAATGGATATATTCCACCAGTAAGACTTGAGAGAATAATTCCAAAGTTCTTAGACCCAATTGAATTTGAAAGTCTATTGGGACTGAGAAAGGAGGCATATATATTCTGCACAACAGAGGTTTTATCTGAGAAAGATATAAACAAAGTGTTATCTTTACTTTAAGAAATGTTAGTGAAGATATGTGGGCTAAAGAGAAAGCAAGATGTTCTATTTTGCGACACGGTTGGAGCTGATTTTATTGGATTTATTTTCGTCAAAGAAAGTCCAAGATTTGTAAAAAACCCAAAAATATTTTCGGATCTCCGAACGAAGGCTAAAAAGGTTGCAGTGTTTATGAATCAAGAGGAGATAAATTTTGAGCTTTTTAGTTCTTTCGATTTCATTCAGTTTCATGGATTTGAGAAGAAAGAGGTTATACTTGCGGCAAAAGAAAAAAATTTTGGAATCATAAAAACAATATTTCCTGATCTACCTGAATCTTTAAAGCTATGCGAAAAAATTGCGGACCTTGTTGATTTTTTTCTCGTTGATTCTTCATCTAAACTCAAATCTCAACCGGGGAAATTTGACGAACATAGTCTCATTTCAATTTTATATAATGGGAAAATATTTGGTAAGGAATTCTTTCTCTCTGGCGGTATAAATCCAGAAAATGTTATTTTTTATATAGAGAGAATAAAGCCTTTTGGAATAGATGTTTCCTCTGGTGTTGAAATAAGACCTGGAGTTAAATCTCGTAAGAAGATAGTAAAATTAATCAAAGCTGTGAATAAAAATTTAGGTCCTTAACAAAAATTCTGTAGTTCAAAAATTTTTGACTAACTTGATATATTTATTATACAGGCCTTAAGCCGATGTAGCTCAGCTGGCAGAGCGGCACACTCGTAATGTGCAGGTCGCGGGTTCAACTCCCGCCATCGGCCCTTCCAATAATAATGATAAACGTAAAAAATGTAATCTCTACTTTAACAATAACCTTTCTCATCTCATCAATAAGTATAAACTGCTCTAAAAAGAAAAATGAGAGAAAAGACCTCTTCCAAGGTAAAATAGATACAGTTGGAGTACGTGTGATAAATATATCTAACGAAGAAGCTGGAAAAAAAATAAGAATCTCTATCTCTGGAATAACTGTGCCAGACCAGGAAGTAAATATACAACCTAAGGTTCAGGGAAGAATAAAGAAAATATACGTTAATGTTGGTTCAAATGTAAAAGCTGGTCAAATAATAGCGGAAATAGATGATACAGACTACCAAAATACATACAACAGAATAAAAGCTGATTTAGAGAGTGCGAAGTCTCAACTTGAGCTAGCAAAAGCAAACTATCAAAGAGCCCAAAACCTTATAAAAAATAATTCCATATCTCAAGCAGAATTTGATTCAGCAAAATCAAACTTTGAATCTGCTGAAGCGAGGTATAAATCATCTTCAGAACTTCTTGAAAAAGCTAAAATAGATTTGAACGAAACGAAAATCAGAGCACCATTTGATGGCCTTATAACAAATAAATTCGTTGATGTCGGATCTTTCGTGTTTCCACAGACTCCGATATTTGTAATTCAAAGCAGAAAAACATACTTTTTAGGAAAAGTCTCTGAGCAAGATGCAATATTTCTAAAAAAAGGTATGAAAATGTCCGTTGATTTCCCATCTATCGGAAAGATCATCGAGGGAGAATTAGACTCTGTAGTCCCTTCCTCTGACAGAAGAAGTTTTGAAGTAAAAATTCTATTGAATGAATCTGTCAGATCGAACCTATATGGAGTTGCAAAGGCTGAAATCGAAAAAAAAGCAGCAATTTTAGTTCCATATGAAGCAGTTTCGATATCAAAAGATGGAGAATATGTATTTTCAGTATCAGATGGTGTAGCCAGAAAGATAAAGATAAAAATTTTAGATACTCTTTCAGACTATATATCAATTGAAATCCCCGATAAAATAACTCAGATCATTTCTCCATATACAGACAAGCTATATGATGGTATAAAGGTTAAAATAATATCCGAGTGAAAACATGGAATTATAATAAAATGAATCCCCTTTTCTTGCAGTTTACTTTATTTACTTATAAGAATCATAAAAAATCTTTTAATCTGAATAAAGCAAAGAGAAATCAAAATAATATCAAAAGCATTAGGAAAATGAAAGAAATAGATTTATCCGTTCTACTAGAAACTTTGGAGCAAGAAAAGTATCTTTGTTAAAAAATAAAATTTTAATGAAGTAGTCTTATCTCCACCTCACAAGTCTAGAAATCTTTTTGTTTAGGTCAGAAGAACTATCCTGCAAAGGCTTTTCCATTAAAACAATCCATTTTGAAGAATTTTCTGATGGAATCTTATACTTTTATATAACAATTTCTCATAACAATCAAATATAGATTTGAGCGATTCAATAACGATAAAAGCATTAGATCGGAAAACTTTCAAAGACCGTCTTATCTATCCGAATCCTTTAGAAAAAATCCGATAAAGATCAAATTTTGAAACAAAAAACAGAATGAAAGTCAATTTTTCCCAATAGGAACGTATAGAAAGCCTAGTTCTCTAATTTTTCTCGGATCAAGCATGTTTCTACCATCTATGATTATTGGAGTTATCATGCGTTTTTTGATTTTTAGCATATCTACTTCTTTAAAGTCTTTCCAATCTGTAAGCAGAAGTATAGCATGAACCCCATCAACTGAATCCTCTATAGATTCAACATAGCACACATTCTCTGACGGAGGGATGATCTTTTTTGCATTCTCAATGGCTTTTGGATCAAAAAGTTTTAGAAAAGCTCCTGCATCAACGAGTTTGGGGACGATTTTCATAGCAGGCGATTCTCTTACATCATCCGTATTTGGTTTGAAAGACAATCCCCAAACTGCGAGTTTTTTCCCCTTGATAACCCATAAGGTCTTTTTCACCTTATCAATGAAAAAATCTATTCTGTATTCATTGACCTTATATGCTTCTTTCAGAAGAGAAAAATCCACGTGGTTTTCCTCGGCCATTTTTATGAAAGCTTTAACATCTTTTGGGAAACAACTTCCTCCCCATCCGATACCTGCTTTTAGGAAATCTTTTCCGATCCTTTTATCAAATCCCATACCTTCAGCAACTACATCAACATCTACTCCGACCTTCTCACAGAAGTTTGCAACCATGTTTATATATGATATTTTCAAAGCTAGGAAAGAATTTGAGGCATGCTTTATCAATTCAGCTGTTTTAACATCTGTTACTATCTTTGGATATGGGAATTCTTTTTCATTATATATTTCAAGGAGAATATTTTTTGCTCTTTCAGAAGAAACTCCTATAACTATCCTATCCGGATGGAAAAAATCATTGATCCCACTTCCTTCTTTCAAAAATTCTGGATTCGAAGCAACATCAAAATCTGCGTCTGGTCTATATAGTCTTATAGTTCTCTCTATCCATTCTGCAGTTCTCACAGGAACAGTGCTCTTTTCTACTATGAGCTTGTATCTGTTGAGATAAGGGATTAGATCTATCGAACACGCTTCAACATAAGATAGATCAGGTGCACCATCTGGCATCTCCGGAGTTCCTACACATATAAATATTATATCTGAATCCGAATATATTTCTGAAGGCTGATCTGTAAAAGAAAGGTATTTTTGGTGATTTTTTTTTAGAAGCTCCTCCAGCCCAGGCTCATATATAGGGACAATACCATTTTTAAGCTTTTCTATTTTAGATTTATCCTTATCATAGCATATAACATTATGCTTAAGCTCTGAAAAACAAACTGCAGTTGTAAGACCAACATATCCAGCTCCAACAACACCAATTTTAAATCTCCTCATTGCAACAATTCTTAAAAATTTATCCTTGAAAACACATTTCTAATTTTACAGATTATTTTCTACAAAAGTCACAGTCAATACCAAAATAAGCAAAATTGATTTATACTAAAAAATGATAGATCAAGATCTGTTATATAAATCAACCTGTAGAACACACTCAAAATAATCGATTTATTATTCCAATATGCTCTGTTGCAATCATGGTCAAAATACTGATTTACGTATTTTACTTTTCATATCCTAACTCACTATCCTAAAGCATGATTTGATGAATTCAACAAAGCAATTCCAATAATTATGTGAAGGTATGACACTGGGGAAAATCAAGCTAAATAT
>CAZRNR010000052.1:0-14829 GCA_964601505.1 uncultured bacterium | reverse complement strand
TTTGAGGGAGATTGGGATAAAAGATATAAAATGTGTTGTGAATAAAATTTCAGAGGAGTATAGTGATTCTTTTCAATACATAGGCAATCAGCGGAAGTATACGAAGTATTATAGGAAGTATTACAAGTTCTCTAATAATGACAAGAAAATTTCTTAACTTACCTTTGTTTTTTCATTAGAATTGTTGAGAAGTAGTGATTTTTTCTATTTTGGAGTTCTGGTTTAAGTTCAGATATGAATTCTGATTCGGTTCCACAGAGTTCTCCAAAAAATGCGGAGAAACCATTTTTATTTTGGAGTATTTGTGATATGACTCTTCCTGCTTTCATTACGAATACTGTGTCAGAAACATCAAGAATTCTTTGAAAGTCATCTCTTAGTTCCGCGGTTCTACATCCTGAGCTTTCTTTATATGAGGCTGACGTTATAACCAGAACATCATCTCCATCTATAATTGGAATCTTTAAAGATGCTGACATTGCTTGGAATGAGGATATTCCGGGAATTATCTCAACCTCAAAATCTTGTTTTTTCTTTATTATTTCAAGAACATTGTTAAATGTGGAGTAGATTAGAGGATCTCCTTCTACGATAAAGACACATTTTTTTCCTTCAAAAATCTTTTCCCTTATTTTTTCATATGCTTTTTCCCAGTAAGGTTTAAGTTTTTCTTCTTTTGTCGTCATTGGGAAGAGTAGCGGACATATTTCTTTTCCTTCAAGGTTTATAATTTTTTTTATTATTTCAAGTGCAAAGCTTTCGGATTGAGCGGATTTTATTGGTGAGAATATGACCTCTGATGATTCAATAATTTCTTTACCCTTTATTGTTAGAAGTTTAGGATCTCCTGGTCCAACACCAACGCAAAAAAGTCTTCGCATTAGTAGAATTCTAAATTGTATATCCAGATATTTTATAATTGATAAAAATTTTTTGTCTATCCTCCTCCGCTTCCGATAATATCAGCATTGGGTTGAATCATAGATTTTGGATCAAGGACTTTTTCTATTTCATCATCTTGGAGAAGTTTTAATTCCTTTACGACCTGCTTTACAGTCTTACCTTCTAGAACGGATTTTTTGGCTATTTCTGCCGCTTTGTCATAACCTATCTTTAACGCGAGTGGAGTTACAAGAGCCATAGACCATTCTAAAAGTTCATTCATCCTTTTTGTGTTTGGTTTTAGCCCATCTATGCACTTGCGAGCGAGGTTTTCAGTTGCTGAAGCAAGTATCCTTATTGAGTTTATGATGTGATAACCTATAATGGGTAAGAATGTGTTAAGTTCAAAGTTTCCATTCATTCCTCCGATAACTATTGATATATCTGAACCAATCACATGAGAGCATACCATCATTGTCGATTCAGGAATGACAGGGTTTATTTTTCCTGGCATTATAGATGAACCAGGTTGTAGAGAGGGGAGTTCTATTTCTCCAATACCACATCTTGGACCAGATGAAAGCCATCTTATATCGTTAGATATTTTGAAGAGCGCCACTGCGTATGTTCTTATAATACCTGATAGTGCAACCATCTGATCTTGCGTAGCTTGAGAGAAGAAATGGTTTCTTGTCTCCTTAAACTCATGTCCAAGAAATTCAGATATGTATTTTATGGCAAGTTTTGGAAATTCCGGATGAGCATTTATTCCTGTTCCAACCGCGGTTCCACCAAGTGCTATTTCAGAGAGTCTTGGTATATAGTTTTGTATTATCTCCAGGCAATGTAATACTTGTTCTCTGTATCCAGAAAACTCTTGTCCAAGCGTCACAGGAGTTGCATCCATAAGATGTGTTCTCCCGATTTTAATCAGATCTTTGAACTCGTCTTCTTTCTTCTTAATTAAATCTGCAAGCTCCTTCATTGCTGGGATGAGTTTGTTTTTCAACAGCATAACTGAAGCGATATTTATTGAAGAGGGAATAACATCATTTGATGATTGACACTTATTCACATGGTCGTTTGGATGAACAGGAGATTTTTTCCCTTTCCCTACTCCCAGTATTTCGTTTGCTCTGTTAGCTATAACTTCATTTACATTCATATTAGTTGATGTTCCAGATCCTGTTTGAAATATATCTATTGGAAAATCATCTTTCATTTTCCCTTCATATATTTCTCTTGCAGCTTGGCATATTGCATCTTTAGTCTTTTCATCTATAAGTTTGAGTTCATAATTAGCTTTTGCCGAAGCGAATTTTATCACAGCTATGGCTTTTATCATCTCCTCTGGTATCTTCCAACCGCTTATAGGAAAATTATCAACAGCTCTTTGTGTTTGAGCCCCCCAATAACTTTCCTCTGGAACTTTTACCTCTCCCAATGTATCTTTTTCTATCCTGTACATATGTCTTACCTCCCTGAAATTAGGTTAGTCTTCAGTTTTCGGAATTATAAGTTATCAGTTTGGTTTTGGTGTATGTTCTCGTAAATAATGAATCAATGGACAAGTTCATTACAGATTTTTTCACAGAAAGAATAAATTCTTATATTGTTCAATTAGATTCTGTTCTCTATAGTATTATAACGAGTTCTCCTTCTTTTACCATATCAAACAACTCAATTATGTCTTTTTTAGACATTCTAATACATCCTTTTGATCTTGGTTCATTTATGTCATCTGGTGTTCCGTGTATGTATATATATCTTTCTTTAGTATCCACGATTTTACCTTCTTGATTCTTACCTTTGTTTATTCCTTCCTCACAACCTTCAAGCCATATTATTCTTGACATTATTTTGTCTTCTATATTTTTTGCTTGTTCTACTGAAACAGGCTCTCTCCCAACAAATATTGTATCTTCAGGGAAATTTTCACCTATTTTTTTATATATTCTATGTATTCCTTTCGGAGTTTTAAAGGATCCCTCCTCGTTTCCTGCACCATATTTTGATGTTGAGACCTGATATTCTCTTATTATTTTATCCCCATCTATAAGGTAGAGTTTTTGTCTTTCTAAAGAGACAACAATAATCATCAGCCAGTTACGACTTTCAGATATATTTCCTCAAGAGATGGTCTTTCTTTATATATCTCAGTAGGTAATATATTTGATTCTGAAAGTTTTTGAACTAATTTTTTCCTGATATCATCTTTAGAGATGACAAGTAGATTAGAATCACTTACCGTCACTTTTATTACACTGGGAATTTGTGAGATCATATCAGCAGCTTTCTTTATTTCCTCCCTATCATCAATTACTAATCTTATCTTTTTCTCTTCTGTTGTTTCGTCTCCTATCTCGTCCAGATATTTCCCAAAGACAAGTTTTCCTTGAGATATTATGATAACTCTATCGCATATTTTTGTAACCTCGCTCAATATATGAGTGGAGAGAATAACAGTTTTCTGATTTGATATTTCCTTTATTAAATTCCTTATTTCAACGACTTGCTGGGGATCAAGTCCTACTGTTGGTTCATCAAATATTATTATTTCTGGGTCATGCACTATGGCTTGAGCTATTCCTACTCTCTGTCTATAACCTCTTGATAGATTTCCGATTATTCTATTTTTTACATTTTCAAGGCCACATTTTTGGAGAACAAATTCAATCCTCTCATTTATTTTTTTGCGATTTACTCTTTTGAGTCTTGCAACGAACTTGAGATAAGATATCACCGTCATTTCTCCATATACAGGTGGATTCTCTGGGAGATATCCTATATGCTTTTTCGCCTCAACAGGGTTTTCTTGCATATTTATTCCTATGATCGTAATTTTCCCACTAGTTGGTGGCATATATCCCGTTATCATTCTCATAGTTGTTGTTTTACCTGCACCGTTTGGCCCAAGAAATCCTAATATTTCACCTTTACCTACGTCAAAGCTTATGTTATCTACTGCTAATCTATCCCCATAATATTTTGTTACATTCTCTAAGCTTACTAAGACTTCCTCTTTTCTTGTTTTCAAGTTCGTTTCCATCTTCTGTTATTATATTATAACAAATAAAAATATAAGCCAAAAACTAAAATATTTTTGAAAACATAAACCTATTTGAAATGAGAAAACGAAAGGTATTCGCAAATCTTATAGCTCTTCTTTTTTCTGTCTTTTCTGTCATTTACTCTGTTTTTGCTATAAGGTTTGATTATAGACTGAACTATAGACTGAAACTTGTCAATATACCCGAGGGATTTATTCTGGCAAGTAAAGATATATCATTTTCTGCTACTTACAAATGTTCTCATATACTTAAAGGCATACTTAAGGATCAAGATGTTATAGATATTGATTACAGCATACCGTCTCAGGAGGTTAGAAACTATGTTTTTTTTGTGAATTTAGATGTTTGGGATATTGTTAAAGATATTCCTTTTTGCAATGTTGAATCAGTTTCTCAAAAGATTATAAGTATAGAGTTGCAGAGATTGTATTCCAAGCTTTTGCGTGTTTTACCTGACATAGTTGGAGATATTCAATCAGATTATTCTTATTCTTTTTCAGTTGATCCACCATATATTATTGCTTCTGGACCAGAAAGTAAGTTAAGAGATAAAGATATAGTATATACAGAGCTGGTGGATATTCAGGGTAGGAAACAAGACTTTTCAATAAGGATACCATTGAGAAAAGAAGAAGGTTTAAAGTTTGACAAGGATGTAGTTACTGTTTTTTTCAAGATAAAACCTAAATGAATAAAGATTAGAAAAATGAAACAAAGAGATTTTAGAGACGTCCTGAATAATCTGAGGGTAGAGATAGATAACATACTTACTCAGGAGATAAGAAAGTTGGATTTTTCTGATACTACAAAGCGCGCTATTGAAAGGGCTGTTGCTGTTGGTGGTAGAAGGATCAGAGCAATAATGACATATGTTATATCAAGGATTTTAGGAATTTCTAAAAAAGATGCTATAAGGTTAGCTTGTTGTGTGGAGTTTTCACATGCTTTTACACTTGTGCATGATGATATTATAGATAAACCTTCCGAGCGTAGGGGAAATGTGCCTTTATTTTCTGAATTTGGTGAGAATTTAGCACTCCTGATAGGTGATATTTTATTCGCAATGTCTTTTTCTTATCTTAAAATGGAACCATTCTACTTTGCGAATTATCTTCAGCAGGTTATAGAAGGGCAAATATTAGATGTCTTATGGTTAGAAGGAAAGATTGAAAGATCTGAAGATAATATCCAGAAGATTCAACAGCTTAAGACATCTTCCTTGTTCAAAATATCATCTATTTTGCCCGTATTGTATTTAAGTTCGTCTAGGGAGGGGAAAAAATCTAAAAGTACGGAAAGAATAAAGAAAATATGGAAAAGTCTTGAGCTTTTCGGACATCATTTCGGATTTGCTTTTCAGATCCTTGACGATGTAAAAGATGTTGAAGAAGACAGAACTAAGGGGAGCCCGAATATAGTTGATTTTTTAGATTTAGATAAGGCAATGGAATTATTTTATAAGCATAAAAATTTAGCTATACATTATCTTGATGAATTTATTGCTTCTATAAAAACGAGAACATTTTTTTGTGAATTACTAAAATATTTGTGTATTGAAGTTTTGAATGAAAAAGATATACAAGCTTCTGTTGCATATAAGGGAAATTGAAGAGAAGCAGAAAAAAAAGCAACTAGCAGATGCTGTATCTGAAAGGATTAAGAAAGAAGGTGAAATAGCTGAACTTGAGAGAGAAAAAAAATCTATATCTTCTGAGGTAAAAGAGAAGGAGGAAGGAGTTTCCGCCTGGATTTTGGCACAGTTTTTGCAATATATAGAAGGTTTGAGAGAGGAAAAGAGACAGAAAGAGGAGGAACTAAAGAATCTTATGGTTGCCGAAGAAGAGAGGAGGAAAGAGTATATTGAAGCAAAAAAAGAAAAGGATATCGCAGCAAAATTATCTGAAAAGAGGAAGTTTGAGGAAAGCATTGAGGAGATGAAAAACCAGGAAAAATTTTCCGATGAATTTGTTATAACTCGTTATAAGAAGGAAGGAGAAGAATAATTTATTGTTTGATTAATTTTATGAGAGGTAATAAAATATTAAAGATATTTGGTCTTTTTGGAAGGTTTTTAGCACATAATCTGCAGAAAATTTTTGTTTTTCTCTTAAGTTTTTCCGTTTTTATATTTTTAGCTGATGCGCAACAAATCAAGAAACAAGGAACAGCAGAAAATTGTGTAGTCATTTTCACTCCAAAGGAGATAGAGCAGATAGCTAAGAAGCTCTCACAGAGGTTAGAAGAAGTCAAGGAACGAGAAAAGAAATTGGCAGAAAAGGAGATCCGGCTTTCTAATCTTGAAGAAAAAATAGCAGCAGATTTGGCTTCTATTATGAAACTTAAAAAGAATATTGAAGAATTGAAAACAGGATGTACAAATAAAATAAGCTCTCTGGAAAAAGAAAAAGCAAAGATCATTTCAGATTATGAAGATAAAATCAAGAATCTTGAAATATCTCTAAGAACATCTTACGAGAACAAGATAACAGAGCTCTCACAGAAGTTTCAGAATGAAAAGGAAAATGAAATTAGGGGAATCATAAACGAGTATGAGAAGAAAATTAGTGATATTCGGAACGATAAGGATAATACTGTTTTGAAGATTCTTAAAGATTATAATGAAAATCTTAACAAAATTTCTAGAGAATATGAAAAGAGGATTACTGATATAAAAAGAAACTTCGATAGGGAGAAGGAAAATATTACTAAGGAATTTGATAAAGAGAAGAAAGAGCTAATAAATAAATACAATAAAGAGAAAAACAGTATAATAAAATCTTATGAAGAGAAGATAACGAACATATATAGAAATAATGAGAAAGTCGTATCAGAACTTAAAGCCACCATTGACGATTTGAAGAAGAAATACGAAAAAGAAATAGCGGATCTCAAAAGATTGTTGGATACACAAAAGGCTGATGCTGAAAAGAAGATGGAAGATATTAGACTGTTTTATGAAAATAAGATATCTGAGATTTCTAGTAAGTATGAGAGTAATATTAAGGCTATTGAAGCAAGGAAAGCTGATGAGATAAAAGAGATAAAGAATTCCTTTGAAAAATCTTTGAGTTCAGTTGTCGAGGCATATGAGAAGCAGATAGAGAAACTTATGAGATTAATACAGGAGAACAAGGTTGAAAGGGAGAAAGAGAAGCAAGCTTTAGAGAAGGCCAAACAAGAAAGGATATCTCGTATGGGAAACATAGTTATGAATTCTCCTCCAGAGGATGCAGCCAGGATAATCTCCATCTTAGATAACGAGAGTGCTGCTAATATTCTTTCCCAGATGGATCCGCGCAGAGCAGGGAAAATTTTATCTTTGCTTCCTGAAGGAAAGGCTAAAGAAATATCAGAATCTATGATAGGTAAAAAAGATCAGGAGAAACCAGAAAAGCAGCAGAGAAGAGGAATTTCACAACCGGAGGAAAAATTATTACCAGAAAAAGAAAAATTTGTTCCGGAAAGATTGAATCCTGAAGAAATTATCGAGAAAAGGCTAAAGGCGAAGGAAATGATATAGGAGGAATAGTATATGGGTATGTTCTCAGTAATTCAAAAAATCATAGACTTTATTTTCCAAAACATTCAAATTGATCTCCAACAATCCTCGGATTTCTCAAATATTTTCGATCAAATAGTTAAGGAGTTATCCAAAGAAATTGGAGATTCTGGGGGAAACATTTTAAAGATTCTTAAGTCAAGGTTCAATATACAGGATCCAAACTTTGATGAGAAGCTTAAAGAAATACTTGAAAAATTAGAGCAAGATAATCGGCAAGGTGAGCGAATTCAGGGTGAGTTAGTTTATTTGTTTTATCCTTTTGTTTCACAAGGGCAGCAAGCAGATGAAAATTTAAAACCGGAAGATTTTAAAGAAGGAAAGATATTGGATGTTAATGATGCGGTTTGGTTAAATTCTTCAAAAAATTTTGGAAACATTAATAATAATAATGAAGTTGAATCTTCTCAAGCTGGAGGCGTGGTGAATGAAGTAGAAAAAGAACAAATTCAAGAAAATCAGAAAATTCTGAACCAGAAATCTTATCTGGATCAGCTAGGGAGAACAAATGAGCAAGCTAAGAAAGTATCTCAACAAATTAAAGAAAAAGTAAATGAAGAAATTGAGAAAGTAAATGAAGAAATTAAGAAAGTAAATGAAGAAATTAAGAATGAAGTTCAGCAAGTCAAAGAATATAAAAATGTGAATCAGAAAAATGGAAATGATACAGAATCTAAAACGAATCAGAAAATTGATGATGGAATAGAAAAATTCAATCATCATAGCAATGATTCTATAGAATCTGAAGGAGAAACTCTAGATGAAGGGAATCTAAAGATAGAGCAAAAAACCAACAATAGATTGGAGAAATTGAAGTATCAGAATGATGGAAATGCTGAAAGAACTGACAACTTACAGGAAGATTACTCCAGAAAGTCTGAAAGAAATGATTCAACACAAGAGAATAAGATTTCTTCGCAGGAGAATAAAGTTTTTTCGGATGAAAAGCAAGAGAATAAAGTTTTTTCAGATGAAAAGCATAGGAATATTTTTAGCAATCTTGAAAATGTAAAACATTCAGAGAACTCTACAAAGGAGGTTGGCAAAGTTCAAGCTGATACCCAAAGTGAAAGAATTCAGAAGATAAAAGAAATAATTTCTGATTTCCTGAAGATATCAATAAATTCGCATCAAAGGAAGGCAGTTGTTGATACTAATCTCGGTGGTATAAGACTATCTCTTGAAGTTCAAGTTGATTTCTCAAACAAAGTCTATATATCTATAACAACTCCAGATGAAAGTTTAAGACAAGAACTTTCAAATAGCTACAATGATTTTAAAAGATTCATGCAAGAAAATAATTTTTTCCTTGCCAAATTTGACCTGAATTCACAGAATCAAGATGGTAAGAATAATTGGGATATGTTAGCAAATATGCCAAATCCTTCTTCCATCATTTTCAGTCCAATCCAAGAAAATAAGGAAAAATTTTCCTATGGAACAATTTTTTCAAATGTAAGAGGGCGAATAAATTTCGTCGCATAAGGAGGTTTTGAAACTATGGAGCAGAATTTGGTATCTGATATAATGAATTCTCTTAATCAAACCAGATCAGTAAACCCAAATTCAAGAATAAAGAAAGATGATTTCTTGAAGCTTCTTTTTACTCAGTTAAAATATCAAGATTTTGAATCTTCAGTTGATTATAAGGATCTCATGAATCAACTTTCAATTCTGACAGAAATAGAACAATCTATAAACTTGAACAAACAGATTGAAGAGCTTTCAAAGTCAATAGGAAGAATGAATTTCTTTTATGCTTCAACAGCTATTGGAAAGAACGCCCTTGTGTATTCTGATAGGATATATGTTTCAGATGGTCAGGTCCAGACAAATCCCTCTTTTTACCTTGATATTCCTGCAAGGGATGTTTATGTAAAAGTGAAAACTCCCAGTGGGGTTACTATCAGAACAATAAGAATCTCTGGAGTTTCTCAAGGGAATCATCAGGTAACCTGGGATGGTAAAAATGATGCTGGAGCCAGAGTTTCCGACGGAGAATATATATTTGAGGTTGAAGCTTATGATTCTGCTGGTAATAAATTCAGTCCAACAAAATTAATCTCCGGAAGAGTAGATTCGGTTTCATTAGACAACGGAGCTGTTTTTATCGGTATCGGAGGGGGTAAGTTTGAATTTGAAAAAGTTACAGAATTGAGAAGTATGTAAGAAATAGAGATTTTTAAAGGAGGTAAAAGGCTATGCCAATGCCATCTCTTTTTGTTGGTAGAACAGGGGTTCAAACCCATTCAAGAGGCTTGCAGGTAATATCTGATAACATAGCAAATGTAAACACTGTTGGCTTTAAGGCTTCTCGGGCAGAGTTTATAGATATACTCCCAACTGGTTTCATTGGGGAGCAGTTTGGAAGAGGTGTTACAATCGGTGAAGTGAGAGTTTTACATACACAAGGAACTCTTGAATTCACTGGACTTGAAACGGATATGGCAATAGATGGAGAAGGTTTCTTCGTTGTCAAGGATGTTCCAAGATTCGGAGTATATTATACAAGGAATGGACAATTTGAGGTCGATAGAAATGGCTTCCTTGTCAACAGACTAGTAGATGGTAGGGAAGGTCTGCGTGTTCAAGGATGGTCTGTTGTTATGGACGAAAAAACCGGAGAATTTCGTAGAGTTGGTCCCCTTTCGGATATAAAAATCCCTCAGGTTGATTCTCCTCCAAAACAAACAAGTAAAGCCGATTTTGGTTTGAACTTGAGCTCTCAAAATGGCGTTATACCTTCTCCTCCGTATCCTATTTTTGATCCAGATGATCCTCAAACATATCAATTCAATACTTCAATAACTGTTTATGATTCTCTTGGAACCCCAAGGGTTATAAATCTTTTCTTCAGAAAGGTAGCAGAAGCAGATCCAAATATACCAACATCAAGGAATGTTTGGGAAGTTCTTGCAACGGTAGAAGGTGGAGTTATAAACTTTCCTCCTCCAGATGCCTTTGGAAATCCTCTAATTGGAACACTTGAATTTACAACAGATGGTAAGCTTTCTGCAGAGAAGATAAACGGTGTTCTTGAAAGGGCTCTGCGTCTTGAGATAACATGGCAAGATGGACAATCTACAGCTCCACAAACCATAGAATTGAATTTTGGAACAAGTGTTGATGAGGTTAATTTTGGACTAACTATACCTGAACCAGGCGTTGAAGTCGGACTTGATGGAACCACTCAGTTTGCTTCTCCGTCATCTACAAACTTTGTCAGACAAGATGGTAAAACTGTTGGATCTTTACTTAAATTCACTGTTGAAGAAGATGGAACTATCATAGGGTTTTATTCAAACGGAGTTTCTCGTCCATTAGCACAGCTTGCTATAGCTAAGTTTCCGGATAAAGATGGATTGCTCAGAGTTGGTAGAACACTTTTTGCAGAAACTCCAAGGTCAGGTCAGCCTGCACTTGATAAAGCAACTGTAGGTGGAAGAGGTAAAGTCTTAGCTAAATCTCTTGAGCAATCAAATGTTGATCTTGCAAATGAATTTATAAACATGATAGTTTTCCAGAGGGCTTTCCAGGCTTCTGCAAGAGTTATAGCTGTTTCTGATGCTATGCTCGTTGAACTTGCTGGTCTTGTAAGAGGATAATCTCTATAAGACATTCCTAAAAATAAAATTATTGCCAATTTACAATTTGTTCCTTGGAGCAGATTTAGAAAATCTGTAAATTGTTACAATAAAATAACACTCTTTCAACTTGTAGCATTATATTTTGATATTAGGAATTCATTCTTAAAGAAAAATTCATTCTTAAAATGTAGTAAATCTCCAAATTTAGACAAATAAATAAGGCATAAAATCCATCGCTTCTGTTGAAAAGTTTTCACGATTTACTATAGTATCAAGTAATGGAAAAAATGAGAGTACTGTTTATCTCTTATGGAAGTGTGTTTAGCCCATTTTTGCCCGGTGGTGGAGCTTTGCGCATACACAAATTTGCATCTTTTCTGTCGCAAAGGCAGAAGGTTGATGTGGTTACAGGAAATTTCCCAAGATCAGATTCTGTCAAAGCACCATATAATTTGATTTTTCTTGGGGATGGTAAGAACATTTATAGATCCCTTTTTTCTTTTTCGTTGAATATACCTATTTTCACAAGAAAAAATTCAAGTGAGTATGACATAATTATTGACGATTATTCTCCTTTTTATTTCTCTTTAGCTCCTATATTCCATAAAAATTCGGTGATTCAGTTTCAGATATATATAGGAAAACATAATATCAAAAGGTTTCCTTTTCCAATAAATATCTTCTTCTGGGGAAATGAAAATCTTTATCCAAAGATCTTTAAAAGGGCTATATCTGTGCAGGAATATCTTGTAAAAGTATTTGGATTTGATGTGCCAGGAAAAAAATACAAAGTTATCTGGAATGGTGTTGATAAGGAGAATTTCCAATACAAATCAGAAGAGGAGAATTTCATACTTTACTGTGGTAGGATTTCAGAGTATATGAAAGGCATTGATATCCTCTTTGATGCTTTGAGGAAAATCAAAAATTTTCTTGAGAATAAAAAGATATATCTTGCTGTAGTTGGAGATGGACCTGATAGAAGAAAATACGAAGCAATTTCTAAAAGATTAAACCTTCCTGTAAAATTTTTTGGTTGGATATCTGACAAACATACACTAAGTAGATTTTATTCAAGATGTCTTTTCTCTGTTCTACCATCAAGATATGAGGGTTTTGGTTTATCTATACTTGAAGCAGCTTCTTTCTCAAAAACTTCTATCATAGGCAATATTCCTGCTTTTTCTTGGGCAAAACATTTCTGTTTGACATTTCAAACAGGCGATTCGGATTCCCTTGCTAAAAAAATAATTTACCTTATTGAGAATCCTGAAGAAAGAAGATATCTCGGTTATTTAGGAAGGATTTTTTCTGAGGATAAAACATGGGATATAGTTTCTCACGAATTTGAGAAAGCTCTATTGAGTTTTCTTTGAATTTATTTGAATTGTGCTTTGTTGCTATGTGCTATCTTGGAGTATTTGATTTTTTTCTATCTTGTATTTCTGCTGTTCCTTTGTAAGTCTGAAAATTAAGAGATGTTCTCTTTCTGATTTGCAAAAAGACGAAATTCGCTTAAATGCTGTGTCAAAAAATTTTTATCCTCTACTTACAATGCAAGAGGAAATTGACGATTTTTGGTACATATTTATTTGCCAAAGCACTTAAAAAATATAATCTATGTGATTGGTAATCAAAAAAATAAAATATAATGACTAATTCCAGAGGAAACTTCGTACGAGAGCATTCAGAAAATTTGGCAATTATAGGACTAAAAATATTACACAATATACTTGTTTTTCGCAGCTTTACATTTACTGTTATTAGATATAGTTTTTCCTTTATGTCATAAATTTTTTATTTCTTGCTTATTTTATGCATCATCAGATACTTAGAAATCGCATTCTTTTTGATCCAGAAGTCTGTGTGAAATGTGGATATTGTAAATCTAATTGTCCTACTTATCTAGCTAAGAGGGACGAAAGGGTTTCTCCTCGTGGTCGCCTCATTATATCAAAAAAACTCTATTCTGGTTTATCTGATGTAAAAAATTTTTTGGATTTCTACAATGATCTTGACACATGTTCAAAGTGTGTTGAATGCGAAAGAATTTGTCCGGTTGGGTTGAAACCGTGGATGAATTTTGTTCTTGTAAAAAACCAAACATCACTTGGTAATATTGAATCAATTATTGCAAAATCTATATCAAAAAACAAATTTATCTTCAGAACATTGTTCTGGATTTTCATGAAAATTAGAGGATCAAAATACACTTCGGAAGATGTGAAAGATATAAAATTAAGATCTGAACACGCACATAGGGATTCGTTATTTATTTTCCCAACTTGTTTTGGATATACCTTTTTCAAGAATACTATAAAGAAAGCCGTTTTGATTTTGAGATATTTCGGTTCGGATGTAAAGCTTCTCTACGATAATTTTGTGTGCTGTGGAGCTCCTATATTTCTCTCCGGAGACATAGAAGGTTTTAGGAAACATGCTCAAAAAGTCTATCAAAGATTGATGGAGAAAAATAAGAACCATAAAGACTTTAAAATTCTTGTCTTTGGATCAACTTGTTCATGGATATTAAAGGATGTATTTCCTCAGGAAATTGGTTTTTCATTAGGAGATATTCAAGAAATTTCAGACTATCTTGTAGATATTCTATCGGGTTTGGATTTTAGAATAAATGGGAAGTTTTTAATTCACAAGCCATGTCATAGAGAAAAAAGTCTTGGGGAATTTTTTAGCTCTACGGGTATGGAATTTAAAGAGACAGATTTTCCCTGTTGTGGATTTGGGGGGTCTCTTATGTTTAAGCACTGGGATATGTCAGATCTATTGTTAGAGAAAACTCTTGAGGGGAAAGAATGTGATTTCATAGTATCAACTTCTCCAGGATGTATAATTCAACTTTCAAGAAGAAAAAAAGCTCTTCATCTAGTAGATTTCCTTTTTGATTTTATTCTTCAACGATAAGAATCTAGAGAGTTTCCTTTAGATCCAGAAATTTAATCTATTTATTGTTTTCTTATATCATTCTATGTTTATTTTTTGCTATGTGTATGTAGTTCAAGTTCTTCCAGAAGATATGAACGGTGGAGCTTTTAGAGTTCCTCTTTATCTTCACAGAGAATATGTTAAGATGGGATTCAAAAGTTTTTTTGTTGTAGGGCAGAAAAATACAAATTGGAACTTTGTTCTTGAACTTCCAAATTATCAGATGAGAACTTGGTGGGAGAAGATCTTTATTGATATAGGCAATAATATACCATCATTTCGTGGAAGTTGGCGAATAAAAGAAATCTTGAGATTTCTTGGAAATCCATTTAGGCAGATGAAAATATGGTTAGGATTTGAAGACTTCGAATTTCCCGGAACAAAGTTTCTCATTGATTTTCTGAAAAATGAGAAGCCAGATATACTAAACCTTCATATTCTTCATGGTTTTTGGTTAAAAGATAGAGGTTTTTTTGATTTAAGACTTCTGCCAGAAATTACAAAGATAACTCCTACTGTTCTGACATTACACGATATGTGGTTGATGACGGGTCACTGTTCTCACTCTCTTATGTGCCAAAGATGGGAAATAGGTTGTGGAAAGTGTCCTGATATAACCTTACCTCCTCAGATAAGAAGAGATATGTCACATTTCAATTGGATTATAAAAAAGAAGATATATCAGAAATCTAAATTTTGGTGTGTAGCTCCATCTGAATGGATAGCAAACATTGCGAAACGCTCTATTTTGAGATATGGTATGAGAGATATAAGGGTTATTTACAAT
>CAZRNR010000051.1:0-14984 GCA_964601505.1 uncultured bacterium | reverse complement strand
CTTCAAAGAGTTCTTTTTTCCCCAAAAAAGCTTGCTTTAGTGTATCCAGAAACAAAGACTTCCCAAACCTTCTTGGTCTTGATAGAAAATAGTATCCTCCTCCCTCATCCACAAGTTTCCTTACAAAGGATGTCTTATCTACATAGTAAAAATTATCTTGTCTTACCTTCTCAAAACTCTGTATCCCTATTGGTAGCTTCCTCTTCATATTATTAATCTAAAGTAAAATGGATAGATTATATTTTACACCAAAATGGTGGTTTGATTATTTCGCAAATTTGCAATTTTCTATACGATCAATAATTATTGAAAAATATTCTCCAGCAGGAAATGAACCTTTTGAAATTATTTGATTGCTATTCCCCAATTTACCCTGATAATAATTTACTTATAAAAACTTTTCAGTTCCTTTATTTTCTTTCTCCCTTACATAACCTGTTACACATCCCAAATCTAAAGTGAATTGATATACAAATTTATAAAAAAGCATCATAAAAATCGCTCACTAACCGAGTAAGCAGATTCCCTCTCAATGTTTCTACATCACAAATATTCCTGATATTTTTCTCTTGAATTAATGATTTAGGAAAAATATGAAATTATCCAGGAGGTAGAAAAAGGATGAAAATATTAGTTCCAGTCAAAAGGACACATGATCCTTATTCAAAAATAAAGCTTAAATCTGACGGTAGTGGTGTAGATATGACAAACATAAAGTTTGTAATAAATCCATTTGATGAGATAGCTGTAGAAGAAGCACTTAGAAAAAAAGAGAAGCATGGAGGAGAAGTCGTGGTTCTATCTATTGGGACACCGGAATGGGTAGATCAGATAAGAGTAGCACTTGCCATGGGAGCAGACAGAGGAATCCTCGTTGATACTGGTGGGAAATACCTTGATCAGGATGCAATTGCAAGGATAATAGTAAAAGTTATAGAAGAAGAAAAACCGGATCTCGTTATAATGGGTAAACAGGCTATAGATGACGATTCAAATCAGGTTGGGCAGCTTTTATCAGAGTATCTAAATTGGCCCCAAGCAACTTTTGCATCAAAATTAGACATACAAGACAATAAAGCTATCGTTGTTAGAGAAATAGACGGAGGACTTGAAACTGTTGAGGTTGAACTTCCTGCTATCATAACAGCAGATTTAAGACTTAATCAGCCCAGATATGCATCTTTACCTGGGATAATGAAAGCAAAACAGAAGCCACTAAAAACAATAAAAATTGATGAACTTGGAGTTGATTTAAATCCAAAGATAGTTATCGAAAAACTTGAGACACCACCTGAAAGGAAGGCTGGAATAAAGGTAAAAGATGTGGATGAACTAATTTCAAAACTAAAGGAACTGAAAGCACTTCCATTTTAAAGGAGGTAATAAGGAAATGGGAATACTTACTTTTTTAGAACTGAAAGACGGACAGATCAAGAAAGGCTCTCTTTCAGCAATCACTTGTGCTAGAAACTTGGCTGAAAAAACTGGGCTAAAATATGATATAGTTATAATTGGAGATAATTTAGAAAAAGCGGCGGAAGAAGCTTGCGAGTTTGGAGCGAAAACAGTATTTGCCGTCAAAGGCATTCAAGGATACACAGCTGAAAGTTACAAAGAAGCCATAGAAAAGGTAATAAATGAGTCTGGGGCAAAATACTTTATAGCAGTTGGAACATCTGTAGGTAAAGACCTTGCTCCTAGAGTAGCTGCGAGAATAGGAGCAGGCATGGCTTCCGAAATAATAGAAGTTTTAGATGGTGAAACATTTAAAAGACTTATGTATGCAGGAAACATAATAGCAACAGTAAAAATCAAAACTGAGAATAAAGTACTGACAGTAAGAGGAACTGCTTTTGATAAAGCTGAAAAATCTGGTGGAAAATCTGATGTGAAATTCATAGAAATTCAACCTTCGTTTAACAAGAAGAGATTTATAAAAGTTGAGGAGACAAAGAGCACAAGACCAGAACTTACGGAGGCACAAGTTGTCGTTTCAGTAGGTAGAGGGATAAAGGATCCAGAAAACATAAAGATAGTGGATGAACTTGCAGATGTTCTTGGGGCAGCATTAGGTGCATCAAGAGCTGTTGTTGATGCAGGATGGCTTCCAAATGACTACCAAGTTGGTCAGACTGGAAAAACTGTTGCACCACAACTTTATATAGCTGTTGGAATATCCGGAGCAATACAGCATGTTGCTGGAATGAAAGATTCAAAAGTAATTGTAGCGATAAATAAAGATCCAGAAGCTCCCATATTCCAAATAGCAGATGTCGGGCTTGTCGCAGACCTATTTAAGGCTGTACCAGAACTCACCGAGAAACTTAAAAAACTTAAAGAAGGAAAATAAAATCAAGGAGGATAAGAAATGAAAGTCAGTGAAGCTGAATTTGAAAAAATTATTGGGAACACAACAGGAAAGTCAAATTACTTTGAAGACTTCAATCCAGGAGATATAATCATTCATCACAGAGGGAGAACTGTAACAGAAATGGATAATGTTATGTTCACACTTCTTACAATGAACACAGCTTCCATTCACTTTAATGAAGATATGATGAAAAAAGGGAAAGGTATATTTAAGGAAAGAGTTGTATATGGTGGCATAGTCTCCTCAATAGTTATAGGGCTTACATCAGAAGATATAAGTGAAAACGCGATCGCTGATATAGGATACTACAACGCTGTTCATAAAAATCCAGTTTTTCATGGAGATACACTCTACGCTGAATCACATGTCATTGAAAAAAGAGAATCCGATAGACCAGATGCAGGCATAGTAAAATTCAAAATAGTAGGCAAGAATCAAAAAAATGAGATTGTTGTAGAAATAGAAAGAGAAGTATTGATAAGAAAAAAGAAAATTTGATGCAAAGAAAAATTTTGCTACTTCTTGTATTTTTTCTCTTTATCTTCTTTACTCCAGATCACACCTTTTCAGAGATAAAGGGGGAAAGCATATGGTCTGAAACAGATGATGGAAGGCAAATCCATATATTCTTTATAAGAGGCCAAGGAGAAGTAAAGGCAAAATTTCCGGTAATACTATGCCACGGGCTTGGAGCGCAAGGAAAATACTGGTATTTCAATGAAAAATCAAGCTGGGCACCAGAAATAGCTAAAAACGGATTTGATGTATTCGTTCCAGACCTACGGGGAGTTGGAAAAAGTGGTAGCAAAATGGATTTCAATTTTTACGATTATTCCAAAGATGTAATAGCAATAATAGACAAAGTTAAAAAGATAACTGGAGCAGAAAAAGTTCATTGGGTCGGGCACTCTATGGGAGGAATGGTTATATACCTCACATTAACAGAAAAACCCGAATTCGTAAAAGAAAATTTAGCGAGTCTCACGATAATTTCCTCACCTTACAAGATCTGGCAACCATTTGAGATAAATAAAATACTACAAAAAAACTTTGATGCAGTATCTCAAGCTCTAAAGAAAATAGATTCAATCCCTTTCTCATTCTTCGCAGGATTCTACAGGTTTGCATTCCCATTTTTTCAGATCGCAGAAGATATAAGTCCAATAGCAAAATCCTTTCAATACTTTGTATGGAACTTAGACCTAGTTGATATTGAAACCAGAAAAGATGTTATTCTTGGAACTGCAAATGTCTCATCAAAAGTCCTTGAAAAATTCTTTAGAGTTGGGCTGGGATATGAAGACTTTGGATTTGAAATAGAAAATCTTCAAGTTCCCTCGATTTTCATTGTTGGAACGAATGACTTCCTTGCAACTCCTCCCACAGTAAAACTTGCATATATAAAGGCAGGAACTAGAGATAAAAAATTTTTTCTCGCAGGTGTCGGAGAAGGATTCTCAGGAGATTATGGACATGTTGATATAAACACAACCAATATATCAAAAAGTGAAATATTGCCTATAGTAATTGCTCACCTAACCGAAAATGATACGAAGGAAAAAATTGAACAACGTGGAAAAACACAGAAAAAAATAGAGGAAGAAAAAAAAGAGGAAGATAATCCTAAACATCAGATCCAAGAAAATTTTATAACAATAATAAAATCCCATAAGAAAGAATCAGCATATTCTTTCCTACTTATACAAGACTTTGGACTTAAAAGTGATATCTGGGAAGATTTTATTGAAAACATCGAGGAAAAGTCAATGTCTTACTACATACCAAATGAAGTAACATCGCTTGAATCAATATTAAAGGTTACTGATATATTCTGCAAATCTGGAACATCTTCATACAATATTGGAGTTCTTCATGGATTCTCTGGAACAGCACTTCTTAAGATAAAAAGCACATGCTTTGATGCAATATTTTTGCTCTCTTCCCCTATAAAGGAAATATCAAAATACTACCGAATGTATCTTGAAACCGGTGGTAGAATTTCATCAACAGTGATCAAAAATATATTTGGAGAAGATTTAAACATTATAGAATTCTCTCCGCTAAAACATATAATCTCTGATATCATGACCGCAGATTTCCTTATAGAGGAAAGACAAAAAATATTCCTGATACTGAGCACAGGAACAAGGACACAGTACTGGTGGGATGTAGGTGAAATCCCATACAATTTTAGAAGCTATTCAAAGCTCCTTTTATCTCCTGTAAATTTCACGGAAAACCTATCTCACATAGAAATCATAAAAGGGAAAAAAGCTAAAAGATATGTTATCCCTTACATAATGAATCATATAGCTAATTTGAAGAAATAATACCTTGCACTCCCGCCACCAATATACTGACGAAGCTCATATGCGAATGTTCCAAAAGTGAATGATATTAGTTTTAAATTAATCTCAAATCCCGCTGAAAGATTTAGCTGAGCAAGACCAAACATAATAGAAAAAAACCTTGAAATCTGCGGTAAATCAAAACTTATCTCAGTTCCAAAAAATGTATGACTGAAAATATCTGAACTACCAGATTGAGTAAATATAAAATCCTGGAAATCAAGGAAGACAGAGTATTTTGAACTATAAATCTTACCGCTATATGACAAACCAAAATCTGCAGTTGTCTTCCTGATTGGATCTAAAACATCCCTCACATCAAGGCCGATTGAGAAGTTTTTTATCCATACAGGATTCCATATCAGACCAACATTAAATCCTCCGAAAGAAAAAGCACAATCAAGCGGATATTTACAATTTCCATCTAATATATCCTTTAAGTTATCTACCCCCCTAGAAATTGCTGGGAAAATCTTATCAAAGGATAAGATTTCATTCTCTCTAAACTCAAAGCGGGATATTGTAGAAGCTTGAAAAGGAACAATAGAAATACCAAGCTCAACAGAATCTTCAAGTATAGAGAAGGCTCCTCCCAAAACTGGAAGAGCTCCAGCAAAAATAAAAGTATCTGTAAAAATTATGTTTGACGGAACAGCTGATTTCAAACCTGTTCCAAAACCTGTGAGGATACCAAGTCCAAAAGATGAATTTTTCACAGAAACCACAAAGTGAGGAAAATAAAATAAATTTGCCCCATAAAACTCACCCAAAAAACTTTTCACATCAGAAATATTTATGTTTTTCCCAGAAAAGGCTTTAGAGTAAAAATCCAAATTTGAAATAGTAATCAGTGTGGCTTCAGAAACCTGGAGCTCAACAGACAAAATATCAAAACTTTTTGTTCCTCTCATTGCTGCTGGATTCATAAAGAAAGATGTTTGGGGATCTCTCAAAGTAACAGAACTTCCCCCCATAGCTAAAGATCTTGAACTTTTGTATTCCCAAGATAAACCAAAATTCAACATAAGATAGATGATCACTATCATAATGCTAAAACCCTTCCATATTATAAACTACATATCTGTGGCTCAAATCTCCCTCTAAATATCTCCTCCAGCAAACTTATTCCTTTACTCTTAATACTCACTGATAAAAATTGTCCAACAGAATCAGGTCCCAAAGATTCTTTGAATTCCTTTGATGAACACACATTATTTATAAGAGTTGAGCTATCAATATCCTGCTTCACATGAAGAATAACGGTTATCGTTCTATCACGCAACTCTTGTGGTTTCTCCTGATCCTGACAGTCTTTATAAACTGGTATGTTCCCTGGCCTTGGGATCTCAAAAAGAACCTGAAAAGTTACCTTTTCGCTATAACTTGGTAAGATAACTTGCTTGATAGAATCAGAATACTTTCCAAATATATCCTCTATTTTTCCACTGTATGAGCACATCACATCATAAAGGAAATCACCAAATAAATCATCACTAGGACAAAGCCAAATACCTTTATCTTCACTTGCTTCAGCCTTTACTGTGAATGTAGAAAGACCTGGAAATTTCTCAACTAAACTTGTTAAAAATTTTCCAATATTCGTAGTTATAGTCTCCACAAAGTTTTTTGACCATTTCGAGCACGATTTATTAACTATTTCCCTTAAATCTTCCAACAAATCTTCTTGAACATTTCCATATCTTTGTGCGAAATCTGAAAACTCCGCTGATGATACCATAGTTCCATAGATTACATTATCAATACCTCTAGACAGGTCTCTCAGTATTTCTTCTAAACTTTTATGGCCAACAATATATGGATATTCAGGGGGGGCTCCAGTTTGCAACCCTTCAAAAAGACAACAGTATGAAGGCAAAGTAGATATACTCTCACCAGCTAATTTTTTTACTGAATACTCCATCTGTTTAAGAAAAACGCTTTGCGCGACTGAGAGCCATATCAGAGTCTTACCATAGAGATACTCAACAGAATTTACAACCCTTACAACTTCATAAAAATCTCTGTTTTCGAGAAAATTTGAAATTTCGGGGAAAATGTCCTGCACTTTTGATATATTCTCTTGACCATAAAGGAACTTTTCTGATAACCTAACTGCTTTATATAAATAAAAGATACGCCTTCGCAACTCTACTTCATCAACGGAACCAAAGATTTCAAGAATTTTCTCAGCAACCTTTCTTTTTCCTTCATTTCCAGATGTATCAACATCTTTTATTTCTAAAACTTTCTGACCAATTTCTAACCAATCGAAACCAGATTTTCCCAGGTATGATGAAATCAAATAGAAAAGCGCATCCCCAAGTTTTTTGTATTCATCAACATTTAAATCCGCTCTCAAAGATGGATTACCAGATAAAGAAATAGCTGCTGGAAATTTTCCTATGTTCTCATTAACATATCCCTCAAGGTAAGATATAGCAATATCCCATTCCCCTTCTTGCGCGTGTTTTATTCCTTTCTCTCTTTGCGTCTCAAGATGACTACAAGAAATAACAGAAATAGGAATGAGAAAAATTAAATTAAACAAGCATGGAAACTTTGACACTATGCGTTTAATTGTAATTGACATTTCAAATCTATAGCTTATTTCAGGATAATTTTAAAATCTAATCAAATAACAAAATTCTGAAATTTCCGAACGTTTGTGAAAATATCTCTTTTGATTTCAGTCCCATCTCTTATGATGAGTTCGCTACCCTCCTCAAGATTAATTTTTACTCTTGCCCTTATGCAAACATTTTTCCCTATTTTAACCTTTGGTGGATTTTGAAATCCCAAAATTTTTCTATCCTTAACAACCATATTACCAAAAGGCTTTGAAGAGTTAATAAAAAGTTCAGCCCCATTGATAAGTTTGAATCCTTCAGATATACAATATTTATCTTGAGAGAAGAAAGCTCCAAAATAAAATTTTGTCTGATTTTGAATCTCCCAACCGCGTGTATCAAAAATATCAAAATCTCCAAAGACAAGATATGGTGCAAGTTCAAAAGTAGAGACATCAGGTATATTAACACCTAGACGTTTCATCTTTTCTGAAATATGAGAAAAATATTTTTCTCGTGATTTCTGAATAGAATCTTCTTTTGATATTGTCTTGGTTGGTAGAAAAAATTCATCCCGCTTAACAATAAGTATATTAACTCTATCCGGAGGGAGTACATTTATCATCATGTGATTCAAAAATTCAACAGTATTTGTGCTAATTTTCTCGCCACATATTTCTATTATCTTTCCTGAATACAAAACAGGTCTTATGGATCTAATATATCTATCCTCTATAATATCAAGAGAAAAGATATTTGTATTGATATGTCCAACATTATAGTATGGCTGACCATTTTTCAACCTTCTAAATATCCTTGGGTCAGCAAAGCTGTATTCTATAGCATGGTATCTAGATTGCTTT
This sequence comes from uncultured bacterium, assembly GCA_964601505.1. Lineage (GTDB taxonomy): Bacteria > Calescibacteriota > Calescibacteriia > Calescibacteriales > Calescibacteriaceae > DRWZ01. Next base: position 6,835 of record CAZRNR010000051.1, on the reverse strand, counting down.
GGAAGATACACTATAAGCCCTATTTTCTCATTAATATCTTTCCTTTCAACTGCTGATATTGTAAAAAGAGAGTTTTTATAGATATGAAATCCCAGGCGTGAAAAATCTGTCGGTTTTGAGAACACATTATCTACGTTGTGAATGACGGCATGCTCTACTCCTATGTCATTAAGATATTGTTTAATATTCCTTACATCTAAAGCTTGGTTCAATAAAGTTTCTTTAGCATCTTCTTTCAGAAGGAAAAAGACACCACCATGTCCATTCCCTGTCCATATCATAGAACCATCTTTTAGAACAATAGGCAATCCCTGATCATCAAAACGAGGCAGAACTCCTTGCTTGACAACAAATATATAATCTTTAGGAAAACCAAACGGAGGATTTTTAACATACTCAATTATCTCATCTGCAGTATTATCGCTAACCATAATCAGCCACGGTGACAAATATCCTGAAGTTATAGAAGATGCCAATATTTCTCCCGCGAAAAGATCGAGAAAATTAACATTTTCGGTGAATGGGAAAACCGCTTTTGATTTCAAAGATGCTTTTGAACCAAGTTCTGAAAAGAACCTTGTTGCAGATCCCCCTGCAAGAGTAATAAATGCAAAACAACTGAATTTCTCTTTCCCTAAATCATAATAACTTGTATCATACAAATCGTAATGAGGATTTTCAACATCATCTGGGTCAAGCTTTTCAGGCTCTTTACTAATAATCAAATCCCTACAAATCTTTAGAATATCTTTATCTACTTTTGAGATTTCTTCCATAAATTTCCTTAAGGCTTCCTCAGATCTGACATATTTATCTGTTATAAGCTTCAGGTCCATTTGAAATTTATAGAATTACAAAAAATAAAAATAATTTTAATCAATAATAGGATTTTACGAGAAAATATGAACATTTTCCAGAAAAGAATAATAATCTTTTATACCATATCAACAATTTCTTTATTTCTTTTGATAGTAAGATTTTTCTATCTTCAGATACAAAAAGGCAGAGAAATACAAGAGGAAGCAAAAGCCATAAAGACGAGGATTAAACTTTATCCACCTGAAAGAGGTAATATATACACAGCAGATGGAGTGCTTGTTGCGACAAACATAAAGACTACAGATGTTACCACATTTCCCCTTGAAATTAAAGGAAATATACCACAGGAAATAATAGATATCTTCGGTCCAGAAAAAGCAATGGAGATAAAAAGAGCCAAAAAGTATTACCCTTTGGTTTTAAGATCTGATATAAATTATGATGAGCTATCGGAAATTCTTCCAACCTTATACAATATCCCATATATAAGTTTTGAGACAACAAGCAAGAGGTTTTATCCTCTGAGAACATTTGCTGCGCAAGTGATAGGACACATAAAAACCGAAAAATACTATGAATACAAAGGAGTTTATGGTGTTGAATTTATCTACGATGAGTATTTGAAAGGAGAACCATCTAAAAAGATAGTTGAGATAAATGCACTCGGTAAAGAAATAAGAGAATTAGAAAATATAGAAGGTAAAAGAGGTGAAACCATAACACTTTCTATAATTTCATCCCTGCAGATATTGGCAGAAGAACTTATGAAAGATAAAGAAGGAGCAATAGTAGCTATGAATCCAAACAACGGAGAAATTCTTGCACTTGTTTCAGCACCATACTACGATATAAATATCTTCTCACGAAGGGTCGATGAAGATCTTTGGAAAGCATATACAGAAGATCCCAGAAAACCATTCATAAACAGAGCGATTTCATCAGAATATCCCCCAGGATCTGTATTTAAGATACTTGTGGCAATTGCTGGACTACACGAGAAATCAGTATCAATAAATGATAAGGTACACTGTAAAGGTATATTCCATCTTGGAGATAAAAAGTTCAGATGCTGGAAAAAAGAAGGACACGGGACTGTTGGATTTCAGGAAGCAATTGTAAAATCTTGTGATGTGTTCTTTTACAATTTAGGTCTGAAGCTAGGAGTAGACAAAATATATAAATGGGCAAAGAAATTTGGACTTGGTGTGAAAACAGGAATTGATCTTTTCCCAGAAACAAGCGGACTGGTTCCATCAACAGAATGGAAAAGAAAAGTTATGAAAGACAAATGGTATCAGGGAGAAAACATTCCTTTATCTATAGGACAAGGGTATATAAAGCTAACACCTATTCAGGTAGCAAGATTCATATCAGCAGTAGCCAATGATGGGTATTTGGTAAAGCCTCATGTCGTCAAAAAGATAGGGAACCGCGAAATAGAATTTCCAAAAGAAAAGATAGAAGGAGTATCTCCGGAATATCTGAAAATAATAAAAGATGCCATGGTTGGAGTAGTTGAATGGGGGACAGCAGCAAGGAGCAAAATTCAGGGTATAAAATATGGTGGAAAAACTGGAACCTCACAAGTAGTTTCACTTAATGTAATAGAAAAGATGCTTGGGAAAACTATAGATAAGATATCAGATGAAGAAATACCGAAGAACTTCAGGGACCATGCATGGTTTGCTGCCTTTGCTCCGGCAGAAAATCCAGAAATTGTAATCGTAGCAATCGTTGAACACTCCGGAGCTGGATCAAAATATGCAGCACCGCTAGTTAAATCTATGATAGAAAAATATTTAGAAATAAAAGGAGTTCTTCCTACAAAACTCAGTCACGCAGAGAACCAGGAGTTAAAAACAATGCAAAATATAACTCAGTGATTTCACCCCTTGCAAGACCCAATTTAATAGTTAGAGGTAAGGAATAAAAGATATTAATCTGAACATCCACCTCTCCACCATAAGATTGAATGAAATCAAAATTATCCGACACCCGCTCAAATCCCCCAAAAGAAAAGAAAGGTACAAAATTAACAAAATCTATATCAAATGGTGATATAAAATCAAAACTCAATACATTTACATATGCTCTTATGTTCCCAACAAAACCAACTCTACTTCTTCTTACCTTTACACCTCTTAAGTTTCCTACATCATATCCAAGATACTTGAAATCAAAAGAAAGAGGACTAAAATTTCGAATCGGGCTAAGATCATATGGTGGATCAATGTAAGGCGGAATTTCCTTAGAACCAAAAAGTTCATAAAACCTTCTTGGAACCACCGAAGACACAAAACCATTTAAACCGAGATTAAAAATAATAAACGACACTCTTGGTGAAAAAAGATTTAAACTCATCTTTGAAATAACACCTAATTTTCTTGTGATGAATTCGGAAGATGTAAAGAAATCAACTCCATTCTCAAGATGAAAACTTTTTCTTGCGCTTCTTAAAAGTAATCCAACAGTAGGATTTATGAAAAAACCTTGTCCGAAATTTATATATTCTTCTTTTACCATATTCCAAAAATCAGAAGAAGGGAGATCAAAATACAGTTTGTGATCTAAAATTTCAAAACCCCAGAATATCAAAACTTTCCTTAAAGGATGAATTAAAAATATAGAAGATGAAAAAGTTTTTTCAGGAATAAATTCATAACCTCTATCAATGATTCTTACAAATATTCCACTAAATGGTTCATAAGAGAATCTCAAAAATACATATGGATTTAGAGACCTAAAAAGCCCCCTTATGAAAAAACCAAACTTTGATGTTGATAGATACGCTTGTGCATTTTCTGGAGAATTTAGATTCCATCTGTAAAATGGTAACTTCCAATCAAATCCCAAATATATATTGTTTCTAAAAAGATCATCAACAAAATAAAAAGTGAACCTTCCTATGAAAAAACCCGGAAGAGATGTATAAATATAAGGAACAAGCAATCCAAAATCATCTATTCTAAAACTCAGCTTTTCAGATTCAATATCATTATAAAAACTTAAATATATTGAGTCCCTTTTTTGAGAGAATTTCTCATATTGATTGAAATCAAAATCTTTCAGAGATAATGAAAAATTTTCATAAACTATGGCATAAATCTTTTGAGATTGAAGAATTCCCAAAAATGCTCCCTCATTATTTTGAGTTACACGCGAAAATTCTCTTGAATCTGAATCGTAAAAAAAAAGGTTAAAAGGTCCAGTCCTATTTGATGAGAAAATGATACCTTTCCCATCATCAGTCCATTTTGGGAAAATATCTATGAATTTATCTTGATTTATGAACTCAAGCTCACCTGTCTCAATTTGAAATAAAGCCAAATCAAAAAATCCATTCTGTCTCCTTATAGTGAAAACAACTTTGCTACCATCTGGAGAAATATCAGGTGTAAATATCTCAGAGAATTTATCTGTTTTTAAAAGACAATCGTATTTTCTAATACCTATATCGCGTATTTTCAAAATACATAGTTCATCATAATCCATGTTTTTTTTAACAAAAACTATCATATCAGAGGAAATATCTGGATACCAAGCTCTGGTGTTCCCAAGATCAACCTTTGACACCTTAAGATCTGTAGAGACAATATATATCTTAAAAATTTTTGAATTCTGCGCGTCAAATATGATATGATTCTCATCTCCGTTAATATAACCAAAATCCTGTTCCGAAAATTCTAATTGCAATATCTTCTCACCTTCCACAGACTTTATATAACCGTCAGAGAAATAAACAATTCTGCCACCAAATTTATGTATTCCATGAATATACTTTGAAGATAATGGAAATAAAGAGCGCTGTTCTAAATCTTCATATTGGAACTTTGATTTTCTCCAAAGTAAAAAACCGTTTTCATAAACATTTAAATCCTCATTTATTACCTTCCCATTTAGAAAAAGGTCAAAAACCGTAGATCTACCATATTCTTTTTCTATAAACTTTATTGTTCCAGCTTCCTTTGAACCATAAAATGGGAAATTATAAAAATCATCTTTCAAAGTTATATAATCACAGAAAGCATCGATGTAATCTGGAATTATCAGGTAGTTTGGAGGAAGAATCCTCATAACCTTTGGAAGACGCATCAAAAACGCACAGGATAAAATCTTTCTTACAAAATCATCAAAAGTTTTTATATGATAAAAAATCCTCTCAATTCTTGTTCCACCAAGATTTACCAAGAAAATTCTTGAAGGAGAAAAGAAAAATTTTACCTCCATATTGTCATAATCTGAAAAGAGAACAATTGATGTCTCTGGTATATCTCTACCAAATATTTGCTCAAGATAAGGAATTTCTTCAGAAGCGATATTTACAAAAACTGTTGCGATGGAGTTTATCTTATCTTGCCAGTAAATCCTTACATTCTTCAATTCTGTTAAATTCCAAGAATCATAAGGCTTGTAAATTAAGATGGAGAATATAAGAGCTGAGAAAATCATTAGAACTTAATATAGTTCTTGATGTAAATTTTTGGAAAAATAGAAATTTCAATGAACTAAGAAAAAATAAAGTAAAATGGAAGAAATAATAGGTATAATCATTCGCGGAGGCGTAGTCCTGTTATTAGTTTTGAACATTGTACCACTCATGGTTTATGCAGAAAGGAAAGTATCGGCTTTCATACAAGATAGAATAGGTCCCGAAAAAGCAGGATTATACGGTATTCTACATCCACTTGCAGATGCTGTCAAATTCTTCTTAAAGGAAGCTTTTGTTCCTCCTGAAGCAAATAAATTTCTGTATTATATTGGTCCATTTATAACAGCGGTAGTTCCAATGATATCCTTTATTGCTATACCTATCATTCCAATACTCCAGCCTGTTAGAACAGAGCTAAGTGTTCTCGTTGTGTTAGCATTCTCTTCATTAGGTGTATGGGGTATACTTTTAGGCGGATGGTCTTCAGAAAACAAATTTTCTTTGCTTGGTTCTCTGAGAGCAAGCTCGCAGTTTATTTCATATGAAGTCGCGCTCTCTATATCAATGATATCCATGCTTATCATATACGGAACATTTGATTTTGTTGATATAGTCAAAGCCCAAGAAGGATGGAGGTGGGGTATAATACTTAACCCGGTAGCTTTCCTGACCTTCTTTATATCTATTTTAGCAGAATCCGCAAGAATACCTTTTGACCTTCCTGAAGCAGAGGGAGAACTCATCGGCGGATTTCATACAGAATACTCAGGAATGAAATTCGCTATGTTCTTTATGGGAGAATATATGCATCTTACTCTTGGATCTTGCCTGATAATACTATTATTTCTAGGTGGTTGGAACCTACCCTTCATAAAAATAAATCTCCCAGATGAATATCTCTTCGGCGAAGTAATAGAATACATCATTTACTTTTTAATATTTTCTATAAAGCTTTTTGTTCTCCTGATATTCTTCGTCGTAATAAGGTGGACACTTCCAAGATTCAGATTCGATCAACTTATAAGATTCGGATGGGGAACTCTCATACCTATGGCTTTATTAGCAATAACCATCTCAGCAATATATGTTATACTGAGCCTTAGATAATTCAATACATTAATTTTCAATGGTAAAACACTGCATTCTAACGCAATTATACAAAAAAACAGTCTTTTTCCGTATATAATACAAGTCTGTATAGCTCATATTCACTTTTCTACAAAAACCATATATACATGCAAATCTTTTGAATATGCCCCTATGATTAATTCCATATATTCCTTAAACTTTTTTCCACTGTATATTTAGAAAATTCACTTGTAACTAAGCTCGCTCAGATTATTTAAATGAAAGCAGATTGATAATTTAGATTCACTACAATAGATTTTATCTTAATTGAATCCACAGGAAGCAAAGAAAACTTTCAAAAAGTTTTCATATAAGTTTGAGGCTTCCGGTTTTTTCAAAAGATATGATCTGATTTGATTAAAAAATCTTATAGACAAGTTTGAAATATTGATTGAACAATGCTGTGTCGCAAACATAGTTAAAAGCAGAAAAAATATGATGGAAATCTTCACAAAAATT
>CAZRNR010000050.1:0-15126 GCA_964601505.1 uncultured bacterium | reverse complement strand
AGATACTATAATAAAAGATAAAAGAAAGTAAAAAGTAAAATAAAATACATAAACCAAAATAAACATAAAGTATTCTTTATATAATACAACAAAATAATAAAAAATTCTTCTTTACAAGTTCTATCTTACATCATTGTTCTATTGTAAAAATTCAGGGGAACACTTCAAACTTTCAGCCAATTCCAGTCCTTACCAGGAGAATAATAATGATTTTTTATCATAAATAAATCCTTCAGTCTTGAACTTTTGCTACTCCAAGTATTCTTATTTTTATCTTTGGGTCTATTTCTTGGTAGGATAAAACCGGGATCATAGGGAAGTAGTTTTCAATAAGCTTCTTGATAAATCTTCTTGATTGAGAGGATGAAATGATTATGGGGTTGCTTTTATACTTTGTGAACTTTGGGATTATTTCGCTTATTGAGTTTAGGAGTTTTTGAACGAACTGTGGTGGTATCTTCAATCTTATTGCTCCTTGGGTTTCCTCTATACCCTGTAGTATCTTTTCTTCCGTCCCGGGTTCAATAGATATTCCAAGAATCTCTCCGTTTTGTGAGTGTATTTTAGTTATAAGCCTCCACAGAGATTGTCTGACGTACTCTGTTAGGATATCTGGGTCTTTGGTTGTTCCGCTCCAGTCTCCAATAGCTTCAAGTATCGTTATTATGTCTTTTATAGGTATTCCTTCTTTGAGAAGATTTTGCAATACTCTATGTATGACCGACAAAGATACAGAGTTCAGAATATCTTCAACGATTTTCGGATAATTTTTCTTTGCTATATCAAGAATTTTTTGCGTGTCTTGTCTTGTGAGTATCTCATGAGCATTTCTTCTTACAATCTCTGAAAAGTGAGTTATCATAACTGATGGAACATCTACAACAGTGTAGCCCTTTGCAGTAGCCTCCGTTTTTTTGCTTTCATCTATCCATATGGTTTCAACTCCAAATACAGGATCCTTCGCTGGAGTTCCCTCTACATCTGGCTTTTCTACTCCTATAACGAGATATTTTTCTGGGAATACTTCACCTCTTACTACTTCCACACCTTTGAGTATGATGGAATATTCATTTGGTTTCAAGGAGAGGTTATCCCTTATATGTACGGGAGGTAATATTATCCCGAGTTCATCCGCCAGAGTTCTTCTCAATCCTTTTATTCTTTTTACAACTTCACCACCTTGAGTTTCATCAACATATGGAATTAGTGCATATCCCACTTCAAGTCCAAGAACATCTGGTTGTAATATAGCTTCTATTTGTTTTTCCTCCATTTCGGGAGATTCTGTGGGAGCCTGGGTTTTTTGTTGTTGAACTAATAATTTACCTTCTTCTTCTTTTTTTCTCATACTTTTGATAGAGTAATACATTAGACCTCCTGCAAGTAAGAGGAAAAGTGGAGTTGCTAGATTCATAAAGAGCAGCCCTAATAAACCAAGGACCATACCTGATGCGAATACGGCTTTAGGATATGAGATAAACTGTCTGGTGATGTCCTTTGCAAAGTCAGATTGCGCAGATGAGCGAGATATTATAACTCCAGCGGAAGTTGATATTATCAGCGCAGGTATCTGAGCAACGAGGCCATCTCCAACTGTGAGTTTAGTGTATGCAGAAAGTGCTTCCGTTATTGAAATGCCTTTTTGAACTACACCTACAAATATGCCTCCAAGTATATTTACAAAAAGTATAATTATTGACGCCACCGCTTCTCCTCTTATGAATTTTGAAGATCCATCCATAGCACCATAGAAGTCTGCTTCCCGAGTTAATCTGCTTCTTCTTTCTTTTGCTTCTTCTACCGTAATGAGACCAGCATTGAGATCAGCATCTATTGATAGCTGCTTGCCGGGAAGCGAATCAAGAGTGAATCTAGCTGCTACCTCGGCTATCCTTCCAGCACCGCGAGTTATAACAACAAGGTTTATGATTGTTAGAACTATGAAGATTATCAGACCTATAGCAAAGTTTCCCCCCATAACAACATTTCCGAAAAACTCAATTATTAGTGAAACATTTCCTCCTTCTGTTAGGAATTCATGCCCATGAGCCAGTATTCTTCTTGTTGTTGCTACATTCAGTGAAAGTCTGTATAAGGTCACTATAAGTAGGACAGTTGGAAAAGAAAAGAACTCAAGAGGTTCCCTTATGTATAGAGATACAAAAAGAATCATTATTCCTAGTGCAAAGCTCAATATTATTAGGAGATCTATTATGAATGCTGGTAGCGGTATTATAACTATTATAATTATAAGGAAGGCTGAAAATGCTATCAGAAGATCAAAGTTCCTTCTCATGTATTTATATGAATTTTAAAAACGCTCCTTCAGAGAGTTTAAAACTTGAGATTAAGTCGCTAATTCGTAAAGTTCGGAAAATTCTTTCAATTTTTTGAGATATATATACTGGATTAGAAATTTTAAAACTTAACGATTCTCACCAGCAATGCTATAATCCTTAAGAAAATGCTACAACACTTCATTTGTAATCTCACTGAATTAGAGCCATTGTGAAAATCCCTTGAAGTTCCAAATGGTATGCACTTTTCTGTAGAAATAGCATCTTTATTTTCTTTTACTCTTTGTTTGTAAGATTTGAGAGCTGTATCACCGTTTGAGCACAAGATTTCGGATCTGGCATTTCCTCAAGATAAAATATCTCTTGCACGGAATTAATAGGCATCCACCTTACAACATCCCTTTTCTTGTAAAAGCCTATTGTTGGAACCCCAAGAGCAGAAGCGATATGTATTGGACCAGATGAAGAAGAGAGAACAACTTTACCCATTTTCAAAACAGCCATAAGTTCATCTAATAAAGTTCTGTTTATTAGTGATATAGCTTTTAAATCTCTCAGTGGAGAAATATTTCCTAAACCTACCCATACGACAGGAAGATCAATATATCTTGCAACTTCTGAAAGATAATCCAAATCAATGGGGGGAGAAGAACCTCCTGAAAACGGATGGAAAACTACATACTCATTTGGCAAGGAAAATTTATTTCTCACAAATTTTATAAGTTCTTCTTCAATTTTTACCTCTGGTCTGAAATCTTTCACAATTAGCTGGAAGTTTATTTCTTCTACCCCCTTGAAGAATGGAGAAAGGACCTGAAGGTTGTAATATGATTCGTGGAATAGGTTCTGTCTTCGTGATATATCTAATTTGTAGTCAAAAAGGAATGAGAAGAACCTCCTTGATGTTCCGCAGATTTTTACTTTGTTTATCTTCATAATTAGCGCAAGAATCGGTTTCGGATAGAGCATAAAGCAAACTTCTGGTTTATTTCTTTGAAGAAATGCAGATAATTTTTTTATTTCGGAGATTTTGATATCTCCTCTTTGTCCATTAGTTATGACCTCAAAGAATCCATCTACATTTTTTGCTCTTGAGACTATTGGTGAAAGACCATTTCTAACTAGAAAAAAAACCTTTGACTTTGGTTCTATCTTCTTGATGAAATTAGCAACTGAAAGAGATATGACAACATCCCCGATTTTATCTGTCCTTGAGATGAGGAATGTCATTCCACCGTTACACTTTTTGCAAGATTACGTGGTTGATCAACATCGTGTCCAAGATAGACCGCTGCGTGGTAAGCTAATAGCTGAAGTGGTATAATTGAAACAAAAGGTGAAATAATCTCAGATGTTTGAGGGACAGAAATTTTTATTACATCTTTTGGCAGTTCATTTTCATATCCCTCAGTAGTGATTGCGATTACTTTCCCTTTTCTTGAAAGAACTTCCTGTAGGTTAGAGAATGCTTTTTTGAATACTCTATCATATGGCATTACAAAAACAGAAAGCATTTCGGGGGATATTAGAGCTATCGGTCCGTGTTTCATTTCACCTGATGGATAAGCTTCTGCGTGTATGTATGAGATCTCCTTTAGTTTCAGAGCTCCTTCTTCCGCAACTGGGTATGATATCCATCTTCCAAGATATAGCGCATTTTTGAAATTGGATACCTGTTCTGATACATCTTGAATTTTGCTGTCTTTCAAGATGTTCTCTATTTTTTTTGGAAGAATTCTCATTTCATCTATGATTTTGTCATTTTTTTTGAACCCTCCAATTTTCATGGCAAGAAGCAATAGTGCAACAAGCTGAGCAGTAAAGGTCTTGGTAGCAGCAACACCAATTTCTGGTCCAGCATTTGTATGTATGACTATATCAGACTCTCTTGATAAAGATGAACCAAGAATATTCACAAGTCCAATGATTTTTGCTCCTCTTTCTTTTGCCATTCTTATAGCTTCAAGTGTGTCAGCTGTTTCCCCAGATTGACTTATTCCTATTACCAGAGTATCTTTTAGATCTTTTTCTTTGTATCTGAACTCAGATGCATATTCTAAGTCTGAATCTTTTTTAGCTAACATCTCAAACCATATTTTCCCTATAGCACCTGCGTGAAATGATGTTCCACAAGCGGTGATTGAAATCTTAGAATGGTCTGGTATAAAAATATCGTCCCAAATAGATATGAACTCTTGCAGTGTATCTTCTATAACATGAGGTTGTTCCATGATTTCCTTAAGCATAAAGTGTTTGTATCCACCTTTTTCCGCCTCCTGAGCGTCCCAGGTTATCTCAATAGGCTGCCTTTTTATTTCTCTACCGTTTTTTAAGATTTTGAACCCCTCAGGTGTAACAATAGATACTTCATTATCATCTAGTGGCACGATTTTCTTCGTGAATGTTATTACAGATGGTATGTCAGATGATACAACATATCCAACTCCTTCTATTATTCCTATAACAAGTGGAGATTTCTTTCTCGCGCAGAATATTTTCTCTGGTTCCATCGATGTTATCATAACTATGGCATACGATCCCTCAAGTCTATCAAGCGCTCTCAGAAATGCTTCCTCTAAATTTTTACCTTTTACTTCATCTTCTATAAGATGAGCTATTATTTCAGTATCTGTTTCTGATCTGAATTTATGTCCCTTAAGCTCACTTTTTATTTGCAGGAAGTTCTCAATTATACCGTTGTGTATAACAGATATTTCTCCCTTGCAGTCTGTGTGCGGGTGTGCGTTATAGTCTGATGGCTCTCCGTGTGTTGCCCACCTTGTGTGTCCTATTCCAAGGTTGGCAAAGTTTGGAAAACCAATCTCAGATAGGTATGTTGTAAGAGCGGAAATTTTTCCCTTCTTCTTTGCAACAAAGATTTTCCTATCGTGTATTACAGATATTCCAGCAGAATCATAACCTCTGTATTCAAGTTTGTAAAGTGCTGGAATTATTATGTGAAGAGCATTTGCTTTTCCAGTGAAACCTACAATTCCACACATCTAAAAAAGGTTAAACATAAGTTCTGAAAATATCAAAAATCCTGGATATCAAAGGATAAACCTCAATCCAATGTTTATTGTTAGTGGGGCTATATCTAACTTTTCCTTTAAAGTGTTTTCTGATATTTTCGTTCTCTCTATTTCTTCACGTGGTATGGTGGGCAGGAATGTTATACCTCCATTTGCATAAACATATTTACCTATAGACACTCCAGCATATGTAGCTGGTAAGAAGACATGTAATGGATCGGAATATCTTTCTTTCCAAGATTGTCCTGTCTGTTCATCTGTCCATCTAACAATTGCATAAGGAATCATTATGCCTTTTAGACCTACGAATATTTCAAATATAGGGAAGTTAAACGAAATTTGAAGGTCTGGAAAAATTTCAATGCCTGTTATGCGTGGAGATTGTTTGTTCTCCATTCCCTTGAAGTTTATAATATTTGTGAAAAATGATGGTATTATATTGAATGAGATATACTTTTCTTTAAGTAGCGAAAAACTCTTACCGATTCCCATCCCGACTCTTATAAAGTCGAATCCTAGAAAATTTATATTTGGCGTAAGTAGAATGGCATCTTCAATATTAACTGATCCAGAGAGATATAATCCTGCAAGGAGGCTTAATCCAATGTTTCCACTACCCTTTTCATCTGGATAGTAACTATAAGATACAGGGGGAATATAGTTCGGCCACCCACCACAGTTAATGATACATATTATCAAAACAGCATAAATTGCCTTCCTCATAATATCCATATTATAATAGAATTGATAGAATTTGAGTTTTCAAAATGAAGAAGATTTTAAATTTCAAAATCCGAGTATCTCATAGAGGGATGATAGAAAATTCGCAAATTGATGTGTTGTATTGATTCAGAAGCTTCTGTTGCGATGGGTTTATCAATTGGTTTTCCGTTATCATCAATGGGAATGTTTAAATATTTCAGAATTCAGGTAGTTTTTGGAATTTGATTTAGCTTTTTATGTCAGTTGAGATTTCAGGATATATTACAAGCTCTCAAAAGTTCTTCTACAAAATTTTCTTCCGGAACAGCTCCTTCTATTTCAATTGCATCATTTATTATGGTTTTTGGAACTCCATAAACTGAGTAAGCATTAGATAGATCTGGAAACTCAGTTGCTTCTATCATTTCTGCTTTTATATTTGGGTTAATAAGAGCAGCAGAGTGAGCGTATTTAACCATTCTGGGGCAGTATGGACATGTAGGCGTGACGAACACCTTTATATCCACAGGTTTATCTATCTTTCTTATCTTCTCAACTGAATCAGGTGAAAGCAAAGGTTCTGATCTTGATACCTCTATTATGTCTTCTACTAAGACAGCAAACTCATACCCCGCGGGGATTCCAGAAAAGACTATTCTTTCACTCCCAACTGTTATCATCGGAGTTTTGTCTATCTCCCTACCAATCTTATCTCTATCAATTATCGCATTTAATACTTTGAGTTCTATCTTATCAGATGTTTGAGCCAACTCTTTCATAAGCTGTTCAGCTTCTCTACAGTACTCACAATCTATATTTTTTGTATAAAGATTTATATTTACTTTGTTTATCATCTCCTTGCTGAATCTATCTTTTAGGTATTCTATATCTTTATCTTTTAAGAACATACATCTAACTACCTCCTTATTCATTAATTTAATAGTTTTCTTACAACTTAGTTTAATTTTGAAATATATCCTACTTGCTTGCTCTATAGATTGGAAAATATTTCTCTTTCATCAATTATGGTGATAATAGCTTTTCGGATCCTCTAATTAAGTTTTTTCAAAACATGGAATATAGGCTTTCTTACTTTCATGATAAAATAAAAAAATTTATCTTGAAAAAAGTAATTTCATATAAAGACGCGAGAGAATAACTGTTAGTGGAACAAGAATTACCCATACAGAAAAATTAAAAAGTATGGTCCCTTTTTCTTCAACGATGAGTATTCCCTTTACAATTCCAATCAGATCAATTATCCATCCTCCGATTATCCCAGCGATTATATATAGCAAGATCAAATCTTTAGCTCTGAAACTAACTAAAGCATATATTGAGGCAAGAAGGCCCCACAAGATAAAAAGCAGAGCTGGGGTTGAAAGAATTTTATAATCCCCTTCTATTCTATACAGATCATACCTATCAGAAAGATATTCAATTATTGTGTTTAGGATTGATACGGAAAATCCACTTAGTATAGATGCAAATATCCTTTCTTTCCTAGAGAACATATACCAAAACTTTCTTATTAAATATAACTATTGGTTATGAAGCATTCAAAATTTTTTAGAGAAAAACTTTAATCTCTTCTGCTCTTAAATATGCTAACTCTATGCTATCTATTTGGTTTAGTCTCTGTATCCAATGCAATTATTCCAACCCTGCTTATAAATTCGGCTATCCCAGATAATACTTGCAAATCCTTTGGCAATAATTGTATATTTGGTTATATAGATTAATCCAATTCATCGTTATTTCGCGCACATATTTTCTATTTCCTTCTGAGAACTAAAATAAGAGGGTAAGCTATCGGAAACCGGAAAGCGGATTTGAATCTGTTGATTGCGCCTCTGGCTGCCATATATGGCTTGGTTCTACTGTTGAGACAAAAGGGTTAGATGGAAAAACTTATAAAGAGACTTTGAATCCATTTGCTTTGTTAAATACTTCCAAAGATAAGCATTCGGAGATTTTTTTCAAAGGTTATGTAAGGAATGGGAATGAATCCTTGAAAGTAAGAGCGATAAGTAAAGTTTGTCTTGGATGCCATTCTTTGGTCGGGAAAAATCACGGTTCTGTTCCTACTTGTTTAGACTGCCATACACTTTCCGGTGCAGGTAAAGAAATTCATCAGATGCATATAAACATTGCCGGAGGAGAGAAAAACTGTAGTTATTGTCATTTTCGAGAAGGAGAAGAAAGTAAGTCCAGGCCTGCATGCTATAACTGCCATCTCAGTAGCGTGAGATCAAAGCATTTGTGGTAGAATTCCCAAAACCATCACAATGTTTCAATTCCCTATAATCTCAAAAGAGTAAAGAGGATAATAAGCTCACCGGCCTTAATTACTTATAGTTAGGCTCAAAACTTGGACATATGATTGCGAGGTTTAATATCCAATCTTAGAGAAGGATTTAAAATAGCATAATACCATTTAGTCCTTCCATAGTTTGAAATTACAAGGACCGATAACTTGTGAATAACCTACACTTGCTCTGGGATCTTCTTTTTCATGTACGAGTTCTGTTATTGCAGATATATGTTTCATTGATAAATTAGTTAGAAAGAGTAGTTTAGAGATAGACCTGCACCATAACCTTTCCTTATAGTTCTTTCCCCAATGTTCAAGAAAGACACTACAGATATTTCAAAATTATCGCTCACACTTGTGATAACTTCAGCTTGAAACTGAAATCCAAGATATTTGAAATTTTCATATATCAATCCAATGGCAGGTTGAAGAGAAATAGATTTTAAACCTGTTCTGATGCCGATAAATCCGAGAATTTCGTTAAATGTGTGTGGGAAAAGAGTGTTGTATCTTTTTTCTGATTTGTCTGGTGAGAAGTTTCCTAAAATCAGAAAGTTCAGAGAAATATTTTCTGTAAGTTCTTGCATAAGCGAAAGTTTTGGAGAGATGGTAAATCTTCCTGATGTTGCAGGTGATGTACCTGTTGGAAATTCAAAACCGAGGCTGAAACAAGGTTTCATAAGTATCTCAGACGGATTTATGGTAAAGTTGACCATAAGATCAGATAAGATCAATTTACCTTTTGCTATACCAGATGGAAGATCAAGTCTCACTTGGAACAAGTCAAGAAATTTTTTCTGTCCAAACAAAAATAAAGATATGTTATGCTTTTCAATGTAATCTATTTGTTTTCTTTGTGAGTAGATTGAAATTATTCCAACTTTATCTTTTATGTTGCTTTCGCTCATGATTTCGGAAAAGAGAATTAGAGCCATTAGGATTGTTGTCATAAGTTTTATATCTTTTCGTAGTATATAGTTTTGTTTTCTTCTGAACTTTTTATGATTTTTTCTTTTTCAAGTAGATCTATATAACCTTGAGCTTCAGAAAATTTGAAGGACCAGAATTCATCTGGAACCTGGGGATACAGCTTTTGCCCTATTTCATATATTGTCATTGGTCTTTGTGAGATTATATCATATGTTTTCTTTTTCATCTTCTCTACTCTCGTTTTCATCTTTAATATCACACCTTTTACATCGTTTATTGGTTCAAGGTGTCCAGGGTATGCCACACCTATTTCAAGTTTCTCAAGTATTTTTAGTGATTCTATCCATGATGGAAGATTTTGGAACCTTTCTTCTTTCTTTGTGAAAAACAAGAGTGGAACTGGAAGTCCTTTTGAAAATATATGATCTCCTACGAAGGCTATTCCTTCTTTCTCATTATAGAGAATCGCGTGTCCGGGAGTGTGTCCGGGGGTATGAAAAACCTTGAAACTTGAATCTCCTATGTTTATATCTTCACAAAAAGAGATATCATTTTCTTCTATTCTGTATTTGCTTGTAAAGTATGATTTGGTTTGTTGCCTTATTATTTCAAGCTTTTCTTCTGGAACTCCGTTTTTTATCAGGTATTCATAAGCGAAGACTGCTCCCTCTTTCCTTATTTCCTTTGGAAGGTCAACCACTCTTTCTTTGTCTTTTGGATGAAGAACTATCGGAATTTTGAAATTCATCTTTTGAAATATTTCCCTTATGTTCCCATAATGGTCGGGATGTCCATGAGTTAAAAAAATGAGTCTTATCCTGTCAAACCCACATGTGTTATTGACAAATTCATATAGAGCTTTGAAATTATCTTGATAATTCAGTCCTGTATCTACTAATACATATTCATTTTTGCTCTCTATTATAAACACATTTACTTCAAAAAATGGCCATGGTATTTTTAGTTTTGCTCTATGTATTTTCATCTCTCTTAAGTTTTCCTAATTGTCCATTTTATTATTTTACCTAATGAATTATTTTTCATTCTAAATTAAGATTACCTCTGATTATTATAAAAAATTCTTTTAAGTAATAAACAAAATTTTCAACTCCTTGAAGTGATCTTCGTTTCTCATATGACAGAAATTCTTCTTGATTAATGAATCATCTACTCTTTGCTTTCAGCTATTTCCTCCCTCTGTTTCATTTTCTGTTCAAGTAGAGGATTGCTGCGATTTATTCTGTCATGAATTTAGAGTGTTTGAATAGTCGGTGTCTTTTATTTATTTCTATGTTCTTGGATCTAATACCTTTATTAGTATGTCAGTCATAAGGTTTATAATAACCCACATTGATGATATCACGAAAACAGAGGAGATAACAGACTGAATATCTCTTGAAAGAACTGACTCAACCACAAATGATCCTATCCCAGGAAATGAAAAAACATTTTCCGTTATGACTGTTCCCGATAGTAGAACTCCAACTTGTAGCCCCAAAACAGTTATTATTGTTGGAAGAACTGCTCTTGTTGTGTGAATGTAAAATCTTGCACCATATACACCCTTTGCTTTTAGAAATCTGGAAAAATCTGAATTTATGACTTGCTCCACTGAATTTTTGATAAACCTTGAAAGAACCACAGATAAAGATAGACTTAGCGTTATAGATGGAAGTATAAGACTTTTTATTCCTTCATATCCCGACATAGGTAGTACTTTTAACTTAACACTTAGGATTATTATTAATATTATCCCAAGCCAGAAGTTAGGTATTGAGTATATAAATGTCGTTGCTCCTAGTACAAGATTTTCTAATCTTTTGAATTTCACATATACATAAAACAGAAGTAGGCTTTCACCTATCACAAGAATTATTGTAAGGGTTGCAAGTTTTAAGGTATTTTTTAGCCTTTGTATTAGCATAGGTTTTATCTCTGTCTGCCTGAAGAAAGATCTTCCGAAGTTCAGTGTGAGCAATGACCTGACAGTGTTTATATATCTCTGACTCAAAGGAAGGTTCAATCCAAGTTCCTCTCTTATCTTATCTATCTGCTCCTCAGGAACGTTCTCTCCCACCAATATCCTCGCAGGATCTCCTGGAATAAGGTGAAAAATGAAAAATATCGCATTTATGACCATGAAAACAGATATAAAACCTTTAGCTACTCCATAAAAAACATTCTCTACTATGTTTTTCATTTTTGTCTTCTATTAGATTTTGAAAATTATCTTAATTAGAGTATGGATCAGGAAAAAATAAGAAAGAAGGTTTCGGATTGGGAGGAAAATATACTTAAACCATCCATTAAGAGAATCCCCGAAAGGAAGGAAAAATTTGAAACTTTATGTGGTATAGAGGTTCCCATTTTTCTTCCGTATTATCAATCTAATGAAGTTGATGATTCGGTAATGAGTTTCCCAGGTGAATATCCATTCACAAGAGGGATTCAGCCAACTATGTATAGAGCGAGACACTGGACGATGCGTCAGTATTCTGGATTTGGAACCCCTGAAGAAACAAATGCGAGATTCAAATTTCTTTTATCGCAGGGGCAAACCGGTCTTTCTATGGCTTTTGACCTTCCAACTCAAATGGGATATGATTCTGATAATGAAGTAGCCTATCCAGAGGTTGGTAAGGTTGGAGTTGCAATAGATACAATTGAAGATATGAAGGTAGCTTTTAAAGATATTCCCCTTGATAAAGTTTCCTCGTCATTTACCATAAATGCTACAGCTCCGATAATCTTAGGGATGTATTATGTTCTCGGAAAGCTTCAAGGATTACCACCTGAAAAGTTATCTGGAACCACACAGAATGATATTTTGAAAGAATATGCAGCGCGTGGAACATACATATACCCACCTGAATTCTCTCTTAGACTTGTTATAGATGTCATTGAATTCTGTGCTAAAAAGATGAAATCTTTCAATCCGATTTCCGTTTCAGGATATCATATGAAGGAGGCAGGTGCTAACTCTATTCAGGAGGCAGCTTTCACGGTATGCTCTGGTATAGAGTATGTAAGTCGTGCAATTGAGAGAGGGCTTTCTGTTGATGATTTTGGAAAGAGAATAACATTCTTCTTCTCTGTACATAACAACTTTTTTGAGGAGATAGCTAAATTCAGAGCGGTAAGAAGGGTTTGGGCAAAGGTGATGAAAGAAAGGTTCGGAGCTAAAAATCCAGAGGCTATGAAGCTCAAGTTTCACGCACAGACCTCCGGTGTTTCTCTTGTAGCTCAGGAGCCTATGAACAACATAGTAAGGGTTGCTTACCAAGCTATGGCTGCTGCTTTAGGGGGAGCGCAAAGCATACACACAAACTCATATGATGAAGCTTTGGCTCTACCAACAGATGAATCCGTTAAAATCGCTCTCAGAACTCAACAAATCCTCGCTTATGAGACCGGCATAGCAGATACTGTTGACCCTCTCGGAGGATCCTATTACATTGAATACCTCACCGATAAGATAGAAGATGGTATATGGGATTATATAAAGAAGATTGATGAACTCGGTGGGATGCTCAAAGCTGTTGAATCCGGATTTGTTCAAAGAGAAATCGCAAAAAGTGCATGGGAATACCAAAAAGCGGTTGAAGAAAAACGTACTTATGTTGTCGGCGTTAATGTTTTTAGAACTGAAGATATACCACGGATAGATATATTCAAACTAGATGAAAGTAAAGTCAATCAAAAGATAAAGCAACTTGTTGAGTTTAAGAAGCAAAGGGATAACCAAAGAGTACAAAAATCTCTCAAAATTCTTGAAGACTGTACAAGGGATAAGAGCGTGAATCTTATGGAACCTATAATTGAAGCCATAGAAAACTACTGCACTTTAGGTGAGATATCCGGTGTCTTTGAGAAAATTTACGGTAGGTTTGGAGGTTTTTCTGTTTTCTAATTTTTTAGCTTTTTGATCCTTTCAGAAATTATTTCTGTAAGGGCATCTTTTATTTTTCTTGTTGTCATCATAATATCTTCTACTATTACTTTTGAATTTCCGATTACGGACATGAAATTAGTGTCCCCGGTCCATCTTGGCACGATGTGTATATGGATATGCTCTTCAAGCCCAGCTCCTGCAGGGCGACCAAGATTCACCCCTATGTTGAACCCCTGTGGTTTTATTACATCTCTCAAAGCTTCTATTGAAATTTCTATTAGCTCAAATATCTCTATCCTTTCCTCAAGTGATATATCTTTTATCTCAGCAGTATGAGTTTTAGGAAAAATCATAATATGCCCAGAATTGTATGGATATTTATTCATTATTATCATTGCGTTTTTACCTTTATAAACTCCGAGTTTGTCTTTATCTATACCTTTCCAAGCATCGCATAAAAAACATTCTTCTTTTACTCCAGATTTGGCTTTCTCAATATATCCTATTCTCCAGGGAGCCCAAATTATTTTTATAACTTTTTCCCACATCACCAAAAAGATAATCAGCGTTGATAAAAATTAAATTTTTGAAAAATGAAAGCTATAGTTATTTCCAGTGTGTCATCAGGAAGTGGAAAAACTGTTTCTTCTCTGTGTATAGAAGCTGGATTGAAAAAACTCGGGAAAAATATCACAGCCTTCAAGTTTGGTCCAGATTTCATAGACCCTTCTTATCATCGCTTATTTGCACAATGCTATAATCTTGACCCTGTTATGAGTTCTACAGATTTTGTCAAATATCTTTTCTCGCAAAAAGGTTCAGAATACAACGTGATTGAAGGAGCTATGGGGCTTTTTGATGGAGAACTTTCTGGCTCAAGCACATATGAACTGTCAAAAATACTTGGATCAAAAATAGTACTTTGCGTTGATGTTTCTGGAATGGGTGAAAGCATAAGAGCATTGGTAAAAGGTCTCAAAAGATATGTTTCCGGAATAATCGCTATAAAGGTAGCATCGGAACAACATATCCAGATAATAAAAAAATCTCTTGAGAAAGAGAAAGTGGAACTGATAGGATATATACCCAAATACCAATATTTTGATTTCCCGTCAAGACATCTTGGCTTATACCTATCTGAAGAAGTGAGTATCAGAAAAGATGAATTTGAAAAGATCTTCTTCAAGTTCTTTGATGTTAAAAAATTACTTAAAGTCTTTGATTCTTCTGAATTAAGTTTTGAAACCATAGATGAAAGAAAGATTTTTGGTTCTCTCAGAATTGAAAAAAAATTTAAGGTCGGTATACTTTCTGGTAGCCCGTTTTCATTTGTTTATCCGGAAAATATTTTTGTCTTGGAAAAGCTGGGTTTTGAAGTGTATAGCTTTGCACTCGGAGATATACCTGAAATTGATGCTCTTATTATCCCAGGAGGATATCCAGAAAATTTAGAAATTGACGAGATAAAAGAAATTAAAAGAAAACTTGGTATGATTTTACCTACCCCGAAAATTGTTATCGCTGAGTGTGGAGGACTTGAAATTCTTTCGCGAAAAATTCTCTTTAAAGAGAAAGAAATAGAATGTCTTGGAATTTTTCCCTTTGAGATAAAGATTGAAGAAAAATTGCAAGCTTTAGGATGGAGAAAACTTAAAAATGGGCAAATATATCTTGCAGGACATGAGTTCAGATACGGAAGAATCTCAAACATGAATCCACCAGGTATTTTCCTTAAGTATGATTCAAAAGGCAAATTCCTTGGAACAGATGGTTTCAAAAATGGTAAATTTTTATCTCTCTGGACTCACCTTTACTTTGGTTCAAATCCTTCTGGGATAGCAAATCTAATCTGTGATTACCAAACTGAACATTCTCATACAACATGATTCAGGGAAGCGAACTATCCAAAAAATGGTTTAATCTCATCTGGAGCATTTAGAACATAAACTACTTCACCCG
>CAZRNR010000049.1:0-15132 GCA_964601505.1 uncultured bacterium | reverse complement strand
TAGATAAAAGTCAGAGATTTACGAATGGAAGGTTATATGGGATAGAGGGATTTTGGTCATATGCGAAGGAGGGGTTATTAAGATATCATGGAGTAGGTGAAGGAAATTTTGTATATTACATAAAGGAATTAGAATTTAGATACAATGAAAGAGGTAATTTAGAAAATGCAATAATAAAGGTATTAGGTGGAACATAATTACTAATCACCAAAAGGTATTTATCACTTCTCCTCCTTACTTTCTTTGGGTTTAGAAAGTCTTTCCTTTATTTCAGGTATTACTTTTTCGGCAATATCCGGTATAATATTTATAGCTTTTTCAACCAAAGAAGACGTTGGTCTAGCCGTTGAATAGAATGTGATGGTTCCATCATCAAGAACAACTAGTATGCCTACAGGGTCCACTGAAACAGCTCCCCCTGATGCTCCCAAACTATTGTGCGACCTTGAACCAGCCAGAAATCCTATTTTTATTTTAGATATAGGTATTATACTTCCTCCCTTAACCTCTATTGGTTTTCCAAACACCGTATCAGATTTAACTATATCTTTCACCTTATCAAAAAGCGAACGAAGTATCTCATCTAATCCAGAATCAGTTCTAATTTCATCAGACATAGATAAAGTTTCTCAATTTTTCACATGTATTTTAATTTTTTCAATAAAGTTTTTTATGATGCCAATAAAAGTTTTAATCGTAGATGATTCAACTTTTATAAGAAAGGCACTAGCTGATATACTCAAGCGAGATCAAGATATACAAATAGTGGGAGAAGGGAGAGATGGAGATGAAGCAATAGAGAAAGCTCTAACCTTGGATCCAGATGTAATAACCCTAGATTATGAGATGCCCAAGAAATCCGGTCTTGAGGTTATAAATGAATTGCTTAAAAAAAAACCAATTCCAATAGTAATGATATCTTCTTACACAAAAGATGGAGCAGCCATAACCTTAAAATGTCTTGAAGCTGGAGCTGTTGATTTCATCTCAAAAGATATAGAGAAAGGGACTTTTGAGGTATTCAGAAAAGCAAACGAAATAATAACAAAAATAAAATCTGCATCAAAAGCACGTGTAAATTCAATAAAAAGGTCAGAAACAATACACACATCATCTCCCGCGATACATGACTATAAATACAAAGCACCAGAAAGAGAAGAAGTCAGATTAAAAAAATCCACACTACCATTAGAAATGAGAAAATTTGTAGTGGTAGGGGCATCTACTGGAGGACCCAATACTGTATCGGAGATATTCTCTTTACTTCCTCAAATTCCTGCAGGATTTTTAGTTGTCATACATATGCCAGCTGTATTTACTGGTGTTTTTGCTCAAAGGTTAGGTGAAAGAACAGGTTTTCCTACACAGGAAGCAAAAGATGGAGATAGAATAGAGCCTGGGAAAATACTTGTAGCTCCTGGAGGAGTTCATACAAGAGTAGAAAGGGGGGGTATAATAAGAATATCGGAACACCCAAAGGATGCGATATATAAGCCTTCAATAGACATAGCTATGGAAACATCTGCTGAAGTATTCGGACCGAGAACAATAGGAGTTATTTTGACAGGTATGGGAAACGATGGATCTAAAGGAATAGTTAAAATAAAAAGCAAAGGTGGGAAAGTTATCGTGGAAGATGAAAAAAGTGCTGTAGTTTTCGGAATGCCCAGATCAGCAAGAGAAACAGGTGTAGCAGATTACATAGAGGATGCTCACAAAATACCAAGTCTAATAGAAAAACTTGTTCTCTCTTGATCTCATTTCAAAAGCTCGTCTCAAAATGGATAAAAAAATTCTATTCAGAAAACAAAGCCTATGAACACTTTCTAACTCTACCTCAAACCTCAGACATACTCGCTCTCGCTATACTTGCAAAAATAAAAAATGAATCTAAAAAAGTAACATCTCTACTTGAACTAGGTGCTGGTGATGGTGACCTTTCTTATTCAATATTAAAACATTCTGAAAAGTTCAGAATAAACATAGAGAGAATAATTCTGGTCGAAGAATCGGAAATAAGAAAAGAAAGCATAAGAAAAAAATTTGGAGAAGAAAACATCGAAATTCTTGATAACATCTTTGATTTCAATGGCAAAGTAGATATATTAATCGCAAATGAATTTTTTGATTCCCTACCCTTCTCCGTAATTATGTATGATGGGAAATTTAAAGAACTCTTTTCTGAAAATGGAAATTTTTTCTTCTCAGAAATCACACAGAAATCGCTTGAATATATAAAAAAATACATATTAGATAAAATATGTTTGAGATCAGAGATTGTTTTTGAAATATGTGATCTATTCCCTGAATATATAAGTAAAATATCTCAAGCAAGCAAAATAGCTATAATATCGGACTACGGATATAGGTATTTTCAACATAGGACCCCTTACGGCTCCGTCATAATACACAGGAAATACAAAACGGAGAAAATGGACTTCTTCAACTTACAGAATCTCAAGAATCAAGTATCTCAAAATTTTGGTAAAAGTGATATATCGTTTTTTGTTGATTTTGACATACTAGAAAGTATTTTTGAGATCAATAATTTTTCAGTAGATGTGAAACGCATATCATCTTTCTTGATAGAAAATTTAGAGGGTAATGAAGCTATTTTTTCTTCCCAGATACTTCAAACCATAGACGCTCTATGCAACTGGGGAAACTTTTTTATACTAACAGCTCACAAAAAATAACCAAAATTTTACGGAAATATGAGAAAATATCAAATATATTAAGATGGATCTGAAAAAGTTGAGAGAAGATTTTCCATCCTTAAAGAGGAAAATTAACGGCTACAATCTCGTTTATTTTGACAGCGCGGCAACAAGTCTGAAACCTAATGTAGTTATAGAAGCAGAAAATGAGTATAACACATTATATCCTGCAAATATCCACAGGGCAGTTCATACTATGTCATATGAAGCTACAGAGAAATACATTGAATCTCACAAAAAAGTAGCAGAATTCATATCGGCAAGATCATGGAGAGAAGTAATATTTACCAAAAACGCAACAGAAGGAGCCAATCTTATTGCTTACTCCATAGGTCTTCATTGGATTTCGGAGGGAGACAAGATAATAACAACGATTATGGAGCACCATGCAAACCTCGTGCCCTGGCAGTTTATTGCAAAGTATAAGAAAGCTCAACTTATTTATGTGGATATTTACGACGATGGAAAACTCAAAGAAGAAGAACTCATAGAAAAAGTAGATTCTAAGACAAAAATTGTTTCAATATCTGGAGCTTCAAATGTAACAGGATACACTCCAAACATAAAAAAAATAGTGAAAGAAATAAAAAAGAAAAATCCATCTTCAATAGTGATCATTGATGCAGCGCAACTTTTACCACATGTAAAAATAAATGTGATAGAAATAGGTTGCGATTTTATT
This sequence comes from uncultured bacterium, assembly GCA_964601505.1. Lineage (GTDB taxonomy): Bacteria > Calescibacteriota > Calescibacteriia > Calescibacteriales > Calescibacteriaceae > DRWZ01. Next base: position 11,733 of record CAZRNR010000049.1, on the reverse strand, counting down.
TTCGCATCGGGACACAAAATGCTTGGACCATCTGGAACCGGATTTGTATGGGGGCGGCAGGAATTACTGGAACAAATGCAACCTTTTATGTATGGAGGAGATATGATATCAAAAGTCACACTCGAGGGAGCAGAATGGAATGAACTTCCGTTTAAATTTGAGGCTGGAACACCTAATATATCCGGGGGGATATCCCTTGGTAAGGCAATAGAATACCTCACGGTAAATCAAAGTTTAGAGCACGAAAAAAAGTTATACAAGATGGCACTTGAAGGGTTAAGAAAAATAAAGTCCATAAAACTTTGTGTAGATCCTCAAGAAATATCTGAATATCTTGGGATAATATCTTTCAACATCAAAGGAACACATCCTCACGATGTATCAGATTTTCTCAATAGTTATGGAATAGCTGTCAGATCTGGTCATCATTGCGCTCAACCTCTTATGGCCAGACTCAAAATAGAAAACAGTGTTAGAGTATCTTTTTACATATACAATACCGAAGATGAAGTGAATTTTTTCCTTGACATAATCCAAAAAGCTGTAAAACTATTCTCCTAGATTGCCATAAAACAATTCTTCAAAAGTCCAAATAATCTTATAATTAGTCTAAAGACCTAATACATATTCCAGACTGCTTTTCTAACTCGCTCCCCGAAAAGTTCTTGCTTATACTTCTGTTTTCTCACTTAAAACAAGTTTCTGGTTCATTATAGACAGGCTTTTATGAATAACATCTGCAACTTCTGTGGAGAAAAGGACAGAAAAGTGTCCAGAATTCTTTAAAATCACTTGATTGTTTCCGGTTGGGAAAACAAATTCATCAAATTCACCGATAATGCTAATAATCCTTTCAGCTATACGACTATCATATAGAAGTCTTATCAAGGTTGAATTCGGTGTTATCTGTTTGACAGATTTGGCAAGAGGGAAAAGATAAGCCAATTTGGTTCCCACATGAGGGGTCCCTAATGTTATGCACCTGTTGACCCTTAATCCTAGCTCATCCTCCTTATAGGTTATATATTTTGCCACAATTCCACCAACCGAGTGTCCAACAAGGACTATCTCATTTTTCCCAAGAACTTCACAAATTTCCTTAATATTTTTAGATATATTATCAGATATTTCTTCTATCTTTCCAAAGAGAGGTATAGGATTTAATATAAATATGTTTTCAAATCCACGGTTCCTAAGCATAAAGAAAAGCATATACATTGAGCTCTTTGTGAGTATAAAATCTGGAATAAGAAAGACAGGTATAGAAACCTCTGACCTTCTTCTTGGTAGAAAACTCTCAAGAGAAGTAAAACCCAAAATCCACAGTAGGAGTAAAAGGAAGAAAGAAAAAATTTCTTTTACATAACTTATGATAAGTGAAAAAACACTGAAATTTTCTTCAGATGATAGCTTCTCATAAACAGCTATTATATATAGTATAGAGATAAAGATAACTGAGAAAACGAATAGAAATTCAATAATAAATTTCATTAATACCTCATTTTTTCTTTTCTTTTTCTGTTTCTTTCATTTTAGAAATACGCATGAGATAGACCCAATTTACTGTTCTGACTGCATACTCTTCTATAACTGCAAGAAGATTGTTAGCTCTTGATGAGATCATGGCAAAAAGGACAACACCTGTTATAGCGGCGATAAGCCCAAAAGCAGTTGAATGCATCACGACAGCTATTGATTTTGAAAGATACAATTGCCTTTGAGCAGGATCAAGGGCACCAACTCCTGCAAAAGCTTCTATAAGACCAACAACGGCACCAAGAAGCCCCAGAAGAACAGCAGTGTTTGCAAATATATGGACAAGCGGGATCCTCTTTTGTATTTTAGGAACTGCTCTAAGAAACTCCTCCTCTACGGCAGAGTTTATAAGTTCTTTTAGCTCTTTTTCATCTATATTTCCTGGATTTGTTTCTTTTGCCACCCTGAGAGCTGAATAGAATATAGAACCGGTTGGATACTTTGAATAGCTTTGAGCAGTCTCTATGGCTCTATCGATTCCTCCTTCATCAAAGGATCTTCTTATCTCTTCGAAGATCTTTGCAGGATCTTTTCCGTAAACCACATAAACAGCAATGATCCTTTCTATTGCGAGAGCCAATATCATGATAAAAAAGAGTAATATAAAATGCATCGGCCAATCTCCCACAACATAGGCTTCAATAAGTTTATCAAATATACTTTTTTCCTCTTTTTGTTCGGCCTGTTGTACCTCAGCTTGCTCAGCGGCTTTTGGTTGTTCGCCCTGTTGTTCAATCTGGGGGGCTTGCTCTCGTTGTTGCTCCGGAGCCGATGGAGGTTGCGCCTCCTGTGAAATAGCAGTAAACGTAATTACAAACAGAAAAACCGCAAATGTCAAAAACCATACGCCCGAACCTTTTACTTCTCTCCTTTTCATTGTATATTCCTCCTTATTTTAAACTCTATTATTTCTTTACTTATCATTATAATACAGAAATATCAAAATTTTTGGAATTTTTACCTTTTTTGATCAACACCAAAAACCTGTGCTAAACTCCTCAGCCGTAGCACATATATTGAAAGCAAGAAAAGAAAAATAACAGGAATCAAGAAAGAAAATAACTCAAACTTGTTTGAGAAAAATTCAGAAAAAGAAAAATTATATCGCAAGTATAAAGTTGAAAAAGTCAAAATCAAGTATGGAAACCAAAGTGATAAAATTATAAGTATTTTTGATCTCATCTCTATTCTTTTGCTCATCTTCTCATTTATACCAGGTAGTCTAAAAAATAAGGAAAGAAAGGGTAAAGTTCTAACAAATAATCCCATTCCAAAAACTAAAAATATCGTTCCCGGAATCACTGGGAGGAAAATGCCCACAATCCCTACAATTGTAAAAACAATCCCCAAAATCAACTGGATAATTCTCTTGATATTTCTGAAAATAAAAGTACCCATAAAACAAAAATTAGCTATAAAGACAGAATTTAGCAAAGAAATCTTGCAAAAACAAATCCTGAAAAAATGTTCCTTATAGAAACAAGATTATAATTATTCCTTTACGAAAAGGAGGATAGACCAATGGCTAAAGCAAAGTTTGAAAGGAAAAAACCACATGTAAATATAGGAACAATAGGACATGTTGATCATGGGAAAACAACTTTAACATCCGCGATAACAAAAGTTCTATCAGAAAATGGATTAGCTCAATTCTTAGCATATGAGCAAATAGACAAAGCGCCTGAGGAAAAAGCAAGGGGGTTGACAATAAACATCTCTCACGTGGAATACGAAACAGAGAAGAGACATTATGCACACATAGATTGTCCGGGGCATGCTGACTATGTTAAAAACATGATAACAGGTGCAGCCCAAATGGATGGAGCTATTCTTGTTGTTTCAGCAACAGATGGAGTTATGCCCCAGACAAGAGAACATGTTCTACTTGCAAGACAGGTTAATGTGGGTAAGCTTGTTGTATTCATAAACAAAGTAGATGCTGTAGATGATCCTGAACTTGTAGATCTTGTTGAATCAGAAGTAAGAGATTTACTGAAAAAGTACGGATTTCCTGGAGATGAGATACCTGTAATAAGAGGTAGCGCGCTTAAAGCGCTTCAAGGAGACCCTGAGGCAGTAAAATCAATCCGGGATCTTCTAAAGGCAGTTGATGAATACATACCAGAACCAACAAGAGATGCAGATAAACCATTCCTTATGCCAATAGAAGATGTCTTCCTTATACAAGGTAGAGGAACAGTAGCAACAGGAAGAGTTGAAAGAGGAACACTAAAGCCTGGAGAAGAAGTTGAAATAGTTGGTGGATCAGATAGACCAATCAAAACAGTAGCTGTATCTATAGAAATGTTTAGAAAGATACTAGATGAAGCACTCCCCGGAGATAATGTTGGAATTCTTTTGAGAGGTTTATCTAAAGAAGAGGTATGGAGAGGACAGGTTATAGCAAAGCCCGGAACAATAAAAGCTCATAAGAAATTCAAAGCTGAAATATATGTTCTTACCAAAGAAGAAGGCGGAAGACACACTCCTTTTTACTCCCACTACAAACCACAGTTTTACATAAGAACAGCCGATGTAACTGGAGAGATAATTTTACCAGAAGGTGTAGAAATGGTTATGCCGGGAGATAATGTCACAATAACTGCAGAACTTATAGAATATGTTGCTATTGAAAAAGGTTTGAGATTCGCTATAAGAGAAGGTGGAAGAACCGTAGGAGCTGGAGTCATATCTGAAATCCTTGATTAAAGCCTAAATAAAAATGCCAAGGGATATAATAGGACTTGAATGTGCTGAATGCGAAAGAAGGAACTATTACACAACTAAAAATACCAAACTGAAAAGAGAAAAAATCAAAATAAGGAAATTCTGCAAATGGTGCAAAAAGTATACGGAACATAAAGAGATTAAAATCTGAAACACAGTTTTTTGTTTGTGATTAAATCTCTCCTTAAATAATTATTTTTGTTTTGTTTATCTATATAAAGGTTAAGAAATATATTATTGTATTGTATCAGAGATATATAATTTTAGGTCCGTAGCTCAATAAGGTAGAGCACCGGACTCCAAATCCGGAGGTTGTGGGTTCAAGTCCCACCGGACCTGCAAAAATTTAAATATGATTTCCAAGCTAAAGGAAATAATAGATAATTCAGTTTCAGAGGTAAAGAGGGTCAATTTCCCAAACTTCCCAACTACAAGAATCACAACAATAGGTGTGCTTACAATGATATTCATCATCGCCGGAGTAATAGGATTGATTGATTTCATACTTTCAAGGTTATTTAAGTTTATATTTTAGTGGGAGGTTAAAATATGGAAACTCAGCAGGAACAAGAAGAAAAATATAAATGGTGGATAATAAGAGTAGCTGGTGGAAAGGAAGATGAAGCAAAAGCTCATATAGAAAAAATTGCTCAAACAGATCCAAGAATTCAGGAAGTCTTTGTCCCTGAAGAAGAAGAGAAATTCAAAAAGAAAACAAAAAGTGGAGAAAAAGAAATAGTCAGAAAGAAAAAAATAATTTCTGGATATGTCTATGTAAAAATGAAACTTGAGAATGATTTATGGAACAAAATAAGAGAGCTACCATCTATTGGATATATACTTGGAGAGAAAGGGATACCGATTCCAGTGCCAGAAGAAAACATAATTTCACTTAAGGAAAAAGTTGCAGGCGGAGAGGTATCAAAAATATTTAAAATATCAGTTGGCGACAAGGTGAGAATCAAGTCAGGTCCGCTTAAGGGACTGGTTGGGATTGTAGAATGGATAAGTGAAGACAGAAATAAGGTAAGAGTTTTGATCTCTATCTTTGGAAGGCAGACCCCACTTGAAATAGAAACAGCTCAAGTTGAAAAAGAGTGATCAGAGAAATTCTCCACGATGCTTCACTTATATCCTTCTCCCCACTAATCTATACATATGCAATACTTAAGTATGGCCCTAGGGGAGTAAAAAATTCTATACTCCCAAGATCACTCAAAAAAATAAGATCTGACATTATCATACATTCATCTTCAATTGGGGAAGCGAAAAACGCTTTACTCCTGACAAAACAAATAAAAAGATTTCTCCCTCAAAAAAAAATTCAAAACACGGTATTCACTCAAACTGCAAAAGAAACTTTTCCGGAAACAATAGCTATGCCTATCCCACTTTTTATAATCCAAAAGTTTCTGATAAAAACAAAAAATCTTCTATTCTTTGAAAGTGATCTTTGGCCATCCTACATCTTTTCTGTTAAAAGTCAAAAAGGAAGAGTCCTTGTTGTAAGTGGAAAAATATCTGAAAACTCCGCAAAATTTTGGAGGAAAATGCCTATTCTCAAGGAAACAAGAAATCTCGTAGATCACGTATTTGCTAAAGATGAGAAAAATGCTTCTTTGTTTGAATATGCTGGTTTTCCATCAGTTTCAGTATCAATTGATCTGAAAAACCTTATATTTCTTGAGAAAAGGGAAAAACTGAATCTCAAGTTATCAAAGAGGATATTTTTTGCACTATCTACAAGGGGGGAAGAAGAGTTAAGATTTTTACTCCAAGGGCACATACCAGAAAAATTTGGTCTTATAATAGCTCCAAGGCACAACTTTGAAGAAGCAGAAAAAACAATATCAAAAGAGACAAGATATGAGAAGCTATCTAGGATCCTTAATGAACACAGAAAAGGAGAAAGATTCAATATTGAGGATGTAAAAGATCAAATAGAAGAATCTATTAAAAAAGGGCGAGTTATACTTGTTGACACCTATGGTTTTACCGATGAAATACTCAAGATATCTGATATATGTTTCGTTGGTGGAACCGTATCACCCATTGGTGGACATAATACTCTTGAACCTCTTTCTTTCAAAATACCGATAATAATAGGTCAAAACAACTGGAACGTATCAGATGATGTAAAAAAGATAGCCTTAATAGTTAGCAAACCACACGAACTTAAAAGATTACTTTCCAATTATGATAGTATAAAAGAAAATCAAAAAATAGAGAAATTTGTAAATGAAAGAAAAAAAAAATTAGAGATGGAAATTGAAAAGATTCTAATATATATTGTATAATGACATAATTAACCAAGACCATAGGCATATATAGGGGGGAATTGAAAAGTTAAGAATAACATACATAATTACGATTTAAAATTTAAGTTATTATTAGAACGAATATGGATCAGAAAAAATTTGTTCCATTATATGAGATACTCACTGGTAAGAAACATGAGCTGACAGAAAGTATAATAAGGCAAAAAGAGGCACAAGCGAAAAATGTAGAAGAAGAAAGATTTGAGGAATTAGAGAAGAAAACAGCTGAGGAGACAATTATAGAAGAGCCGCCCATATCTCTTGAGCCTGAAATAATTCCGGAAATTGAAATCGCTCCACCTTTTGAAGGAACCAAAGAGGATGAGATAGAAGAAGAGATACTGGAAGGAAAAATAGAACAAGAAGCAGAGAAAATTGCAGAAAGCATTGAAACCTCACCTATTGCTCGGGAAATAGAAGAGTTCAAAGAGGTAGAAGGAATAGAACAAACAGAATCCGGAGCTATTTCTGAAATAAAAAGTGAGATATATGAACATTCCGAAGAGATAACATCAGAGGCAAAAGAATATTCATATATTAAGGAAAAAAAAGAGGGTAAGAAGAAAATCATAGAGGGTGGAGAGGACATAAAAAGGAAATTGATAATCTCAATAGATGTTGAAGAGGTGGGAAATAAAGAAAATGGGAAACAAGAGGTAAAAAATCAGGAATATCCAAAGAAATCGACTGAAGAAAAGTTTAAAATAATCTCTATGGGAGAGGAAGAAGTCAAGAAAGAAAAAGTACATGAAGAAGAAGTGAAAAAGTTCTACGAACACAAAAGTAGTAGGACTTTTCTTCAGGAAATAATAGATAGGATAAGATCAGACATAATAGCTAAAGCAGAAATTGATTCAAGGAAAATAATAAACGAAGCAGAAAAAAGGAGTAAGGAAATCATAGATAATGCTTACAAAGAATCAGAAAGAATAATAAACGAAGCTTTATCAAGGAGTCTTGATATATCAAGGGAAATAGAAAAAGAGTCAGAGGAGAAAGGTTATAAAGCTGGTTTTGATAAAGGCTATCAGGAGGGAAAAGAGAAAGGCTATGAGGATGCTTATAAAAAGGTATTATCTGAAGGAAGATATGCACTTGAGATATTCAGAAAAATATCCGATGAACTCGCATATGCAAAAGAGAGGTTTTCAGATGATTTCCCCAAAATAGTCTTACATCTTACACTTGTGGCAATCAAAACAATACTTATGACAAACTCTATCAAAGATGAAGAACTTATTGTAAGGGTACTAAAAGATGCGATGGAAAAAGTGAGAGAATTTAAGATAGTCAAAATAAGAGTAAATAGTCAAGATATAGAAACTATCAAAAAGTTTTTCCAAATACCACCAGAAATTGAAATCATACCAGATCCATCTGTTGAAAGGGGAGATGTGAAAATAGAAATGAGAGAAGGATATTTCGACTCATCAATAAAATGGAGAGAGAAGATAATAGAGGAGACGTTAAGATCTGAACTTGAATCTCTTATTCAAAAGAATACAGAAGAGGAAAGCAAGCTGAATTTGAAGGAAAAAGCAGAAAAGGAGATAAAGGAAAAGATCAGGGAAGAAATCAAAAAAGAAGAGATCAAAGAAACAAAAGAATGATTTATTTTTTTCTTATATAGAACTTGAATACTCCACTCTCTTCTTTCACCTGTATAAGATCATGTCCTGTTTGTATGCAGAATGCTGGAAAATCTTTCTTTGCACCGGGGTCATCTGCTAATATCAAAATAACTCCACCAGACGGTATTTCGTCTAACTTTTTCTTTGCTTTTATCACTGGCATAGGACATTTGAGTCCCCTTGCGTCAAATTCGATATCTACTTTTATATCCATAGAGGCAATTACTATTATTAAATAAGCATTTCTAATAGATTTTCAAATTTTTCCGCAACATTGTCAAATAAACAGTGATATTTTAGCTTCTTTTGCTTCAGATAGGAATGTTGCCGCACCAACAATCTCTTCAACACAATCTAAAAGCTCAGATTTTTCTATACCTAAAATGGAGCACGATGTTGAACAAGCATAAAACTTCACACCAGATTCTTTTGCTGCTTCAAAAAGTTCTTGTAAATTAGGTGATTTAGTCTTTTTCATAAGAAGCTTCATGAAAAAAGGTCCAAGTCCAGCCATATTCATCTTTGAAAGCTTCAGCGAATCTAACCCCACTGGCATCATAATATCCATCATCTTCTGTAAAAAATTCTTACCCTTTAATTTTCTGCTCTTCCTTACTAAAGACAAACCCCAGAAAGTAAAAAATATAGCCACATCCATACCCATAGATGCCGCAGTAGATGCTAAAGTCAAAACAGCAAAAGCTTTATCCATATCCCCAGAAAAACATATTATCCTCATCTTATCTTTTCCTTCAAGCATGATTTTAAATTAAATCCAAAATCATAAAAGGGGCTAAAAAAAGAAAAGTCGGCCATTTAATCAAAAAAGCAAAGACAAAATCTTAAATTTCCCAAGAGAATAAAAGAGGATAAATTATCTCACAAGAGCTTGAACATCACTTATAAAATCAGGATAAGACTTTGATATACAGTTTATATCATCGAGATAAACTATACCATCTACAACTAACCCAAGAACAAACAAAGACATAGCTATCCTATGATCAGAAAATGTTTTCAAAGAATATTCAGCAGATAATCTATGGATAGCATCTCTTCCAAGTCCTTCAAATGCGAAACCGTCATCAAATTCCTGAACATCTACTCCAAGAGCTCTGAAATTTGAGCATATGGCATTTATCCTATCAGTTTCTTTGAATCTAAGCTCCTTTGCATCTTTTACGATGAAAACCCCCTCTCCAAAAAGAGCACAGACAGAAAGTATTGGTATTTCATCTACTATTTTAGGTATAATATCAGAATGAAGCTCTAAATTCTTAAGATCAGAAGTTGAAGAGAATATATCTCCATAAGGTTCTCCAGCGTAAGAATCTTTTTGTATGACTTGTATTTTTGCTCCCATCTTTTGGAGTATATGAATAAACCCCATTCTTGTCGGATTCAAACTAACATCCCTTATAATAATTTCAGAATTCGGGAACAAAATCGAAATAGCGATAAGAAATGATGCTGATGATATATCTCCAGGTATATTTAAGCTTTTTGGAGATTTCGGTACCCCGACTGCATAAATATATCCAGATTCATCTTTTCTAATATCCACTGAAAAAGCTGGAAGGATTCTTTCCGTATGGTCTCTTGAGACAGAAGGTTCTTTTACTCCCACAGGTCCATCAGACCAGAAATTTGAAATGAGTAAAGCAGTTTTAACTTGAGCGCTTGAAACAGGAATATCAAAGTTTTGTCCTCCTCTGAATCTTCCGATTCCATCAAAAAGCAAGGGCAAGTTATTACCGTCTTCTCTCCCCCAGATCTTTGCACCAATCTTTCTCAATGGATCGACTACCCTCCTCATAGGCCTCTTCCTCAAAGCTTCCTTTCCATCAATAACACACGAGAACCTTTGCGATGCTAAAACAGAACAGAATATTCTCGCAGTTGTTCCAGATTCATAAGCATACAATATGTCAGAAGGCTCATCAAAATAGAGTCCCTTCCCTCTGACGACGAAAAAATCATGTTTATCTTCTAAATATACGCCAAGATTCTTGAGAATCCCTATCGTAGCGATGATATCATCGGAAAGACCTAAATTATATACTTTCGTCTCCTCGTCTTTACAAAGCGAAGAGAATATCAAGACTCTATGAGATATGGATTTATCCCCTTTGAGTCTTACACTCCCTACAAATGTTTTATACTTCGGAACCTTGAACACAAAAATTAACCTTGTCCAGGTTTCTTTATTTCAACTTTCTGAGTCTTATCTGGGTGCCCCCTGAATGTTCTTGTTGGAGAAAATTCGCCAAGTTTATGACCAACCATATCCTCTGTAATATAAACAGGTATGAAAGTTTTTCCGTTATGGACAGCTATAGTGAATCCAACCATCTCTGGTATTACAGTAGATCTTCTTGAGTATGTTTTCAAAACAACTTTTTCGCCCTTCAGGACTTTTGGCCTCAAACTAATTACCTTATCTAAAACATGCTCATCTATAAAAGGCCCCTTTTTAGAAGATCTAGGCATAATTTTTATAATGATGAAACGAAAAATGAATTTTGCTAATTTCAGATATTTTAAATCACCTTTCTCATCACTCCTCAAATGATAAACCTAATGAATTTTAAAAGATAATCGATTCAGAATCAATAAAACCTAAAAATATGATAAATAAATAATTTAAAAAAGTAATCATTCATTTTATTCCATCTTGATTTAATTATTGATTGAGGAAAGAAAAATATTTTCTGATGTTTTATTCTCTTTTACACCTTTCGCATTGTATTTTCTACACAGCAATTTTGAGCATTTCTTGTAGCTTACTTCTCTGAATGGTATCTCCTTTAGCCCCGGTTTAAGGTAAAGCAAAATTGGCATTTACTAAACATTGTGAACTACTCCATCTTATAGAAGAGGGAGCTTCCTGCTTCAACAAGGCTATAAGCTTCTCCACAGTTCAGGTAGTTCCTACCCTACCACCCTTGACAACCCCTTTGGTTATCAAAGTTACATATAATTGTAATCCGAGACTGACTCAGGTATTTGCAATTCATCTCCACCCTATAGATGGAGACTTCTTGCAAGATTCAGGTTAAAACTCCATTTTCATTCTAGCAGAATACTAAAACTTGATCCCCAAATCAAATTTATCCCATCTATTTATACTAATTTGCTCTGTTGCAATCATATTCAAAATACTATGTATTTTACCTTTCATATCTTAGAGTCTATTAAAAATTTTGGTGATTGGGTAAAGTCCGACACCATCAGTTTTTTGGTTTGATATGGATACAACAAAGCATTCAGAAAATATTTTTCCTCTGTGTTGTAGGCATCATTTTCTTGAGAAAATCACAAACTTCAATGATTTTTGATGAATGCAACAATGGTTTATTGTTAGATAATATTCCAGCTTTAGAAACCACCGTTCTTAATTCTTTTTGAGAACTCCTTCAAACTCTTTGCTTTAATTATCTCCTTCTTCAGTTCCTTGAGTCTATCTATATCTGAAATCTCCCTTATCTTCTTCATTAGCCTCAAACCCTTTTTACCAAATC
>CAZRNR010000048.1:0-15305 GCA_964601505.1 uncultured bacterium | reverse complement strand
AAGAGATTCTCTCAATGCTTTGGACCAGGGCAACAAGGATCAAGATACAGAATGTCGAACTGACAGAAGTAAGGGAAAAGAGTTTTGATAAAAATATGTGTCATCTCCCAAAGGAATGAAAAGTCAGTGGTTCATATGGATTTCCAAATTCGGTATCAAAGAGATTTTTCCCTGAGAATGCTTGAGTATTTTATATTGAATATTGGTATTATAAGATTCTTCAGTATAGTCTTATTCATTGGGAAAAAGATACCATCTGGATTTTCCTAGAGAACAAGATTTGGTTCAATCAATTTTAATTTTCAAGGTTATAGATTTATCAAGTATAGATTTATCAAGCATACCATTCAGGAGGTTTCGGGTAGAAATCCTTATGTAAATGCACTTGGCATTTTGGGTAGGGAGGCAGATTCCATGGAGATAACCCATAAGATAGCGATCTATAAATTTTCGTCAAGATGGAAGTTCATGGATTTAGTGAAAAAAAGATAAACTTTGGTAGGGAAGGAAAGAGAGGTAGAGGATGCAATGAGAGAGATAAGGAGGATAGATTTGACAAAGACGAGGCTGTTTGGGATAGGTAAGAAGGAAGGTATTGAAGAAGGATTGAAAAGGAGGCTAAAAGAAGGAATTGAAAAGGGACTAAAGGAAGGAATCCAAATAGACATGGAAGATAAGTTTGGTGAGGAAGGGAAACAACTGATGGAGATGATAAAAGGATAAAAGAGATATACAGATGCTTAAGCAGATAAGGAGGGCTATAAACAAGACATAAGGCGTAGAGGAACTTCAGAATATTGCAAAACTCAAAGTAAAGGAACGGAATCAAAATTGTGATTTATGGAATGAGCTTTCAATAGATATGTAATCCTAATTTAATTCAAAAGATTTGCGACGTTATTAATTAATACTAGGTGATTACCATTTTATTCCATAAATATTATGGATTACACTAGAAAGTGCAGAGTTCCCAATTCTCTCTAGGGTATCTTACAGATCTGACTTTATATGAAAATCTTAAGTGTTTCCCATGATTTTTTCTGTTGAGAGTTTCATAACTCATTCCACAAATAGGTAAAACAAAATCTCCAATTAACTTTTTAAATTCAGTTGATTCTGCTTTGTCTGGCAACTAAACATAATTATGGAGAACTCAGAACCTAATATAAAAGTAATTGATTCCTAAGCTATTTGGCAGCAAGATGATAGTCCAGAAAAAGTAGAAAGCTATAGCTATATTATTCTAGTATTCTTAAACATCTTAGATTTTTTGCGTATTCAAAAAGATGATTTATATTATTCTTTGATCCAAGTAGCTCTTATGGTGTTCGTATATTTCTTAAATCCCTATGATCTTACCCTTATTCAATCTCCTTTATTAATGAATCCATAAATATATGATGTTTTTCGCTCTCTGCGGTTGTTTTCTAAATTTTTTTGAAACATTCGAAACTGTATTTAATAGGTTTATATAATTAAACTCAATACCGTAGGAATGTCTGACAGTTTATCGAAGAATCCTTTTTTAGATAAGAAAAAAGTGAGGTCTCTTTTCAATTCCATAGCTTCTTTTTACGAAATTGTGAACAAAGTTATGTCTTTGGGACTTGATGGGGGATGGAGAAACAAAGCTGTGGAGTATGCTTATGGGCTAACTCTTGATGTTGCTTGTGGAACTGGTGAGCTATCTTCAAGATTGTCCTGCTCCAGTAGAACTAAAAAAGTTTTAGCCACAGATATAAGTGAAAAGATGATAAAGTGGGGAAGGAAAAATAAGCATTTTTGTAAAGATGTTTCCTTTGTTGTATCAGATGCAGAAAATTTGCCGTTCAAAGATGAGGTATTTGATACCGTATCCACGTCATTCTCTCTGAGAAATTTTGAGGATAGACTAAAGGCTTTGAACGATATGATGAGAGTTATCAAACCCGGGGGAAGGTTTATCATACTTGATACACTAAAACCACAAATGAATAAGATTCTTTACTCTCTCTACAAGTTCTATCTTATGAAGGTGATACCTTTTTTGGCAGGAATTCTAACCGGAGATAGAAAATCCTATGAGTATATGAGTAAAACTATTTTGAATTTTTACACAAAAGATGATATCCGTAAGATAATTGAGAGTAAAGGTTTTGAAATAGAGAAAATAGAGGATATAAGTTTTGGAATAGTTAACCTTATTGTGGCAAGAAAATTTGGTGATATAAATTAAAGTAAATGAGCATCCTTCTTCTTTGTCTCTTTTGAATTATCCGTTTTCAATTTTATTTCATCTGGAATGTCGTAATGATTATTATCTTTGGTGTTTTTTCTCATCATCTTGTGTATGTTTGAAATATATAAAAATTTATAAATTCCCATATAATTCCATAAAAATTTTTTAAGATTTTCTGTATTATGTTTATACAAGTTTTAATCTTTGTAGGTTTTCATCTTGATCTTGAAGGCTATCTGAGAACACGAGGCAAAGTTCTTGGTAATATCTCGCTTGTTGAAATGCAGGGTTTAGATCCTCTTTTCAATTATGCTGACTCACGCCTAATGTTGAAGACTTCACTGGGGACAGATAATCTTAAGCTCAACGGTAGGTTTGATCTGGCAGACAATGTAGTTTGGGGTTATAATGTGAAGGGAGCTTCAGATTCTCCTCTTGCGGAAAATATATCTTTTAATGATGTTGTTGGTCAGGAGATCCCACCATTGAGGATAAGAAGGCTTTATATTCAGGGGCTTACGAAGTTTGGACTTTTTATGCTCGGTTTTGTTCCCTCTCACTGGGGGCTTGGTATATCTGTTAATTCAGGAGATGGAATATATGATGACTTTGGGGATACATTTGCACGTGCGCTTTTTGCTACCAAACCTCTTGGGGCTGATTCAAATCTGCTGACCGCTGTTTTCATAAATAAAACAGTCGAAGGAGCTGTTGTTCAAGAAGGATCTTCAGATATACTTGATGCAGATACAGATGATTTTGGTTTAGCTGTTCTTTATGACGCAAAGAAAATAAAGGGTGGAGCTTATACTACTATGAGAACTCAATATGTTTCAAACTCCAGAGCTTTTCTTATATCTGTTTATTCAGAAATTGAATCCGGGAGTCTTTATTTTGCTGAAGAATTTGCCGGACTCTTTGGTAGTTTTACTCCATATAAGGATCAGACATTGAATGTAAATTCTTTTGGTGGAGTTGTGAGAGCTGGATATAGAATTTCCGAAATGTTTTTCCCAATACTTGAATTTGGTTATGCCTCTCCACCCGGAGATGATGAGTTTGATTTTGATACAAATAGAAGAGGTAAGCAGTTCAGAGGTTTTACCTTTGACCCTAATTATAGACCTGCTCTTATACTCTTTCAATTTGTAGGTGGGAAAAAGTTATCTCAGCCATGGCAAAAGGGTTTTACGAATGTTCTTGAATCAAGAAGAGTTTGGTCTGCTGGTTATGGTAAATTCTCTTTGAACATAAAAGCTCAAAACTTTGTTATAGTTCCAGCTTTTATATCAGCAATTGATAGCAAATCTGGAAGTTTTCTTGGCTTTGAACCTGACATTGAGGTGAGAAACTATCTTCTGAAAGAAAAAAGAGAAAAAGATCCTGAACTAAATCACTCGCTTTTCGTTTCGCTGAGAATTGGTTATCTTTTTGCGACCGAAAAACTCAGAGAACTCGAAAGACCAGGAGAGGTCGGTGTACAGAAATCAAATCCATTTGCCCTTATTGGAACGATTGCTTATCAGTTTTAAAGGAGGTTGATAATTTATGTTTGTATTTCTTATTTTTATTATCTTATTTGCGTTTTTATCTTCTGCCTGTAGTGAAGCTGATAGAAGCAAGCCATATCATCTTTCAGAACCTGTTCAGGTTATAATAGACGAGTGTGGAACTCCTCATGTTTTTGCTCAAAGTGAAGAAGATGCGTTTTATGTCCTTGGGTGGATACAGGCTCACTATAGACTTTTCCAAATAGATATGTCAAGAAGAATGGCCGTTGGTAGAGTTGCCGAGATATTTCCTAATGAAATTACTTTCGATAAGTTCGTCAGAGGACTTGGATTCGCTGAATTTTCAAGAAGAACTTATAACAGTTTTGAGGATACAGGTATAGCCAAAAAGATAAAGATATTCATTGATGGGGTTAATAGATATATAGATGATGCCATAGCTGGCAGAGAATTTGGAGGAATTAAAGCGCGTATCCCACCTCAGTATCAGCTACTTGGCGTTATCCCTGAAAAGCTGAAACCTGAGGAAGTAGTTGCTATGGGAAAAATCAGAGCTTTTGCACTCTCATCTTCTTTGTTCACAGAGGGAATATTGAAAATATTTCAAGCTCTTTTTGGAACAGATTTTGAAAGGAAATTTTCTCTTGGTTCCCTTGAAAAGGTTAGTATTGTGGATACTTTCCCAAGGAGTAGGATTAATCCTTTTTCTGAAAGTTTTTTTGATATATTTAAGATACCACGAGCTTCTAACAACTTTGTTATATCTGGTAGGATTACCAAAACTGGATACTCCTATGTTGAAAATGACCCTCATCTTCCTATTCCTTCTCCTGCAGTTTGGTTGCCAATACACATAGAAACTCCAACTTATTCAGCCAAAGGATTTACATTTCCGGGAGTACCTATTGTAATTATTGGTGGCGGTAAAAATGTTTGCTGGGGAGTGACAGTTGTTGCTGCAGATGTTTCCGATGTTCTTCTGACAAAAGTCAAGAAAGAGAATGAAAGATACTATGTCCAATGGGGTGAATCATGGAAGGAAGCGGAAGTTATTGAGGATGTAGTGAATGTTGGTAATTCTGATCAGAAAAAAATTAAATACTTGCTTGTTCCAGATCTTGGCACTATTGTTGAACCAAATGATCAGATGGAGCAAGAAGGTTTCACTTCCGCATTGTTAGATGTTCTTAAAATAAATGTGGGGGGAGACGAGAATCTTGAAAAGGAAGTAAGAGGTGCTATAAAAAGAGTTATAGCCTATGGTATAAGTGATGTTGATCTTGCAGGTGGTTCGGAAAACAGTATAGATAATTATGCTGTCTTGTTCGTTTGGACGGGATTCAAGCCGACATCTGAAGTTGCTGCTTTTTATTCACATCCAAAGGCAAGAGATGTTTTTGAAGCTATATCGTTTCACAGATTTTTCCAAGCGGGCGCGCAAAACTTTATAGTCGCAGATACAAAAGGAAACATAGCATATTATCCGCATGCAGATTATCCTATCCGCTCGTTTGAAAAACCTTATTTTCCTGAACTTTCTGAAAGAGGTTATTGGCAAAGTGAATTGAATGATGATTTCACACCGCGGGCTATAAATCCAGAGTCTGGATACATCCTTACTGCCAATAATGATCCCATAGGAACAACATTTGATAATGATCCATCTAATGATAGGTTTTATTTTGGCCCCGCATATGATATCGGAACTCGTGCCAAGCGAGGAGTTGAACTCATAGAGCAATCAAAATTTTACATAGATGAACTGACAGTCGCAAAGATAATAAATGATACAGGTTCAGTAATAGCTCGCAGATTCTTACCTATTTTTTTCAAGTTTGTATCTAAAGACGATGTGAAGAATTTCTACCCTGATTTAAGCACAGATATGCTTTTCATATATGAAGCTCTTGAAAATTGGAAAGATTATATAGAATCTACAAATTCAAAGGAAACACTTTATTTTGAGTCTATACTCCATATGTCTGTTGCAAAGATGGTCTGGAATAATTTCCTGACGAAAGAATTTCCTGGAATTCTCCTGAGTGTTCTGAAAAAGATTTTCCCGTCTGATCCGGGTAGAGTTGATATATTCTATCAGGTTGGTCTTCCAGCACTCACTAAATTTGCCTTTAGAGTTTTTATGAATTATGAGGTTTCAATGAGGATACTTCTTCCTATGCTTGAAACACCTGATGTATGTTTTATAACTCCTTCACCAGATGATATCAGAACATACTTTTTAGGAAATGACCTATGCCCGAGGAATGAGTTTTTAGAAGCTCTATCTTCTGTTGCTGATTTCATATCCAAGAATGCTAGAATATGTAAGGAAAGAGACGATAACGGGAATTGCGTTGAATATAAAGATATATGTAAAGAAGGAAGACCTGAAAATTGTGTTTTAGGAGATTTTGCAGGTATCAGACTCAAGTATATGTATGAATTCCCTGGATCTGAAAAATTTGAACCAAAGTATAATGGTAGAAAATATTTTCCAAGAAGTATGGGAACTTCTATTTTTTATGCTGCTAACTTTGATCTTATGGATTTTTCTCCTGTTAAACTTGTAGAGGCGGGAGGAGGAAACATTTTTACCAGATCTGTGACCCAATGGTATATAAAATTTGCTGAACCTGATCCAGATAAAGATTATATATCATGGGAACACGAAGGAGATGGGCAAAGCTTGCATTACTTTTGTGTTCTCAAGCCAACAGGGACAGAACTATGGTATTCTATTCCAGGCGGAGCTTCAGATGATCCATCTGATGAATATTTTGCACTTATGGTTGAATCTTGGGCGTGTTCTAAAGAGTGGCTTGAAGGTGTTACTGATGGTTATTGTGCGCTTCCGAAAAACATAGAGCAAAAACTCAAAGAAAAGCTAGGTGTAAAGGAACTAACAGAAAAAGAGAGAATGCTTTCTATTTTCTCAAAGCTTGAAACAGATTTTGAAAAACTTATCTCGGGAGACTACTGGGTTTCTCCTGTTTGCACCGGAAGAAGACAATACCTTATATTCAGACCTTGATTTTTTCTGTAATATTGTAATTTTCTCTTTATGTTTATAATTTTTGTTTTCTTGATATGCAATTTGTAGTCTTCATAACTGTTCCAGATGAGGAAAGCGGCGTCAAGATAGCAAGAACGCTTGTTGAGAACAAATTGGCTGCATGTGTGAATATTATAAAGGGCGTTAGGTCTATATATTTTTGGGAAGGAAAAGTTCAAGATGATCCAGAACTCCTTTTAGTTGTAAAAACAAAAGAGTATCTCTTTGATAAACTCAAGCAGGAAGTAGAAAAAATTCACCCATATACTGTTCCAGAAATCATCGGTTTTAAAATAAGTAAGAGTTCCGAAAAGTATGCAAAGTGGTGGGATGATGTCACGCTGAAGGAAGGAGAATAAATATGGATCTAAAATATTTCACCTTTGATTAAGAAATCATCTATCATAGTGCATTACATGAAAGAAAAATTGATTTTTTCATATTTGTGTTATGGTATTTTTCTTATAAGAGATTCGAATACTGTATTTTAATTAAACTTCTCTCAATTTTCTTTTAACTTTTAGTAAAGATTCTTACAGGAAGAATAGGTTTTAAGCGGGAGCGTAGTTGCAATGGGGTATGATTAGGTAAGAATTTTATACAATAAATCAAGTTTTGTGACAGAGTATAAATTAATGATGGTTTAAATTCACTAAATACCTTGGGCTACTACTCAGGTTTTTTATTAAGTTCCCTATTACAGATTGCAAGGCAGTGTTGAGGGCGCAGTTACCTTTTTCTCTTTCGGAAAAATATGATTTTGGTGTTTCGGATGTATCAGCACCACAGCTCTGTAAAAACTGCTTTGAGGAGCTATCTAACTTGGAACCTTTTATAAGAACTAACCCGCCAAATGAAGGATCTTGAAATAAGATATATGGGAAAGTGGATTTTGTTCCATCGTTGTTAAGGAACCAGTTATAGTCATTCCATCCTTGGACTCCTTCTTGTTTGATTGAAGATAATGTTATAACATTTTCAAAGTGTTTTATATCTTGATCAGCTGGCTGTGTGCAGCTCAATCCAAAGAGTTCTTTTCTCCCATCCTTGTACTGAGTTATAGAATCATCATATAGTTTAGCACCACAATCCCATTCTATAATGAAGTTGTTTTTGAAATCTGCTTGATTTGTTGTCCATGCTGGAAACCATTCTCTGTATTTGGTTTTCGTATTACCACTCCCTGGAGAGCTCTCTTCAGAGAGATTTTTGAACATGGTTCCCAGATCAAAGTAAAATATATCTCCAAGAACTCCGGAAATAATTCCAGCTACTGTTCCTGGGGTAAAAAGCTGTGAATCAAGAACATTTCTCACTAACTTAGCTTGTTCTCCTCCTAATAAGCTTATAGCTATTTCTATAACAGGATCGAGAAGTCCGCTTTTTACAGCCGCCACAAGAGATGTTGCAGCTATTATCACAAGATCATTTGTAGAAATAATTGTTTGACCACTTTCAATATTTGATTTTACTTTCTGGATTGATTTTACAAAATTTTCTACATCATTTTCTTTGAGTATAGAAGGCTCTTTTAGTTCGCCATTAAATTTGTACCTCAGATGGTATTCTCTTTCCTCTGAATTATAGTATATTATTGCTGTTTCAGAATCAACATTTTTCTCTTTAACATATCCAAGAAACTTTTGCGATTTTTCTATAGATGAAAGAAGTTGAGATCTGGATCTTTTTACTTCTAAAATTGAAGCTACACTGAAAGCATTTGTATTTTTTTCAAATAAGAAGGTAAGGATTCTTCCTCCATGAAGAATTATATCGTCTGTAATTGAAACACTACTGACATAGTTTGGGATCTTTTCTATTCCACCAAGTAAGTCTATATTTACTGAAAAGAGAGTTCTGAATAATGAATCAATCAAGTTTAGACCAGATTCAAAGAAATAAACTGTTCCAAGATCATGTTCTCCTCCAAAATCTATGGTGTAGTTTAATACAACAAGTTGTATCTTTACTGGAAGAGATTTGATATTTATTCTGAAATCTTTTCCACTACTTTCTATTTCAGTTTGTATTTCTCTTAAAAGCTTTATACCGTTTTCCAATCTCTGGAGTAGAATTCCGTCAATAGCATTACATAGAGTTTGAGCAAAACCTGAAATTCCACTACAACCATAGGGAAGTTTGTAATCTTCTTGTTGTAGTGTGGAGATTTTTGTTTGCTCTATCTTGGGTGATTGTGGGAGATCTTCAAGGATTTTTAATATGCTGTTTTGGTCAAATTTCCCGCTGATTATTATTCCAGCAAGGGTGTTTAGGAATTTTATAAGTTGATGGAAAAGCAAAAAAGAATCGGAAAGGAAATACACATATTTTTCTTCTGGAGTTGCTCCTTGCTGGGATACTTTTTTAGATAAGGCTTTTTTTGCATCTTTATATGACTGTATTATTTCCACAAGTGTATCTGTTTGTGGGTCAATCTTGTCAAGTATATCAATTGCTTGCTGGAGTTCGGGTGAGTACTGTGTGGTAGTTTTTTTGTCTTCTTCGCTTTTTCCGCATGTAGATAGGGTGAAAAGTATTATTATTGCCGAAAGCGGGGTTAATCCTATTTTTATTTTTTTGTTTATTCCTTTGGGACTCATAATTTTTGCCTCCTTGTTTTCAAAGTATAGTCATTTTTTGTTTATTTTGTTTATTTTTTTTTTGACTTTTTGAATTATTTTTTCTGTGATTAGGATCTTGATCAAAGCAGGTCAAAGATACCTTTTACCTTTTCTTTGATTTCTTGAGGTGTCCAATCTGATCCGGTTTTTTTATGAACTCCTTCATTTGCTACAATGTGATATGTGAATAGCTTTGTGCCATAAACGACAATCATAGTTCCATTTATTTCTCTGGAAAGGTCAGATAGAAGGAAGGCAGCAACTGGTGCAACATGTCTTGGATGAAGCATATCTGCATTTTCTGTAAAGATAGGTAGGTTTTTTGTTATTCTGGTTCTAACTGTTGGAGCTATGAGGTTAGCCCTTATGCCGAATTTTGCGAATTCAATCGCCCAGGTTTTTGTAAGTCCAATAAGACCAGCTTTTGCAGCTGAAAAATTGCTCTGCCCCCAGTTTCCCAATATTCCTGCAACGGAAGTCATATTGATAATACTACCACCTTCACCTCTTCCTACCATAATTTTTATACACTCTTTACCTATTATGAATGCTCCGATAAGATTAACTTCTATAACTTTTTTGAAATCTTCAAGAGACATATCAAGAGTGAAATTATCTTTCACATTTCCAGCACAATTCACAAGGCCGTCTAATCTTCCAAAGTTATCTATGGCTGTTTTGACTATATTACGAGCTCCCTGCTCGGTAGTTATTGTATCATAGCTAGCTACTGCTTCCCCTCCAATACCTCTTATTTTTTCTACAACCAAATCTGCTACTAATGGATTTTTTCCTTCTCCTTCTGGATCTGCTCCGGTATCATTTACAACAACTTTCGCTCCAGAAAGTGCCAGATGATAGCACACCTCAGAACCTATTCCGCCTCCGCCTCCTGTGACTATTATGACTTTTCCTTCAAGTATTTTCTCACCTTTCACCATGGTAGAGATTAAATTTTAAACTTTAGACCTGCCCTTATTATGAAATCCCAGTTTTTGTGATATTTTGGTACAAGAACTTTCATCATATTTTCATTCTCTTGATTAATAAGTCCTAAAAATGTTGTATTCCTACCTTTGAAAAAACCTATAACTTCTGCTCCATCATCCTTGTCTTTTTCACTCCGGAAGTATCCAAGATTTATCACAAGTTCTCTTTCCTTATTTATTTCTATCTCTTCGGCATCCAGAAAATATAGTTTTATTTTCTGGTTTCTTATTTCTTCCCTTTTTTCTTTAGGTATTGTTTTCGATTTGTTATGTGATGGAAGTTCTACTGTTTGAAAATATTTTGAGAGGAGATTTTTTATTTTCTGTAGTTCTTTGTTTTGTTCATTTTCTTTTCTTAGTATTACAACTTTGGTCGGGTTGAATATTAGGCACTTTGAGAATTTCAGTATAAGAGCTCTATCATCGCTAATGTATCCTGAGGTATCAAGTATTGCGAGATAAGGTTTTGAGGGATATAGAATTTCTTGTATAAATGTTTTTAGACCAACCAGTACCATGGTCTCAGCCCCGCGCGGTGAAAGTTTTCCTATGAAAAACTTAAGGAATTTACTGTTGTTTTTTGCAGATATGCAAGATGGTAGAAATAAAGTCTGTTGTCCGGGATCTAAATCAAAAAATGCAATATTTTTGAATTTTTTACTAATGAAGTAGCAAAAAGATGTTTTACCTGAGTCTGTTCCGCCTATGGTTATGATCCTTTCTCCTTTTTTTATTCTTTTAGAGAATCTTTCCCACTCTGCGTGCGGTTCTATCGTTTCTTCTAACTTGCTTATGCTCTCATAGGTTTGCATTTTTGTTATTGCTCATTCTATCCATCTTTGAATGTTTTGACATCTTTCAATATAGTGCCTATAGTTTGTAATCATCTCATCTAAGGTATCTCCGCCAAACTTCTCTATCATAGCTGAAGCTATCTCTATTGCTACTGCCGCTCTTCCAACAACAGATGCTGCAGGAACAGCACATATATCAGACCTATCTACTAATGCAGGCTCTTCTTCAAGATTTTTTAGATTCACAGATCTTAGTGGATTGTATAATGTTGAGATAGGTTTCATCGCAGCTTTTACTATTATTTCATTCCCGTTTGTCATACCCCCTTCTATCCCTCCTGCTCTGTTTGATACCCTTTTGATTTTACCGTTTTCAAGAACTATCTCATCGTGGACTTCCGATCCAAATTTTCTTGCCGCTTCAAAGCCTATTCCTATTTCGACTCCCTTTATCGCCTGAATACTCATTAAAGCTTGCGCTAGGCGTCCATCTAATTTTTTATCCCATTGGGTATGCGAGCCGAGACCCGGAGGTACTCCAATTACCCTTATTTCAAAAACTCCTCCAAGAGTATCTTTTTTTCTTCTTGCTAAGTCTATCATCTCTTTCATTTTTGTTTCCGCTTCTTTATCTGGAGTATATAGTTCAGATCCTTCTATTGTTTTTTCAAAAGATTCATAATCATGTATTTCTGGCATTTTGATAGATACGCCACCTATTTCGGTCACAAAAGATATTATTTTTATTTTGAACTCTTTAAGTAGAATTTCGCATAGGGCACCTGCTGCAACTCTCCCAGCAGTTTCTCTCGCCGAAGCTCTTTCAGATATAAACCTTGTATCTTTTATCCCATATTTAAAAGCACCTGCAAGGTCGCTATGTCCAGGTCTTGGAACGAAGCTATCCTTTACATCTCTGAAATCCTTATTCCATATAGCCATAATTATAGGAGCACCAGTAGTTATCCCTTTTCTCACACCAGAAAGTATATCTGCTTGATCTTTTTCTATTTTCTGTCTTCCACCTCTGCCGTATCCCCCTTGCCTCAAAGCAAGAATATGATTTATATACTCAATATCAACTTTTACACCTGCAGGGAATCCATCAATAAAGCTGAATATCCCCCTTCCGTGAGATTCCCCAGCTGTAAAAAACCTCATGAGTTTATAAATATTTTGTCTCTATTATCTCAAATAGGTGAAAATCTCAAATAATTCACCTTGAATTATCTTCTATGAACTTTTTCATCTGAGTAAGTGTTATGGCTCCTGTTGAAGTTATTATTCCAAGTTCATAGTGAGGATTTGCTGCAAATATCTCATTTGCTATTGGAGCAACTCTTATGTATTCACACATAGATAAGGAAACTATTGTTGAATTGTTATCATCTTCAAAGAACTCTATAACTCTCCAACTTCCTTTGTTCTTACCTTCTATAATGTAAGAGAATATGTAATTGTCCCCCAGAATAACATGGGATATATATCTTACAGAAATCTTTATTCCTGCAAACATCTTTATAGCTATCTCATATTCAACATCATATTCCTTTTCTGAATACTTTTTTACTGTCCTTGCATACTTTACATCAGTCAGTGCTTGCTTTATCTTGTAATTATCCTTAAATACATCCATGACCTTCTCTTTTTTTTCTCTTATCTTAACAGAACTTATAGAAAGATAATTTTCCCTACCTTGGAGATCCTTACATCTTCTGTTTATTACAACTACATCTTTTTGCGATAATTTCTTTATACTTTCTACATCTAATGATTTTGAAACTAAAAATGGAGGTTCCATATTAGCTGACGTAACGATGAGAAAAAATTGGAATATCAAGAACATCAATTATCAAAATATGGAGACATCTCGATGTAAAATCTTTTTCTGAATTTTTATGTTTTTAAGTATTATTATAAATTGTTTTACAGAAGTTTAGTGCAAAGTTTTATTTGAGTTTCCAAACTTTTTTCCTTTCAACAGATTTTGATATTAGATATGAAAATAGTGGATGAGGAGAAAAAGGTTTTGATTTAAATTCTGGATGAAATTGAACACCAACAAAAAATGGGTGTTCTGGTATCTCCAATATCTCCGGAACTAAAATTTCTCCAAGATATGACATTCCAGAGAAAACTATTCCTTTTGATACTAGCAGCGGTATAAATTTGGGAGATACTTCATATCTGTGTCTGTGTCTTTCGTATATCTCTTCTTTTCCATATATTTCCCAAGCTAGAGTATCTTTTTTTATTTTTATACTCCATGATCCAAGTCGCATTGTTCCGCCAAGTTCTCTTACTCTCTTTTGGTCTTCAAGAAGGTCTACAACAGGGTAGGGTGTTGATTTGTTAAATTCTGTTGAATGAGCATCTTTGAGATTACATACATTTCTGCTAAATTCTACTACCATAAGTTGCATTCCAAGGCATATACCTAGTACTGGTATCTTATTCTCTCTACAGAATCTTATGGCTTTGATTTTACCTTCTATACCTCTTTGTCCAAAACCACCTGCTATTACAATAGCATCATAATCAACCAATGTGTCAACGGAAATTTTCTCCTCTTCAAGATCTTCTGAAGATATAAGAGATATTTCTGTCTGCGTTTTATTTGCTATACCACCATGCTTTATTGCTTCCTTTAAGGAAAGATATGAATCTGTTTGGGATGTGTACTTACCTACTATCGCTACCTTTACCTTATCCTTTGAATTGTTTATTGTGTTTATTATTCTCTCCCATTTTTCAAGTTTCGGTTCTCTCGGTTTCATGTTGAACATCTCTATCGGCTCAGTTCCAAATAGCTTTCTCGATATTATCTTGTGTAATCCCTGTTTCTTGAATATGATCGGCAGTTCATATATGTCTTCTATGTCCGGATCAGATATTACAGCTTCTTCATCAACATCACAGTAAAGAGATATCTTCTTCTTTATATCCTGAGGAAGCTTGCCTTCGGTCCTGCAAATTATTATGTCTGGCTGTATACCTATCTCTCTTAACTTCATTACAGAATGTTGAGTTGGTTTTGTCTTAAATTCTCCAGATGTTGAACCTAAAAATGGAACATATGTTGTGTGTATATAGCATGTTCTACCTTCTTTTTTCATCTGCCTGATTGCTTCTAAAAATGGTAAGCTTTCTATATCTCCAACTGTCCCTCCTATCTCAGCGACAACTATATCTTTACCTTCTCCGCATGCCTTTATTCTACTTTTTATCTCATCTGTTATGTGAGGTATAACCTGAACTGTACTTCCAAGATATTCACCTCTTCTTTCTTTTTGGATTACTGCATAGTATATCTTTCCTGTTGTGATATTGTTGGCCTTTGTCATTGTTATGTCAAGAAATCTCTCATAGTGCCCAAGATCAAGGTCTGTTTCTGCCCCATCCTCCGTTACATAAACTTCGCCGTGCTGAAAAGGGTTCATCGTTCCCGCATCAACATTTATGTACGGATCAAGCTTTATAACATTGACAGAAAATCCCATATCCTCAAGCAATGCCGATGAAACTGCTGTGACTATTCCCTTCCCCAAGGATGACATAACTCCACCAGTAACAAATACGAAATTCTCTGCCATTTTCAGATTCCAATGATATACATTTTGATTTAAAACTGAATTGATGATATTTTTTGAAAGGTTCAGATGAAATTTATTCATGGTAATTCACATTCAAACGAAAAAATTGATATAATTTGGTCAAGATAATAAGCTGGAGAAATAAGGATAGGATGTACGAGAGAGAAAGATATATTCGGAGAGATAGTAATTGAACTACTCCATCTTATAGAAGATGGGGCTTCCTGCCTCAACGAGGCTATAAGCCTCTCCACAGTTCGGGTAGTTCCTGCCCTACCACCCTTGACAACCCTTTGGTTATCAGGGTTATAATTATAATCTGCTTTGTCCAATATCTTTTACTTTGTTCAATATACTTACAGGAAAGGTAGAAATTTCAGTAATATAGAGAATTTTTATGATATAAACCATGCTTGTTGAGTTGTTTTCTTTCATTAATCTTAAGACAAAGGATAGAGATGTTAGACAGAGCAATTATAATCCGAAACTGACTCAAGTATTTGCAATTCATCTCAACCATGTAGAGG
>CAZRNR010000047.1:0-15447 GCA_964601505.1 uncultured bacterium | reverse complement strand
TCCGCTTGTGAGCTATTATGTTAATCTGAATATCCTAAAATTTGATATATAAAGCTCGGTAGTATAAAAAAGATCCGGCATGATTACGGATACTAATGATTCGGCCATTTCGAAGTTCAAATTTTTTGTTTTATCCTTTTCAACGAGGTTTTCCACCTCTCCACAGTTCGGGTAGTTCCTGCCCTACCACCCTTGACAACCCTTTGGTTATCAGGGTCATATATAATTAGTCAGATAATTATAATCAGAAACTGACTCAAGTATTTGCAATTCATCTCCACCCTATAGATGGAGACTTCTTGCTAAATTTATGTTAAATTCTGATCAGACCTTGATTTTGGTTAGATTAGCAAAAATCTGATAGTATATGTTTTTGATTCTTTACTCCGTTCAATAAAACAGTGATCAGGATAACTTTAGAACAAAGTTTCAAGAGGTTTTGGTTCCTCTATTACTTCATATCTTCCATCTTTGAAGACCCTCCATATTCCTATATAGTTTGCCCCATGCCTTTTGTCCTTACTCCAGCTTATCGGGAAAGAAACAGGAGTCTCCAAGTTTTTTGTATTCTCCAAAACCTGCATTATCTTTTCCCTACTAAGATCTTTTCCAGATCTTTTGAGAACGTCCTCAACAATCATTGCTATCATTATACCATATGTAGTTAGCATTGGTGTTTTAGCAAGCTCCTGATCCAATTTCACGATTTCATCAAATAACTTTTTAGCTTCTGGATAAACTGTTGGCATTTTTATTACTGCTCCAACATAAACACCATCCCAAAGGTCTCCAGCAAGTTTAACCATAACAGGGTCAGCAAGAGGAAAAGAAGCTAATATTTTTGGTTTCAATCCAAGTTCAGATAATTTCTTGACAAAAGCGGAGGTTTGACGTGGGTTTGAATATATTATAACCGTATCTGCACCAGAATCCTTGACTTTTTGAGCATGAACAGAAAAATCAACATCTACAAGCTCATGACTTATTTTCGCAACAATCTTATCACCTCCCGCTGTCTCACATCCTTTTAAACCAGTTTCACCATAATCATCATTCTGATAGAAAAATGCGATTTTTTTAGATCCCAGCCTATCAATAGCAAACTTCGTAAGATAATCCGCCTCAGCCTGATAATCTGTATATGCTACAAAAAAATACTTCAGTTTCTCTTTTGGGTAATCAATCCACATCCTAACATTTCCAAGAGGCATAACAACAGGTATTTTCTTCTCCGCAACAAGATCCCTGTTTGCAGAAACATTTGCAGTTCCAAGAAGCCCAGCAAAGAACAAGACCTTATCTGCTAACTCCTCTATATTCGTCCGCATCTTAGCGGGAGTATATCCATCATCTCTTGAAACCAACACTACTTGTCTTCCATATATTCCACCTTTCTGATTAATGTATTTAAAATAAGCATCCATAGCTTTCCCCAAAACTCCCCAGGAAGCAGCTGGACCGGAAAATGGCATACTTGTTCCTATATAAACCTTGTCTTTTTCAACTCCAGGGGTAGCATAAGAATAATCAACTAAAGAAGCCACCGAAAATAAAATAAAAACTAAAAAAGCAAGTCTAATACATCTCATAGTAAAAAATTATAAACCTTGATGAAAAATTTTGTGAAAAAAAATTAAATCGGCATCATTTTGTAGATACTCCTTACAAATCACATTTCATGTGAACTCCTCCATCTTATAGAAGATGGAGCTTCCTGCTTCAACAAGGTTTTTCACCTCTCCACAGTTCGGGACGTCCCTGCCACACCACCCTTGACAACCCTTTGGTTATCAGGGTTATATATAATTACAATCCGAAACTGACTCAAGTTTTTGCAATTCATCTCCACCCTGTAGAGGATGAAGAATTTTTGCTAAATTAAAACAAAAACGATTATACAAAATACAACAAGGATTTTTTCACCTTAAATAAGCGAATCAATAGCAAAAGCTTGTCTAACCCCTTAATAAGATGAAAAGAAATCATTTATGAGTTTAATGGAACTGAAAGCAGAACGCGGCATGAAAATCTGATCCGAGACTTATCTCTATTCACCAAAAATACTACAAAAACAACATATATAATCTTATTCCTAACATCAGATAGATAATTCCATAACTTACATAAAGCAAAATTCCTATAGATTCTTCTCTACTCACCTGGAACATGTTCATCCCTTCTTGCTAAGCATTCTTTCACCTTCAGATTTGGTTTGAGACGCAAGAAGGCTTTTTCTGCATCTTTTACAAAATTTTTCACATAAGGATAAAAACTTGTTAATTCCTCTTGTCGGCAACTCTTTATATTTTTGAAAACAGATTCAAGGTCAGACCAGTCTGAACAGAACCAATTTTTAGGGATAATTCTATTTATGAACTCTTTGATTATTTCTTCCGGCTGCTGTGGTTCTATACCTTCAAGATAGACATAGGTCTTAGCACATTTGACTAACGAGTCAGCTAATTTCTCTCTTACATCATCCCATCGGTTGAGCTTGATATCCTCTTGTTCTACCTCGTATATGTTCCTATATGCGTCAAACAGATTAACAGCCATAAGATCAAGTAGACTTCCCGCGCACTCTCCTCTTGCTTCAGCTTCCATCTTGAACTCTTCTGATATCCTCGGTTCCCTATAAACCTCAGGATCATCTGGATTAACCTTTGAGTACTTCGCGAGAATTCTTCTGAAAAAATCCAGACCAAGTCTATCTACCATCTCAAAAAACTCCTCATTACCTTTTCTATTAGTTTTCCATATATCTATTATCTCTTTTACAAAGTATGGAGCATTCAAAACTGGTATTTTTCCAAGAACTTCGGCAAATCTCTTTCTTTGCTTAAATATGTTTCCGCCAATAAGGACTATATAGTGTGGAGAAATTTTATTCCCGATCTTGGCAGTTCCTCCATAGAAACCTATATCAGCAATATGATGTTGTCCGCATGAATTTGGGCATCCAGATATATGAATTCTTAAACCCGCCGTATCATCAACAAACTCTCCAATATATGAAGCAAGGTTATAGGAATGAGTCACACCAAGCTTACATGAAAATGCTCCGGGACAAGATACTATATCTCTCATAGCTTCACTAACTCCGCCAACAAAACCTTTTGATTTAAGCTTCAAATATACATCGTATAAGAATTCTCCCTTAACCCATGGAATAAGTATCTTTTGCCCTGGAGTAATTTTCGCATAACCAGCTCCATAAAGATCAGTAAGCTCAGATACAAATCTTATCTCATCTGGTTTAAGATTACCTAAAGGAGGTTTTACATAGACTCCATAATATCCGTCCTGCTTCTGCTTTATAACATACCTTTGTAAAAATAGATCAAATAGTTTATCTGATGTGTCCGGTTTGCTTGATGGTTGCTTTAGAGCTTTTTTATTTTCCTCACCATCTTCCCTACCATTTTTAGTAGGAGCTGGCTTCGGAAAATTTTCGACATAGCGGAACAATTTTTCAGTTAACTCAGAAAGCTTTGACTTCTTAAGTTTTTCAAATTCATCAAATACAAGTTCCTTAAATCTATCAAAGCCAATTCGTGCTATAAGAAACTTCATTCTTGCCTTATTTCTGAACTTTCTTTCTTCCGTGCCATACTTATGAAACACTTTTAAAACAGATTCGACAAGCAGATAGAACTCATCAACTGGGATAAAATCAACAAGCTTCTCTGCGAACATAGGCACAGGTCCAAGCCCTCCACCAGCATAAACTTTAAAACCATACTGAACCTTACCATTTTCCCTAACAGAAGCAATAGCTCCAATATCATGCATAAGCGACAAAGCATGATCATCTTCACATTCGGAGAACGCTATTTTGAACTTCCTCGGTAGAGTTGATGAAAGAGGATGTCTCAGAAAATATCTTGTACAAAATATAGCATAAGGCAACACATCAAATTTCTCATTTGGACATATCCCAGATAGATAAGAAGAAGTTATGTTTCTGACAGAGTTTCCACAGGCTT
This sequence comes from uncultured bacterium, assembly GCA_964601505.1. Classification (GTDB taxonomy): domain Bacteria; phylum Calescibacteriota; class Calescibacteriia; order Calescibacteriales; family Calescibacteriaceae; genus DRWZ01. Next base: position 11,461 of record CAZRNR010000047.1, on the reverse strand, counting down.
CGCGTGTAGTCATTCCAACCCTCGCTAACATCCTAAGTAAAGATGGAATATTTGATAGATTGACATAATGAAGCTGAATATCTTGCCTTGTAGTGAGATGAGCATGCCCAGACCCAGCAAATCTTTCTGTTATCTCTGCAATAACATTAAGTTGCTCTGAAAGAATAAAGCCAGATGGAACCTTTATCCTCTGCATATGCATCCCTTCTCCGTGACGCCTCACACCATATGTTCCAAACAAAAGTCGGTAGCTCTTGAACCTCTCTGGATGAATCTCTTCCCTGTAAAGCTTCTCTATGATTTCTTCATACTCATCTATCTCCTTCCAAACATCAAAGCCTTCGGTTTCCTTGTTTAGATCCAACTTCTCCCAAATCTTCATAACATCCTTACCTGAAAAAAATGTGCCAATATTATGTAATAGACAAAAAAATTAATTGTTTCTATTCTTGAAACTTAACAATGTATCATTGAAACAAATAAAAATTTGAAGATGTGAAATTCTCTTGGAAAGAAACTGTATCAGCTTTCTCTGAAATATATGAGTTTGATATAAAAGAACAAGTGAGCAAACAAAAAAATAAATTATTATTGAACTCGTCATCAAATCCTATAGCACGAGAATACTTTTCAAGATCAAAATATATCAATGAAATCATAAGAGATTCTGGCATACAAATAGATAAGCTTGACCCAATAATCAGGAATATCATCAGAACATTTGTTTCAACTGTATTACTAGGAGAAGACATACCTCTTGCAGTATCAAGAGCAATCAGAATTTCCGAAAAATTTTCTTCTCCCAAATCCTACAAATTCATACATGCAACAATCTCCAAAATCATGAGCAATTTAAACAAAAATTCATAAAATTATTAACTTTTTAAAGATAAGTGATTATATTATTACTATACGACGGGGTTTCTTCCACGGGGTTAAATCGCTTCAGCTAACGGAGGAATTAAATGGATATGAAGCTTGATAAGACAGAAGAAATACTAAAAGGTATTGAAAGTAAAATTCCACCTTTACCAGAGGTTATAAAAAATCTCCTAAACATACATTACTATGCTGATACACCCGTTTGGAAAATAGCAGAGGAAATTGCAAAAGATCCTAACCTCTCCCTTGAGGTTCTTAAATTTGCAAATTCCAGTTTATTTTCATCTTTAAGGGTAACATCTTTGGAACACGCGATAGTTGTTCTTGGAGTTTATAGTGTTGCAAGGATATGTTTAGCCTTCTGGGTAAAAAGGCTACAAGAATCACAGGATCTTATAGGATACATACAGAGGAAAAGAGATATAGTCCTACAATCTTTTGTCGGAGCATATGCATCAAAAAGGCTTGCTGACATTATAGATCCATTCCTTTCTATATCTTCATTTACAGCAGCAGCAATAAGAATGATAGGGAAACTCGTAATAGATTCATATGTATACTCAAAGAAAAACGATATAATTTTAGATATATACAAAGGTAATGAACCAACTATCGCCGAAGAGAAAATTTTGGGGATATCATTCCCAGAAGCGACTTACCTTATAGCGAAATCTTGGAACATTCCAGATGACATAAAGATACCCTGTAGATATTTCAAAAGCCCAGATAGACTCGGAGAGGACACCAGCCCTGTGATAAGAAAAATCACTTATATAATTCATGTAGGAGATATAATATCTCAAATGACCGGGGCAGGTGCTGGTTTTGATAACATGATAGAAAGATTTTCAAGAAGATCCCTTCATGTCCTAAAAATAGATGAAAAAATTATCGAAGCAATATTCTATGAGACTTTTGTAAGAACAGAAAGAATAATAGAAGAACTCAAGGCAGAAGCGATATAGTTGGTCAGTAGGGGATACCTAAAGATACTCTCTGCTTACGAGAAACTTAAATTTGATCCCAATGGAAAAATCTGCGCGGATATAGGTTGCTCAACTGGTGGATTTACTGAATTCCTCCTTGAAAAGGGAGCCAAAAAAGTATATTGTATAGATATAGGTAAGAATGTCATTCATCCTTCGCTGAGGAATAAAGTTATTCTGATGGAAGGTGTAGATGCAAAAAAAATAACAAAAGATATATTTGATGAAATTCCAGAGTTTGCAACTATAGATGTTTCTTTCTCCTCTTCAATTCCCATCGTTAGAAACTTAGGATTTATAAAAGAAATCCTCGTTCTTTGCAAACCTAACTTTGAAGTCCCACGCAAATACCTGAAAAAGGGAGTTCTAAAAGACCCAAATATAGCAAAACTTGCATTAAAAAAAGTTATTATGAATGTTTCGGATATGTTTGGTGTAAAAGGAATAACTTATTCAAATATTCCCGGAGCAGATGGGAACATAGAATTTTTCATATGGTTCCAAAAAGACTTAGTGGGCTACGCAGATGAGCAAGCCATTGAAAAAGAAGTATATGAGGCATTCTTCTCAAACAAGTAAAAACTCATTCTTCAAAAGTATATCAGGAACAAAATATGTTATTATAAGATCAGATCCTGCCCTCTTGATAGCCAAGATAAGCTCAAGTATTATTTTTCGCTCATCAAAAAGTCCCTCCTTTATTCCAAGCTTTATCATGGAGTACTCTCCTGATACAGAAAAAGAAGCTACTGGTAAAGAAAAACTTGATTTGACCTGCCTTATTACATCAAGGTACATCAATGCAGGTTTGACCATAAGAATATCTGCCCCTTCCTCAAAGTCAAGCTTGGTTTCAAGGAGAGCTTCTCTAACCTGTGTTGGACTCATCTGATAAGTTGTTCTATCTCCAAAACTTGGTGCAGAATTAGCTGCCTCCCTAAATGGACCATACAAAGCAGAAGCATACTTTGCAGAGTAAGACATTATAAGAACATCCTTAAAACCTTCAGAATCAAGAGATCTTCTTATGTATCCTACTCTTCCATCCATCATATCAGATGGAGCTACTATATCCGCACCAGATCTGGCATGAGAAATAGCTATTTTTGAAAGATACTCAAGTGTCTCATCGTTCAGAATCTTTCCATCGTTTGAAACAACTCCACAGTGTCCATCTTTTCTCCACGTACAAAGGCATACATCTGTAGAAACAACAAGTTGAGGGAACAAACTTTTCACTTTTTTAACAAATCTTTGAACTACTCCTTTTTCGTTCCAGCCTTCTGAACCAATCTCATCTTTCTCAGTCGCGACTCCAAAGACAAGTAAAGATAGAAGCCCTCGTTTCATCAGCCTTTCAATAAAATCGTAGAGATTTTTATCTTCTATATTCCACCTGAACTGACCAGGCATAGATTCTATTTCTTTTGTGTCCGCATCCCAAACAAAAATGGGATAAATAAAATCATGCGGATGAATCCTGGTTTCCGCCAGAAGATTTCTCAAATTCTGATTAATTCTATATCTTCTAAGCCTTCTTACAAGCTCCATAATCTCTTATTTATTGTTCATGCAAAAATTTTCCACAAAGTCAGAATTCGAATTTATATTGTTATACGATTTGGATTCGTAATAGATCTTCACATTCTGCAAGTTCTGAAAATTACTTACCTGCCCAGGGAGAACTTCCATATTACGAGAGAAAAGAATGTAGAAAAGTCAAAGTAAAACGGAATCATTGGAGAATACAAGCTTTCTAAAATCATAATCCCTTTCAGAAGCTATAAAATGTGCAAAATAAAAAAGCCTTTACATTATACCCTACCATATTGTAAAGTCAAAACCTGCTGAGATAGAAAATCCAGATGGATTGTAGTTTTTAACAGCGGTTTTTTCATACCCTTCATATTCATAATATACTTCATCTATTGGAGTGAAGATCTTGTATCCACCTATAATATAAACAGAGAATCTCGGGCTAAAAAACCATTCAAGACCCAACGCAGGCCTAAGACCCAAGGAATAATTATAAGCAGGATAAGCTATACCCTGATCTTTGATCTCTGTAGCAAACCTCATAAAACCAAAGGATAGCTCTGGATTAATACCAACAGACCTGATGTAGAATTTCTTCTTCAAACCCAAAATCCCACTCAATTCTGCTCCATCAGTTGGTAATACAATCTCAGGACCTGCAAAAAGATAGAATTCCGACAGAGCTAAAGAGAAAGCTCTGGAAAAGCTTATATTAGCGAGGAGAGAAAAGCCGAAGGCATTCTTTCCTAAAACATAAACTCCCAAAGGAGACAAACCTATCCCCAAAAGTGGATATTCATATATAGCCTGACCCACACTTGCAGAACCACTGAGTATCTGAAAGGAAGAAAGAACATTTTCTTTACCATCCGCGACATCTCTTGCTCTAACCCACCCAACTCTCTTTTTTTCTCTTTGTAAATTACCATCCCTCACAACTTCAACCTCTTCAACTACTTCAAAGTCTGAATCTACATAAACTCCATCTTTCTTTGTAAGAGGAGCAAAAGCGTTTTGGAATGAAACTGAATCAACTGGTGCGAAAAGAGAAAAATCCGGAATTTTTCTTGTTTCTTTATTGAGCTTTCTGCTGAGCCAGTATATAGCCTGCTCCGAGCACCTTACGAAAGCCTGAAGGCTTGTTTCTGGAACTTCAACTGTAGGGGAAAGCAGAGAAAAAGGGAAAGGAAGTGGAACAAGATCAATCAAACCAACCTTAACAGTTTCTATATGAGAAACACTCAAATCAGCAACCTTTATTGGTTCCCCTGTGTTAAAATCAACACGCCAGTAATGGACCCTCAAACCTATATTTACTGAAATAGATGTATCTACACCACCACTTTTTCGGGTAGAAGGAAGAAAAACAACCGTAACAGAAAAATTGGTTATTTCAGGATAGTATATGTAAGCAGATTCCGCAATCTTTTTTATATCTTCAGCAGTGATAACAAGATCCTTGAATCGCCAATCCATTTTTGCTTCAGCCTTTGCTCTATCCACCTTAACTTCATCAACATACTGTTTCACAAGGGAAGCAAGAGTTTTAAGATCAACCGAACCAGAAACTCCTACAGGATTATAATCAAATCTCGGCATTTCCACTGCTTCTCTTACTTTCTTCTCAAGGAAAGAATCAAGGTCAAAACCAGTAAGAAAATCAACATTATCAGAGAGTTTTCTGACACCTTGAGGGAAAACCATTTTCAGATATGTTATAGACTTTTTTCTATATTTCACATCTGCAAGTGCATTTTTCGTAGGGAAAAGCAAAGATATAAAGAAAAATAGAATAAACTTAAACATGGAAAAACTTTATAAATAAAACTTTGTCCAAAATGATAAAGCAGAATTATTTTTAAAAAAACCGAAGAAGGAAACCTCTTTTCCGCCGAATATATAGGAAAAAATTGAAAGTTCAATGAAATCTTTAGGCTTCCAGGTTGTGGAAAAAACGAAAAAATGACTTCTTATGGAATCAAGCTCCAAAGGAACATCTAAAACAAGATTTCCCAAAAAACTCAAAGAACTATTACCAATAAAAAACTCATAACGACCAGATATTGAAGGTAAGAAAACACCATTCTTAAAAATGATTATCTGATCAACAGGTGATATCTTAACAAAGCCTCTGAAACTTGGTATGAGAAAAAGATTTGGGATAATCTCTCTTTCAAGATCCAAAGCCCATGAAAACAAATTAAACTCCTTTATCTTTAGGTTTTGATTCGGTAAGTCATTCATAAGGTAAAAAGCCAAGTCATTTTTCAGGAGATATCCATCAATATCATAAGACCAACCTGCTCCCACGAGATAATACCTTCTTGGTTCAAGTCTAATAAACGGCTCCCCTCTTGAAGCAGGTTCCAAAATCTCAAGAGCAGATATATCAAACTTTTCTGAAAAACCTCGAGGACTTCTTTCAAAGTAATCAACAAATGTTTGCTCAAAAAAAGGTAATGGGAATATACTGCTTCCGGAATATGACACAAAAGAAAGATTTAAGTTATCAAAGGAAGTCTTGTATTGGAATCCCAAGCCGAAACTCAAGAGTAGATTTGTAATCTTATCAGGGTAAGCTTTAACTATTGGAGAGACGAGTCCATTGAGCAAATTATTCAACTGTGAGTTTTCTTTATCCCCTTCAAAAGATGAATTTAAGACTTTCCAATTTAAAATAGCCCAATCTCCTCCGATATCAAAAAATGTAGGTGGAGTAAAAAAAGGTTCATAGACAAAATCAAAGGAACTATTTCCAGAGAACCAAACGAATTGAGAGATTATCGATGGTGTTTTGAAAAATCTTGGCTCATTGAAAAATCCCTCGGAAAAATCAGGTCGATTTATGACATCTAAGGGAGAACCATCTACGACTCCCCAACTTACTATTTTTCTTCCAGCAAAAACATTGGCAGAGCCGAATGGTATATTCAAATAGAACTCAAAAAGATTAAAATAATAAGAAAATCTACTAAAACCTCCATAAGAGTAAATAAGATCAAGTTTTCCAGAGAAATTAAAGGATAAAGAATCTTTTATAGAATAGTTTTGTTCAAGAAAAAACCTTTGCCTGAACTCAAAAATATCCTCAAAGTTATCTTCCTTCTCTAAATCAAGGTAGAACCTTGAAAGGGAATACAAGGATTCTGAAAATATGTCTGAAGGGAATAAGAAAATTAGAAAAGCCAATGAAATGAATTTAACAGGATAATGCATTATAAAAAATAAATCACCAATTACCTAACATAGATTCAGAAAAATATTTGTTATCCAAATTTACATTGACCTTAATTTCATCTACTATTAATTCGGTTTCGTTCCCATTTTGGAGATTTTTAACTTTAGTCACGGTAGGAACTATATAGCCTTCTACGTTTCCAGATGTATTCTCGATCAGCTTAACCATTTTTCCATCTTTATCAAAAAGTTCTGTTCGGACAACAAAATAATCAGATTTTCTCACATAAAACAGAGCTTTTGAATATTGTGATTCAACACCCTTTTTAGGGAAAGACTCAACAACATAAAGATCATTCTCTTCCTTAATAAGGTTATGGTCGTAGTCATCCGGGTTTTTTCTTTCAAGGTCTTCATATGTAAGCTCACTCCCCATGAAAGATGTTTTTTTCTGCCCCCCCGATATCCTTCTTGTTTTCTTCAACGAAGAAAGGTAAAGGAATTGTTGAGTATTTCCATCAGAAGATATCTGCAGAAAAGCTGTTCCCCTTACATCTGCTGGTTCCAAAAACTTTGAAGCACTGTATCTCTTACCACCTTCTTCCTTCGTATATATGTTCATCTTCCTCTCACGAGATTCACCATCTTTCTTTATAATCATCCTAACAGAACTGTATGAAGTTTTAGGAACAGGTATAGAATCCACTTTCTTCATAATTTCATATCCAGTCAAAGTTAAAAAAATAAATGGAAGCATAATGTAGATTTTATGATAATTAAGTAAAAAGTTTTTTTAGAGCAAAAATTTTTGGAATTTAAAAAATTCTGAACTTATTGCTGAATTATACAAAGAAATGAAATTCTTCTTAGACACTGCGAATATAAAAGAAATAGAGACAGCTTGTCAAACTGGAATAATAGATGGAGTGACAACCAATCCATCTTTATTATCACAGGAAGCAAGTGATCCCATAGAACATGTAAAAAAGATTGTGGATATAGTCAGAGGTCCAGTAAGTGTTGAGGTCACAGCTACAAAAAAAGAAGAAATGGTATCACAAGGGAGAAGCTTAGCTGAAATCTCTCCATACATTGTTGTAAAGATACCGATGACAGAAGATGGAATATCTGCGACATATGAACTTGCAAAAGAGGGAATAAAAGTAAATATGACCTTAATTTTCTCGGCATCACAATCAATACTCGCAATGAAAGCTGGTGCAGAATACATCTCTCCGTTCGTTGGGAGGTTAGATGATATATCACACAATGGAATGGAGCTAATAGAAGATATCGTAAAAATAAAAAAGAATTACAATTTTTCATCAAAGGTACTTGTTGCTTCAATAAGGAATCCGAATCACATTGTAGAAGCTGGGAAAATAGGAGCGGATGTAGTAACTCTTCCACCAAAAGTTTTCTGGCAACTGTTCAAGCATCCACTTACAGATATTGGTCTAAAAAAGTTTCTTGATGACTGGAACACAAAATTCAAAAATGGAATAAAGTAAAAATAAAACTCAAAAATCTCTTTCCACTATAAATTTTATAAACTTTCCAAAATCTTCCTTCTTGCGTTTAAAGATATCCTTTTCAAGGATTTCCTGTATTTGATTAAACACCGATTCTAAATATTTTTCAGCTTTCTCTATTCCTCCTCCGCTTAAAACAAGATAATAAATCTTTTCCGCGTCGGGATCAGGAATACTAAATCCACTTTCATCAACATATTTCTTCATTATATTAACTACACTATCATAGTGATCCGACAATATTATGGGTAATGTGAGTTTTCCCTCTTTTAGATCTTTCATAGATGGCTTGCCAATTTTATCAGATGTAAAATCAAGGATATCATCCTTTATCTGGAAAGCCATACCCGTTAGAGTCCCGAGTTCCGCAAACAAATCAAGATATTCAGTTTTAGAGTAGATTATACTGGGTATCACAGCACTTAGTGAAAACAAAGAGGATGTTTTCTTTTTGATCACTTCAAAATAATTTTCAAGTATAAAATTTCTTGATAAATCATAAGTTGTCTGCAACATTATGTTAAATTCAAGAGCCTCACCTTCTGCCATAAGCTTGGATGTTTCAGAAAATTTCTTTACCAAATCAATATTTCCCAAGTCAGATATAATTTTTGAAATAAGACCTATTAGATAAGATGCAGATATAACAGCTAACTTATTCCCAAAGACAGCATTAACTGAAGGAAGTCCGCGCCTCATATTGGAGTTATCAACAACATCATCTAGCATCAAAGAAGCAGTATGTAGCAACTCAACGCATATTGAACTCAAGGTAATTTTTTCATCATCCTGATGAGAGTTATCTTTGATCAATTCAGAGCATAAAAGACAGAACCTTGGTCTGATTCTTTTCCCACCACTTTTATACGCATAGCTTATAGAAGAATAAATAATCTTATTCTTCTGGCTTATTGCACTAATAATCTCTTCAACTCTGCGGTCAAAATAATCCGAACTGAACACCTTCCTTAATCATTTTATAAAACAAATTTCCCAGCAAAAATATTTCAATTTGCTTTGTCTCAAACTTTCCTTGCTTTATTACCAAAGAATATTCTTTATCATCTTGAAAGATTTTATATCCATGCAACTAAATAATTCTGGTTTTTTAGAATGATTGAAGTTATGCAAATTCATAATTTATTTATTATTAATTTTATCTTGTTTATTTATTCAATCTGTGCAGAAAGACACAGCCTTCACCTTTATGCTCAGAGAGCAATTTTCCTTCTACCTCAAGTGAATATGATTCATTTAGGACCTTGAATGTGCTCTCTTCAAATCTCTTAACGAGGACTAAACAGAACTCTGGATTACCTTTAAGCTTTTCAGCAAAAGGACAGAATCTTTCAATCTTTATAGATATATCCTTATCTTTTCTTTCCCAAACACCACGGACCCCAAAAATCTTGTCCTCCATATCTTGAATTTTTCCCATAGAGGACATATCTTGAACATCTACTCTTGCCAACCTTGCCATAAACTTAGACCTACTTCTACCGATAAAATCCATAATAGGTAATAGCATAGAAATAGCTTTATCGGTTCCGTATAATCTTTTAAGAAATAGATAAAGATCTATGAGAAAAAATGCGGAAAATCTTATGATCTGTCTGATCAAAATAGAAAAAAATGATACTAAAAACATAAAAATCTAAAAAAGATTTATATATCCCGCAAGTCTATTTCTATAATAGTATAAAAGAGGAGCATTTTCTATCTTTACCCTTCTGCCCTTTATTCTAAAAGGCGGTCTAGTATGATATCTTGAAAAAACTCTGTAAGCCGTATCTAGAATGCTCTTTGGAGTTTTTTCATTGATGCGGTAGAAAACAAAGATTTTACCTTCTTGGTGTAGATCATTAAAAAGGTTCTTGGCAATATCTATATACTTCACAATTTCTCCATAATCAAGTTCAAGCCCTTCAATCAGATAAAGCGATCTTATTTCATCAGTCTCCCCCACTTTCCTCATCGCAATCTCAAAGATAACAAAAGAAGAAAGGTTCGTAGAAAGAACCGCATTATCTTTTCTGTAAGTTTGCAGAACTTTGTCAGCAAGTTCTTTGGTGTATTCAGAATCCCTTTGGTTATCGTGCTCAGGAACACCTTCTTTCAAAACATATCTCCTTGGGTCAACGATCCTACCATTTGGATCAAGGGAGTTCCCGTCATCATCAACAGGGTTTCCAAATGGGTCAAAAGCATCAGAAAACTTTACAACAAGCTTCATATCAAGCTCAATAAATCTCCTTATGAAATCAAATATCCTTGAGATTTTAAAAGCTTCATCTTTATAAGAGACCCAGTCTTCCTTTGTAGTATCTTCAAGATATTGCCTGATCAGACTTTCTGCCTCAAGAGTAACATGATAAGTAAATGTAGCGGGAACTATATAGATATTCTGTCGCGGTCTATTTGACTTTAAGTTATTTATATAAGCTTTAACACCACAACCCAAAAGCCCCATCTTCAATTTTTTAGGAAATGTTCCATTTCTTGACCTTGTTCCTTCCGGGAAAAATATATGATCATAATCCATCTCAAGAGTCGTCGAAACATAATGCTTCAGGGTATCTAAGTAAAGCTCATGCTTCCTTTTACGATCTACTTTATAAGCTCCGAGATTCTTCATAAAGAAACCCAAAATGGGATTTGAAAAGAGATTCAATCCTGCTCCGTAAAGGAACGGTGGGAGTCCTAACCTATATACAATATAGCCTATAACAGGAGAATCAACATGACTGACATGTGTTGGAGTTAGAATAATAGTCCCCCTTTTTGCAAGGTTGAATAATTTCTCTTTATTTCCCGAAACTATTATATGGGAATCAACATCTGGGAACTTTGGTAAATACGAAATTATACTTGATGGAGTGAGACTTGCTAGTATGAAAGAAAGTCCCCTTGGAACAACACGAGTTGCAAGCTTGTAAATGATCGGAGAAAAATGTCCCTGGATTTCATCCATATAAAGCTCGACAATTTCCTTTATTATATACCTCCTTTCGCTCTCCGATGAGAAGTGTGCAGATTTTCTGATCTTACGAAAAAATTTCAAATAACTTTCTGACAGAGGTGTTCCCCTTTCGGACTTCCATCTCTCTATTTCAGCTGAAATTGTTTCATTCAACTTCTTTCTGATTACATAATCGTCTTCCCTTACTGAAACAAAAAAATCATAAAGAATCCTTCTTACAACCTCTTCCTTTATCTTTATTTTCTGCTTCTCATCTGGCAAATAATCACGAAACAGAGACATAGTAATTAATTTTTATCCACAAAACTTTAAAAGAACAATATTTTCAAGTGATTTGAAATAATAAAGATCAAACATCTAAATGCAAC
>CAZRNR010000046.1:0-15658 GCA_964601505.1 uncultured bacterium | reverse complement strand
CACTTAACCTAAATCCTACCTCATAGCTCCTACCGTTAGTTTAGCAAATGAAAATTTAAATGTAAAGTAAGTTATTTGACAAAGCATATTTTTGAAACATCTTGAATCCTTGACAAAATTTTTGTTCCGTTCATAACTTTATATATCCTATGGTGTTTAAAAAGGGAATATTTGACGGAAAAGTTGTTCTTGTAACTGGTGGTGCGACCGGGATAGGGAAAGCTATTTCGTCTGAGTTTGTAGATCTTGGGGCTTCGGTTGTTATGGCCTCAAGAAAAAAAGAAAATCTCCAAAGAGCTGCAGATGAGATAAAGCAGAAAACGGGTAGGAATAATGTTTTCTTTTATCCTGTAAATGTAAGGCAAGAGGAATCTGTAAAGGAGCTTTTTGAGTATATAAAGAGGGATTTTGGTAGGCTAGATATTCTTGTCAACAATGCAGGGGCTAATTTCCTTTCTCTTTCAGAGGAGCTTTCTGTGAAAGGATGGAATGCCATAATAGAGACAATTTTGCTTGGAACCTTTTTGTGTTCTAAGTACGCTTGTCATATTATGAAAGAGCAAAAAGAAGGTGGGACGATAATAAACATAGGTGCAACAACAGGTATCTTCGGATCACCATTTGCTCTACCTTCTTCAACTGGTAAGGCAGGTCTTGAGGGTTTTACGAAGAGTCTTGCAGCCGAATGGGGTAGATACAACATAAGAGTGAATCTGGTGGCTCCTGGGGTCGTATGGACCGAGGGGTTTGTCAAGAATGTGGGTGTGACCGAATCTCTCCTTGAAAATATAAAGAGAAATACACCAAGGGGTGTGATTGCAGAACCTGAGGATATAGCTTGGTCGGTTGTCTTTTTAGCTTCTCCTGCAGCTCGTGCGATAAATGGTATAACTTTGATTGTTGATGGAGGACATTATTTCTCAAAAGGCTTTGATATAAAGATCTGATTTTTTATTAGTTCAAGGCTGTATCAAAACGAGCAAATGATTAAAATAAATATATATGCTCAAAACTGCGCAAAAAGTTTTAGATAAAACTAAAGTGGAAACGAAACAAATTTCTGAAGATCAGAAGAAGGGACAACAGAAAGAGAAGCAACAAGAGGAGCAGAAGAAGTCTGAAGAGCAGAAGAAGCCTCTGGAGGAGAAGAAGCCAAAAAGGGGTGGTCCGAGAAAAGTTGCCATACTTTTGAGAGTTCTGGGAGAGGACAAGGTTGCAGAGATACTTAAGGCTTTAACTGAAGAAGAGATACAAAAGGTTACAGAAGAATTGTTGAGGCTTGAGTTCGTATCAAAAAAGGAGGTTAAGGAGGTCCTCGATGAATTTATAAGTTTAACAAGACAAGACATTATACCTATGGCGGGATATGATTACATTCATAAGATACTGACATCTGTTTTTGGTCCTGCTAAAGCCTCCGCAATTATGGAGAGGATGAAGATATTTTTCAATACTGGCGGAAGTGGTGCGAGTTTATCTGTTTTACACGACCTTGATGCGGTTTCAATTGCGAATTTTATAAAGAAGGAACATCCGCAGACTATGGCAGTTGTTCTGGCGTATCTTGAACCTAAAAAGGCTGTTGAAGTCCTGAGCTATTTGCCAAAGGAACTTTACGGTGAGGTTCTTGAGAGAATGGCATATCTTGATAGGCTAGCTCCGGGTGTCGTAGATGAGATAGGTATTCTTCTTGATGAAGAGTATAGAACGGTTGGTTCAGCAAAAAGGGTTGGAGGAGTAGGGGCATTGGCAGAAATAGTTACGAACGCTCCCCCTGGCCTTGAGAAAGATATAGTAGAACAGATTGATAAGACAAATCCTGAATTGGCTGAACAGGTCAGACAGCTTATGTTCACATTTGACGATGTAGTCAAGATCCATGACAGATATATAGGTATAATATTGCGTGAGGTTGATAGGGAGGTTCTCATAAAAGCTCTAAAGGGTGCAAGTCCTCAGGTGAAGCAGAAGATATTGGGTGCTATGAGTGAAAGAGCGAGGAAAGTTCTTATGGAGGAACTTGAGGTTATGCCACCTGTCAGACGGATTGATGTTGAAAAGGCTCAGCAGGAGATACTAAAAATTATAAGGCGTCTTGAGCAGCAAGGTGAAATAGTCGTTCCAAGAGGAGAGAAAGATGTAGTTTAAAATAGTTTAAAATTTTTCTTTTGGATGTATTCTTTGTATATATGCATGTCTTTATCTCCTCGCCCAGATAGGTTTAATATGACAACAGATTTTTTCAGATCTTTTAAGTTTTTGAGTATCCAGCCCATTGCATGTGCAGGTTCCATTGCTGGGATTATACCTTCATTCTTTGAAAGAAATTCAAATCCTCTTATTGCGTCCTCATCTTGAACCGCAAAGTATTTAACTCTTCCAGTATCTTTTAAGTATGAGTGTTCTGGTCCAACGGCTGGATAATCAAGACCGGGAGCAATTGAATGGGTTTGTATGATTTGACCATCTTCGTCTTGTAATACATATGTTTTTGCTCCGTGAAAAACACCTATTTTACCGTAGTTCAGGCTTGCTGAATGTCTTTTCCCGTCTCCTCCTCCTTCCACTCCTATCAGTTCAGTTTTCGTTTCTATGAAAGGTTTGAATATTCCTATTGCGTTTGAACCACCACCGACACATGCCACTACAAAGTCTGGCAATCTTCTTTCGTATTTCTTTATTTGTTTCATAACCTCCTTACCTACTACTGACTGGAAGAAGGCAACAATCTCGGGGAAAGGTTTTGGCCCAACAACTGAACCTATGACATAGTGAGTTGTGTCAATATTCGTTATCCAGTCTCTGAGTGCTTCATTTATTGCATCCTTGAGAGTTTTTGAACCAGATTCAACTGGTATAACTTCTGCTCCAAGTAGTTTCATTTTCAGAACATTAATCTCTTGTCTTTGTGTATCTATTGATCCCATATATACTGTGCATTTGAGAGAGAACAGGCTACAGGCCGTTGCTGTAGCGACTCCATGCTGACCTGCTCCGGTTTCTGCTATTATTCTTTGCTTTTTTAGGATTTCTTTCGCGAGCAGGCATTGTCCAAGGGTGTTATTTATTTTGTGAGCACCAGTGTGGAGCATATCTTCTCTTTTTATATAAAGCTTTAGCTCGAGCTTTTCTGATGAGTTTTTTGCATAGTAAAGATGTGTTGGTCTGCCAGCGTAAAATCTCAAATAATAATCAAGCTTCTTTAAAAAATCCTTACTCTTCTTAGCTCTTTCAAAGGCATCTTCAAGTTCTTGTAAAGGCGCAAAGAGAGTTTCTGCTATGAACCTCCCTCCGTATAGCATGCTATCTGCTTCCTTCTATCCTTTCTATGAGTTTTTGATATTCTTCTGACGAAAGGAGTCCTTCTTTGTTCCCCTTTATCTCTATTCTGAATATCCATCCTTCGCCATATGGAGATTGGTTTATAAGGTTCGGTTCCTGTTTGAGTCTTTCGTTGGTTCCATTTATCACACCATCAACAGGAGAGAAAACATCTGATACTGCTTTCACTGATTCTATAGTGCAAACGACTTCACCCTTTTTCACTTCACGACCAATTTCAGGTAGCTCTACATAAACTATATCAGATAGACTCTTTTGTGCATAATCTGTTATACCGCAATCTCCTATATTACCCGTAATCCTTATCCATTCATGTTCCTCTGTGTATAAAATGTCAGCTGGGAATTCATACTTGCGCATATCGTAAAATATATTAAGCCGATTTTATCATATCAAACTTTCTGGAATGTAGATTGCAGCATGATTCTTTGTGATTTCCTTCTTAAAATTGAAATGAATTTTGTTCCAATCCAAGTGTTTCAATCATTTTATAAACTATGTGAATTGACATCCGTTTTCCTGGTTATTGCATATTAGAAATTTCCCTTTTGGAGAGTTTTGATAATGGAGTCAGAATTACTAAATTTTTGTATATGGATGATAAAGATAAAAATGGTAAGCTTATAAATCTATATGAAGCTGGCCTAAAGAGAGTTGAACTTTTGAGAGATAAAGAGGAGAAATTCCTCAAGCATATGAATGAGATCAACCAGGAAAGAGAGAAAATAAAGGGTGGTCGTGATAAGTTGAAGATTCTCAAAATTGCCTTCACAGCTCTGATAGTTCTGTTTGGGATATACATTATGTTTATTCCTGATAGAAATAATATTGTGGGGAAGAGTATATTTGTCTTCAAACCACCTGAAAGCTTAAAATTAGATTTAGGTAGATATACTGTGATAAACTTTTTTGCTTCCTGGTGTGATTCTTGCACGGAGGAAATACCAGAACTTATTAAGCTTCAGAATTCGGCTAGTGTATCTGTTGTAGGTATAGCTGTGCAGGATGATAGGAATAAAGTTGACGATCTTGCAAAATCCTATAATATAAACTATCAGATAATACACGATCCGGATGGTAAATTTGCTAAAAATCTAGGTATAGACGCAATTCCTACTACCTTAATCCTTTCGGATGATTCAAAGATAAGGAAGGTGATATATGGTCCGGTTTCTGCTCAAGATATAGTAAAAGCAATCCAAAAATTTGAATCTGGAGGTTCAAAATGATTCTTTTGAGAAAAAGCTTTTTAACCCTTATAGTACTTGGGATTCTCGTTTGTAAGTCCGAAAAACAAGAAGCCAATGTTAAGCTTATAAGTGAAAAGGACATTATATCTCTTGATTTGTCTGTAATACGATTTGATATTCATTCTATTGAGGGAAAATTAGCTACGGGAGAGTTTTTTGATGGATATTTATCTCTCATCTGTCCAAGCTTTCCCTCGAGTGTCTCAATAAGTGTTTATCTTTCGGATTCTCTCCCAGAGAGATTGAGTGATGTTGTGCAAAATAATAAGGCTATTTTGCAGATATATCCATCAAGTATAACTTGCATGGGCGAGTTTTCTTCAGATGTGAGTTTTTATATACCCCAGGATGTAAGTCCTAATAGTTATTTTCTCATATCCCGTTTTGAGCTTAGCGTTACGCAACCTTTTGGAATATCATCTGAAATATACATGGTGCGAAGTGTGGAAATAATACAGAATTGGGAAGACTTCTCAGTTCTATCAAAAAATATAAAAAATTTTGCATCTTTGAGAATCACAGACATTGTAGATGTGAAAACTTTGGCGATTCCAGAGGATTCTTTAAGAATCTTCGCTGTGTCGCAGAATAAAAAACTGTATGTAGTTGACCTAAAAGATATAACTGATAGTTTGACCGTATCCGTAAATCTTTTCGACCTTAAAATAGAGAATCCATATGAACTTGAGTATTTTGAAATCCAAGATGGTTATATCATCTTAGTCAATGATGAGGATAAGAAAAGTACAGAATTCTTGAAGATATCTAAGGACTTATCTTTATCCTTTTCTCAGGTTGTAACAGGTTATAGAAAGTTCAATATACTTTTGGAGCGATCAGATGGTATATATCTTATATCGCAGGGTTGTGATAATTCAGTGGTTATTTACGGAAATACTGTTTCAGATCTTGCAATTCCATTATGTGATTTCGCGACGAGGAAGCAGGATACAATATTTATCTTCAGATCTAATGAAGTCGGATTAATGTCCCAAAACAGTTTAACATATGTTATAATTCCAGAAGCGGATTATATCATTGATGCGGGAAATAAATATCTGATTTATTCAAGGTCTGGCATATCAATTGATGTTTATTCTCTTGACCATCAAGGTCTTAAGTTAGCAAGTTCAATAAACATTACAAGGGCTCCGGTATTTTCTGAGTATCTTCCTATTTCGGAGAGTTCCTTGATGTTGCTTTATAATTATGGAAACTCGATGACCTTATATGTTTGGAATAAGGAACAAAAAATTGCTCTTGAAAAAACTTTACCTCATTTGGAAACAAAGCATATCCTTTCAAAGGACTCAAAGCTCCTTGTTTGGTTCCAAAAAGAAACAAACAGTAACATTTTCATTTTTGACTCTGGAAATTTTGTTGAACAAGTGTCTGGAGAAATTTCTGGAGACGTGATAGATTTCTATTATGATTCTGGAATACTAGTTCTATTCATTAAACTTGCAAATAGGTTGGGTTTGTATTACAAGGTTGCAAATCAAAACTTTGTTTTCACTCAAGGGATTGTACAAAGGTATAAGATAATCAATATATCACCGGACACTTTCATCATATTTTATACTGATTCTGCGGGATGTTGGGAGAAGAGATTATGCAAAGGCAAGGAGTCAGCCTTTATCTTCTCAAAGGGTTTGTGGCGTGAACAAGATTTTTTTGTTCATAGCTACCCAATCTATCAGAGATTGGTGGACATTATTCCTTTAAAGGAAAGGATTTTGCTTATTTTTCAAGATTTAGATTATATCAGATTTTTCTCACTTTAGATTTTTGTCTTGTGATAACCTTTCTGATATTTTTAAGTTCTGGAGCTTACGTAATAGAATAGATGAAAATGAGTCGGAAAGTTTTCACAAATAAGAAAACAAAAGCGGTGGAGATAGAGACTTCAAAACCTGTTACCGCTGTCTCATATGACAGGAATCAGGCAAAAATAACAATAATGGGAGTTCCAGATAGGCCTGGGATTGCAAGTTCTATCTTTAAACCGTTAGGTGATGCTTCAATAAGCGTTGATATGATAGTTCAGAATGTATCTCAAGATGGTCTTACTGACATAACATTTACGGTTAAGAGACAGGATTTGCGAAAGGCTATGGGTATCCTTCAGCCAATCGTTAATAAAATGGGTTTTAAGGATATAAGGTATGATGATAAGATAGCTAAAGTCTCAATTGTTGGTATAGGTATGAGAGATAGACCTGGGGTAGCAGGTAAGATGTTTGAAACTCTTGCTAAAGCTAATATAAACATTGAGATGATATCAACATCTGAGATAAAGGTTTCCTGTGTGATAAATGAGAAATTTATTGAGCTTGCTGTTAGAGAACTTCATGATGCTTTTGAACTTGAGAAATAATTTCTCACCTATCTTTTGAAATCTTTTGTTTTCGATCCGTATTAATATTCAGGTATTTGCAATTTTGAAACTTGATAACTGCTGAGTCTTTATTTTTTTACATATTGTATCATCTGAATATTCACTCAAGAGCAAGAATGGGATATTGAAGAAATATTGATTTCTCTCTAATCCCTACTTATTGATTGTTTAGATTTGATAGATCTAATGTTAAATCCTTTCAGATCAATTCTGAGAATTATTCAAGTGAAGTAAAATACAATATTACAGAAAATGATGAAATTCTTTCTTGGGTAGAAAGATTAATACCAAGGGTTTATGAGAGCTTGGATTTTAGAGAAGTTTGGTGAAATTCGGTTTGGTGATTTTGATGTTTCGGATTTATCAGATGGTGAAATACTTGTGAGAGTGAAGGCTTGTGGGGTCTGTTATCGTGATATAATAGATATTCAGGGAGGATTTAAATATACAGCTCTTCCTACTGTTCCAGGGCATGAAATATGTGGTGTTGTGGAAAAGGTCAATGGAGAGACTCCGTTTTCAAGGGGTGATATTGTTATATCGCGGCATGGTGCTTTTTGTGGGAGATGTGAGCTTTGCCTATCTGGACACGACAATATATGTCTCAGGGGAGATAAATTTGTTCACACTATTCCTGGGGGATATGCTGATCTTGTAAAAGCACATTTTTCTGCTTTTGAGCTTGTTCCTAAGGATATTTCTGAGATGCTATCCCCAGAGCAGTTAAGTATAGTCTTTTGTGCGGTCGGGACAGCATATAGGGCAATTTTAACTCAAGCTGAGGCGAAAGCGGGGGATACAGTTCTTATAACAGGGGCAAGTGGAGGGGTCGGAATACACGCTATTCAAATATCAAAGAGTATAGGTTGTTTTACCATAGCAGTTACAACATCTGATGACAAGGTTGAGAAGATAAAAAAGCTTGGAGCAGATGAAGTTATACTTTCAAAGGATATGAGATTCAACGAGCAGGTATCAAAAATTACAGATGGGCGCGGAGTTGATATAGTGATAGAAAATACCGGATCTATTGCTCTTGAATCTGCACTAAGAAGCCTAAGATTAACCGGAACTCTTGTGCTTGTCGGGAATATACGTGTAGATAAGTATGCGATGAACCCAGGGATGGTGATAACTAGAGAAATAAAGATAAAGGGGACGGTTGGGATATCACATAATGAGCTTCAAAAACTATTTAACTTATTGAGAGAAAGGAAAGTTAAGCCAATCCTACATTCAAGCATTAAATTAGAGGAAGCTCCAAAAGCTCATGAAATACTAAAAGATAGAAGAACATTTGGGAGAATTGCTTTGGTCCCATAAAATCTTTTGATTACATTATTTGGGAAGTAGAGAACTGGTATTCAGATTTTCTCAACATTTATCAAGATTTTAGATGTTTTCCAAAATGTTAAAGCTTTGTATCCTAAGGTATATATTTATGCTTCAATGATATCAATGCCGTACTTTTCAGCTGCTTGTAGTATTGACTCCCTTCTTCTCTCTTTAATATCAAGACAAGTTATAAATTTTTTCCATGCTTTCCCATATTTTCTTTCGAAGAATTCAACTTTTCTATTGAACGCCAGGACCTCACTAGCATCTTCTATAATGCTCTTTACCTCTCCATATACTACAGGATCGCTTACGAAGACATCTATTTCCACATCAGATGGATACCCGTATACGAATCCTTCTTGGTCAAATTCTTTCAAAGGTTTTGTATCCGGTTTTATTCCGTTTTTCTCAAAGAATTCTTTTATAAGGGCTCTTACTAAATCCTCCATTTTATAACCAACTCTGGCCCCAACTTTTGCAATACTCTTTGTTATCCTTTCAATTATTTTTTGGTTTTCTTCCCATCTTTTTTGGTTTTCTTCCCATCTTTTTTGGTTTTCTTCCCATTTTCTCCTGTCTTCTTCAAGGTATCTAAAGAATTCTTCTCTTGTGAGATATTTTAGATTTTTTTCTGTTTTTCGTCTTTTTTCTGATTGTGATTTTTTCTTTGTTTGTTGCATATGTAAATAATTATTAATAATTTTTTGTTTAGATATTAAGAGTAATTTCAATTTTGGTTTTCCTTAAGTTTGTTTATCTTCTGATTATTTTTTGTTGTTTTATTTATGATTTACTTTTTTCGCTCTTAACATTCAAGGTTCTTCCGGTATGTGTCATTTCACAATTAGATGAAATTCGCTTCTATTGATAAAGTTTTCAATAATGTTGATGGATTTATTTGTGGTTATTTGTGAAATAATTTATTTTTAGTTATGGGGTATGATTTTTCCCGTTTTGTCAGGTGTACCGTAGACGATGTTTATTCATTAACTGATTTAATTGTTCTGTCAAAAGATTTTTATTTTGTTGAATAATTCATTTGACACTTTTTATTTCTGCTTATTATTCAATTAACCTAGAAAATCCTATACTTCATAACTCCTACTGTTAAAAAGTTTAGCAGATGAAAATCAAGATGTAAAGTAAATTATTCAACAAAATAACAAATTTTTATCCTCCACTTACAATGCCAGAGGAAATTGACAATTTTTGGTACATATTTAGTTGATAAAGCAGTTAATTAACATCAAGAACTAATTTATAAAATTTTTCTTTATGCGTGTGGGTGGAGTTAGGGATGATTTTGAATCGGAGATAAACATAATACCTCTTGTAGATGTGATGTTGGTATTGCTTATAATCTTTATGCTAACTGCTCCTGTTCTGAAAACTGCGTTTGATGTCCAACTACCTGAAAGCACTTCGGCTCAGGTTATTGAGCAAACTGAAGAAGTTCCGACGATATCTATATCTGAAAATGGGACAATAAAGATAAATGGAATGGTTGTGAGGACGTATAATGAACTTGAGGGTATACTTTTAAGAATAAAGAAAAAGGAGGTAATAATAGAGGCGGATAAAAAAGTTGATTACGGAAGAGTTATTCAGGTTATGGATATTGTAAAGAGGGTGGGTATAGATAGGATAGGACTTGCGACAGAGCATAGAGATTGATTTTGCTATGAAGTTTCACATATATCAATGAAATTTTTGAGGATTCTGGCAGTTGCGCCCCATATGGTTATTCCATTTATATGAAATTCCCAACTTAATCTTTCCGGATCTTCTTTAACCTTGGCGTTCAGTATATCTTTTATAGGGATTAGGAAAAACTCATCAACTTCATCATGGTTTGGGCTGATTTTGACATTTCTTTTTACTATACCAACAACAGGATGTATAAGATAGCCAGCTATAGTTATTGTGTCATCTATATAGTTTATGGGCTCAATATTTTCTGGATCTATTCCTATTTCTTCTTTGGTCTCTCGTAGTGCTGTTTCAATAGGAGAAAGATCATTAGTGCTTATAACACCACCCGGAAATGCTATCTGCCCCTTGTGATCCTTTACATTCATGCTCCTTCTTATGAATAGAATTCTCTCGCCTTCTACAAAGATAGGTATAAGAACTGCAGATTCAATAAACCCGTCAATTTTAAGTCTTTTATACTTGTAGGAAGCTATTTTCTTTATTACTTTTTCTGTAATGATTGATCTTTCACTTGAGTCTGAAGTAGAATTCACGTATGTAAAATTAGTTTTATTCTTTAGAAAACGGTTATTTTCAAAATTAGAACATAAGGTATCCCATTAGTCCTACTCCGTATCCTTTTCTAACTCCTCCGGTTGCGTAAAAGCCATAAAGATGCAATTTGATCGATGTTTCACCAGATGGTATATCAGCGAATAATCCACCCATAGGTTGGAACACAAATGTTTTGAAATCCTCAAGGAAGAAGCTTGGCCTTATATCTATACCGATTATATCAAGTATTCCCAGCATCATACCTACATGAGACATTATTTCCTTTCCAGAGTGAGGGAATATATAATTTATTTTGTGAGCGTTTGATGTTGTATCTGATGTGCTATGATGTGTGTGTGAATCCGTTTCACCTGTAGGGGAGGTTTCATGACTTTCTCCTAAAGGTAGCTTTAAGCCTATGATTCCGTGTATATGCATAATGGGTCCAGTGTGTATCTCAAAGGCAATTGCAGGTAGGAGACCTATGTGTCCTGAGGTTGCGAGTGTTCCGCCTGTTGGGAATTCAGTAGATACCATTGGGGTCAGAGAGAGAACTTTTATATCGAGTGTCGTTTTTATCGTTCCTGCTATATCAGAAAAATAAAGCTTGTTCTGAACTGTCCCAAACGGTATATCTGCTCTTGCAGAAAATTTTAGTAGATTGAGATCTAAAAATGAATACTCTAAAAATGGGGAGAGAAAGAAAGATCTTTTCCCCGGAACTTTTTCTCTGTTCGCTATTACTGAGTTAAATCCAACAGCAGTTTTCGCTATATGATCTAAAGTTGCTTCTTCATGATGCAATATAAACAGAAAAACAAAAGGTATAATCATATAAATATGAATTTATCAGATTTTTAGATTTTATAAAAATATGAAATTTTTAGATTCTTTTATTTTGAGGTTCTTTTTAATTTTTTCAAAAATTGATCTCATAGTTTTTGTAGAATTTCGGTAGGGTACTATATTAAAGCGTTATGAATAAATTTAGGTAAAAAATTCAAGAGCGAATTGAGGTGCATTTTATCTATCACCTTGCATAAATTTTTTTATTTTTTAGATTTTTTGTTTTTCGTGTTATTTCATAAGATAGGTATGCTGCCGATTTTGAAATTACTTTGGCAGCTGATACGTCGGAGGAAAATATACCTTGTGGGCAGAATTCAACAAAATCAAATCCCTTTATCCTGTTACCAAAGTAGTTTATTATCATTTTGAGTAGGAAGAATGTTTGGATGAAGGAAAAACCAGGTGGCTCAGGAGTTGAAAGAGATGGAAGATATCCTGGATCTATAAAATCAAAATCAAAACTTATATAAATTGCTTCACCTTTGAGATTACGGATTTTCTTATCTATTAATTTTATATTGATCTTTACCTCACCTGTTTTTCTATCTACTATAATTGCATCTTCAAAAAAGATGAAGCTTTCTTCTAGCCTTTTGTTCTTTATTATTTCCAGTTCCCTTTTTGCTATATTTCTCACTCCTATGGATATGAAATCTTTTAAAAATGGTAAAGATAAAAATAAGGCACAAGCGTGAGACATTCTGTTTCCACTGAACTCATCAAACATGTCAGCGTGGGCATCGAAAAATACTGCTGATATGTTCTTACCATAAACGTCACTCATTGCTTTGATTACGGCATGAGATATAAAGTGTTCTCCTCCTATGATAATAGGTATCTTCCCTTCTTTAAAGGTTTTTAGTGATAGCTTATAAAGGTCATCAAGGTTGCGGACCGGAGCTGTTGTATGGAATTTATCTTGTGTTAAATCAAACCTAAGTTCTGTATCAAAATCTTCGATTTGCCACGATGCTTTTATTATACTCTCGGGAGCTTTTTCTGCTCCCTTTGAACCTACCGATGTCCCACCTATTTCCGCTGGTATTATGATAAATTTTGATTCCTCAAAAGAGTTATCTAAATCAAGAAAATTCATCTTTTTAGGGAACGAAAACTGCTGCAGATACTACAGTTACCCATTCGGAATTTTTGAGGCACTCTGCGGAGACTGCAATGTGAGATGTGAATATCCTCTTACCATTTATACTCAGGAAGTTTTTTGTCTTCTGAAGATCTTGATCTACATCATACTCGTACCCCAGTGTTGTAGCAAGCATATATGCTGCGATCCTTTCTGCTCTATCCCCTGCTTCTGATTCTGTCATACCGTACGCGTGGAACTCAGAAAGATAACCGTGCAAGGACCGATCTTCTGGAAGAGCTAGACCAACTGAGGCTGAAACTAATCTACCTTTTTCATCTGCATAGTTCTGTGAGAGAACACAAAATACTATCTCCCCTGGTTTTAGACCCTTTAAACCCTCTTCTATGGAAACTAATTCGCAGTGTGGAGGAACTATTGATGAGACATTCACAAGATTGAACACACCAATCTTTGCATCCCTTAATGCTAACTCAAAGGAAGCAAGTTTTTCCTTGTGATACCCTATCCCTTTTGTCAAAAAAAATTTTTTCGGAACCATTTTTGTGTTTTTGTAATAACTTTGTTTATAAGACAAATTTTTTCAAGATTCTTTGTGAATTTACCTTATCAATTTTTCTGATTAGAACCAAAACTTTGTTCTCCAGCTGTTGAATCTTTTGAAAATTTTTTCAGGAAAAACAGGGTTATTATAAAGCATAGGCCTATTAATATCAGCATTGAAGCGAATCCGATTAACCTTGGTAATTCGTATTTATTCCAGTAGTGTATATACATGAGGCACAAAACTAAGGTTATAATTGAGGGAATTAGTGTGACTTTTATCCCTTTTATGAGCGCGAAAAAGAAGAAATTCTTCTTATCAGATTTTGCGATAAGTGGAAATAACCCAACTAAGGCTGATATAGAGGATGCTAGAGCTATACCTGTGTGTTGCATTCCTTTTATAGTGAAGATGATGCATAAGGCAGTGTTTGATACAAATGATAAGATACTTGATATGACCGGAATGTTAAGTCTGCGGTTAGCTTGAAAATCAGAAACGAACAACCTTGAAATAGCAACTGGCATAAGTCCCAGAGAATACATACATAGTGCTTTTGCAGTCTCTCGAACATCTGTTCTCGTAAATCTTCCGTATCCAAATACCATATATATTACTGCTTCTGAGAGAAGGAAGAGCCCTATAGTTGCCGGGATTATTATGACTGTTGTGATGTATATGGATGTTGAAAAACTTCTCGAACCTTTCTTTCCTGCAAGAAAAGGTAAAGCAACATAAGATATTGAATAGACAAAAACTCCAAGAGGGAACTCAAAAAACCTTGAGGCATAGGTTATAAAAGATATAGTTTTTTCTCCACCGAAAGATGCTATCGCTCGGGAAACAAGAAAGTTTATCTGGTATATTGCACCTCCCACTATAACTGCTGGTATAGCCTTCCAGATTATCTTTGAATATTCATTGTTTTTTAGTGAGAAACCAAGTTTCACTATTTTTGAGGAACTCAGCGCATTTATTATGTTTTGTGCTATAACCCCTGCAAAAACTCCAAATATGAATCCTATCTCCGGTTTTCCAATGGTATAGTAGAAAATCAATATCCCAAGAATGTTTATTGTATTGAAGATGAACATTGTAGATGCGGGAATCCCGAATATGTAAAATGAATTGAGAAATGCTGATAGAACGGTTGCTATTGATATAAAAAAAATATATGGAGCGAGTGAGGATATGAAGAGAACCGAAAGTTCTCTGGATTTTGGTTCAAAACCCGGTGCTAACAATAAACTGATCTGATTTGAAAAGAGGATTATCAGTATAGATATTGAGCCTGTTATCAGGGAAATCTGCCCAATTGAAGACGATAATGCTTGTTTTATTTTCCCATCTTCCTTCGCTTTCATAAAGGCTGGAATGAAAGCTGGAGCGACAAGTCCTTCTGCTAAAAATCTTCTCAATGTGTTTGGAAAAGCCCATCCTACAAAAAGTGCGTCCGAAATGTAATTTGCACCTATGAATATGGCAGTTGCCATCTCCCTTAGAAGGCCTGTTATCCTACTTAATAGAATAAAAAATGATACTTTCCCAGCCCCCTTAATAATCGTCTCTGAATCCTCTAACATTCACTACATTCTAAAAATCTTTCAAATCAGGAGAAATTATCTGGATTTCCTTATGAATTCCCAAAAATGACGATAAAAACCATTACGATTTTTCGGACAGATACTATGCTTTCTTAAATGCTGTGTCAAAAAATTTTTATCCTCCACTTACAATACAAGAAGAAATTGACATTTTTTGATACATATTTATTTTGACAAAGCGCTTAAAAGATATATCGTTTCTCATCTATTTTATGTAATCCTTGAAATGGAAAAATACTGTTGAGAATTTATATGAAGCATTGAGTTTCTTTATTATCCGATTTGATTTTTGTTATTAATGTGTTTTCTTGAATTTTTAAATCATTGTTGAGCTATTCTTCCTAAAAATTTGCTGATCGGCTGAAGAAGTGATTTCACTCTGTTGCAAAGTTGGATCGATTTTTATTGATTAAAAGGTCTCATCCGAACTATGTCAATCTATAAAAGGAAATTCTATTTGTCATTTAAATTTTTTACAAAATTTTTTAATAGTTCTTTAGAATCGTTGTAGTGCAATGTTTAGATACTTTATTGTGGTGAGAGACTGAGAGTTATTTAAAAACTATGGCAAAGTTTTGCAAATCCTTTAATAATTCATTTTTTAATCTTTTGAGCTCTTCAGATTTTCGTTCTGTTTCTGAACGCCAAATTAGTGAAATCCTTCTTGTAAGCGAATCTATATCTTTTTTGGTTTGTTTTGATTTTGGCCGTTTCTTATTTCTCTGCAGAATTTCTTGTAGGATATTATTTAGTTTTGGATATTCTTTTCTTATATTTATTGAAGAATAATTGTGGATTTCTATTGTGGATAATCCTTCAAAACGAGATTATGATATAAAGTTAGCATAGATAACTTAATTTTGAAAGATATAAATGATTTTTGAAAAATGTTAATTTTAAACAAAAAATATAACTGGAATTGTTAAAATAATAGATAATATGAACTCAGGGGAACAGATATCTTTTCAGGAGATAATCAATGTT
>CAZRNR010000045.1:0-16602 GCA_964601505.1 uncultured bacterium | reverse complement strand
AAAAGATTTAAAAGTTCCCCTCAACTTTCCAATAATCAACGTGTTTAACTATGTTTGCAACAAAGCAGTATTGAATCACTAAATCAATAGAATGGAGCTGATTGATTGTTGAGGTTTTCTAGATATTCTGTATTTAGTATTTTATTTCAATTGGTGCTATTGTAAAAGATAGTATAAAGATCAAAAGCGAGATTATGGCGATAATTTTTTCATTTTTTCCTATGTCTTGATGTGGTAAGTAAGGTATTGATCTTATACCAAGAATCAGAGTCAAGATTCCCCAGATGATCCATCCATACCAAAATATCAAACCAAATATAACAAGACTTAGAGATGTTATCAAAGAAATTGTTTTGTGGAAGTGAGGAGTTATTGAGAACACGATGTGTCCTCCATCTGTTTGACCTACTGGAATGAGGTTTATAGCTGTTACGAAAAATCCTATCCATCCGGCGAATGCTATAGGGTGGAGAAGTAAATCTGAACCATCAGGAACTTTAAAAATAATTTTTTCCATAACGGAAAAGAGTATGGGAGAACCGAGTTTTATCATTCCTTCTTGTTGTGCGGATGCTTCAACAATTGAAGACAGATTTAATCCTATTATGGATACAGGTATTGCAGCTAGAAATCCTGCAATTGGTCCCCAAGCTCCTATTTTAAGGATTTTAGATGACTCATTTATTTTCTCTCTAAGAATCATAATTGCCCCGAAAGTTCCTATTATGTTAGGTGCAGGAATAAAATATGGGAAGGAACTTCTTATTCCATATTTTCGCATCGCTAGTATATGTCCTAACTCGTGTGATGCCAAGATAAAAATTAAAGGTAATGAAAAAATGAAACCCTTCACTATATCCTTAGATAAAGGTGAGAAACCTTGCATTATTGCTCCCATTGCTGTTGTTGTAAGGAGTGTAGAAAGAAAAAGAAATATCTGTGATGGGGTTATTATCATCTCCCATCTTATCTTTTCTTCAAAACTTTCGGTTTGCGTGATTTCCACTAGGATAAAGTTTGCCCTATCTTTGAGTAGATAAAAATTCCCGATTTTAATTTTTTTCAAGTATTGGGAGTGTCCCTGGCGGGATTTGAACCCGCGACCCCGGACTTAGGAGGACCGTGCTCTTCCTTCTGAGCTACAGGGACTTTTTTTATATAATAAGCTCCCCTTATATTCTTATCTTTAATTTCTGTATATTTGCCTTGTGATTAACCAGTTATAGAATAATGTTTTTTGATTTTGTCTTATGTAGATTTATTTTACAGTGATTATATAATTTTGTAAGTTCGGATATAGATAACGTACTATCAGAATACATAAAACTTTTCATAATAACCAATTCCAGAAAATGTGTATATGCTTTGTCGCAAACATATTTTAGACATACTTAAATGCGTTGTAAAAAATTCATAACCGTTTATAAGTAAATTAGGATGGAGAATTTTTACGATTTTTGGTCTATAATTTTTTAAAATTCATTTTGATATATTATAATCTTAAAAAGGCGTTAATTCTTAATTAAAATTTTGATGATTGCGACTAATCATTTTAGAATTTATACATTTTAGTTGGTACCATGATTCCTGAAAACATAAAACGAGAACATATAATCAAAGCAATAAAAGAAATAAAGAAAAGGGTTAGGATCACAAAGAGTAGAAGATCAAAAAATTTTCTTTATGGAATATAATGGTGAGTTCTATCCACCAAAGTACATCATTTCGATAGCCAATAAGTATGTTAATGGAAAAGAATTAGATCCTGAAGAATTCAGCGGAGGAGTAGAAGCTAATCAGTTCCTAAAAATTTTGGTATTCAACATAGTAAAACTTTCTTCTAAAAGATGGGAAATCGAAGTAAGAGAGGAACCGAATCCATCCATAGCAAGAGTAATCATAAAGAAGTTTAAATGGAATGGAGAACCAATAGAAGCCAGGCAACTTCTTGAAGATATCTATGAGAATTAGCCTAAAGGTAGAAAAGTCAAGTTTCTAATAACTTGCGGTGGATTTATTCAATTTGATTGGCTAAAATCAATATCTCGGAAAGATATAGGTGACGATAAAAATCCAAATAGTGAGACTTTAAGCGAATTAGTTGCGGAAGCTGAAAAGTGTGTAAATTTTGTTCTTACCGATGGTTTATGTAGGAAATTAAGTAAAGTTGCAGATTACATCACATTGGGCATAGACTCTTTCAAGGATAAAACGAAACAATTCAAATCGGAACTACACATTGAGCTAGTATTTCTAAAGGATTTAAGATAAAATAAACTTTATTGAACAGGGAAGTCCTATCCGGTAGCGGAACAACAAAATGGTTTGGTGATGATTACTGACTTAAAAACACACTTCCTTAACTTAAGTGTTGGAAAAGTAATGATATTGGGTTGTCACGATCTAAGTATTTTCAATCCAAGATCTAAAAATGCGAAGGGATGGCGTAAAAAAGTCAATGATGACTTCAAAGAATTAGCCGTAAAGAATAAACCAATATATGTCCTGCAACATCCTCATACAACTGTAAAAGTAGGAACGTGGCATAATGCTTGAATTCATTTAAGGAAAACACTTCTGTCGGTAAAGCAATATGCAAGTTCTGGAAAATACCACGACCCTGACTATGAAGAATATGATGATATAGAAGATATTCTCAAAGATACAAAAAATACGAATACGATAGATTTTATCGTAAAAAAATTAAAGAAGAAGAAAAATAAATGACGCTACAACTTCATGCAATACAGCATATAATTACAGCATTCACATAAATTATACGTTGGTGGAACTTCTTTTATGCTGAAACTTGCAATGCTGTGTCTGAGAAAATAGATGTTAATTATGGAGAGTAAAAGTTGGTGAATAATTCAGCATATTTTTCCCTAAAATTCTCTTCCATTGCTATCATTGATAAAAAAAGAGGTTATAAAAAATGAAAAATCTTTTTATCTCTCTAGTTATTGGATTCTTTTATAAGGGCAGTAAAAATACTAACACATCCCAAGTTTTTGTTTTTCATATTAATTCCAAAGGATGTCAGATTTTCTCTTCCTTGACCTTCACCATTTATATCGTGACAAGTAGAGCATTTGTGTTCTGTAAAAAGTTTTTTTAACTTATTTTCTGTTATGTCTTGGAAGTTATGAGTTTTTATATAGTTTAGCATGCTTATGCATCCGTAGTGCTTATCCTTTGCCTGTTCCCCGTAATGTGTGAATGTAGATGGTTTTTCTATATTATGGCATGTGATACATCCTTGGTTTTTAAATGTGGATACATGGATTTTTTCTATTTCTTTCACATTTTGTTTTTGACAGGAATTAATTTGACCTATTAGTATAAGATATACTATCATTGCTATATTGATAAGATATTTTTCTTTGTACTTTTCTATTTTTCCCATGTATTTTATTTTGATTTTATTTGCTTCAATTATACTAAAAAAAATTTTTATATGAAAATAATTATTATTTACAAAATAAGAGTTATATAAAAATAATTTTCTATTTGCTTATATTTTTACTTTTACATAATTGACTTTTGTTTATTTTTGATGGAATTATTCAGAAAAATCAGAAACCGAATACATTGTATATATGTAGTTTAAGAAATGTTTTACATATCTTTAGCTGTTCTTGGGACCCTACCTTGGATCATAGTAAGATTTTATGTAGGTCATGTTGTTGATTGGCTTCAGATTATTCTGACGGGCTTTTGCATAGTATCTGCTGGTTTTCTTCTTACATGGGCATCTGATTCTTCAAGAAAATATATATCAGGGGCTCTTGCGATAGCTCTTGTGGCTATTTTAGCTGTTCTTCCAGAATATGCTGTAGATATTTATCTTGCTTATAAGGCTGGCATTGATGATCAATACTCTCATTATGCGGTCGCTAATATGACAGGTGCTAATAGACTCCTTGTCGGAATAGGTTGGCCAACAATTCTTTTGACTTATCTGCTTTTTGCTAAGAGAAAAAGCGAGATAAGATTAGATTCGCATATTTCTTTTGATGAATCTGTAAGAAGTGAAATTTTTTTTCTCCTTATATCAACTATCTGGAGCTTCAATATATTTTTTAAAAAATCAATAAATCTTTTTGATTCAATCTTTCTCATCCTTGTTTTTGCTTTGTATATCTATCGTTCATCAATTGAAGGAGTAGAGGAGCTTGAGGATGATTTTGAACCTGTCAGGACTATCAATCATCTTAAAAAATCTTTAGCGGTTCCATTGATTGTTTTTATGTTTTTATGGGCAGGTTTTTGTATTTTTATATCTGCGGAAGCCTTTGCAGAAGGTTTAATCTCTTTTGGCAAAAGATTTGGAATAAATGAGTTTCTGCTTATCCAGTGGCTTGCACCATTCGCTTCAGAATCTCCAGAATTCGTTGTTGTTCTAATATGGGCACTAAGAGGTAGAGGTTCAGATGCACTCAGAGCTCTTGTCTCATCAAAAGTAAATCAATGGACACTACTTATAGGATGTATCCCGATAGCTTATAGTCTTTCAAAATTCATACACGGTGTTGAAAATCCTCTTTCTGGCCTCCAATTGGACCATAGACAGCAGTGGGAAGTTTTTCTAACATCTGCACAATCTCTTTTCGCCTTTTTCATTATATACGATATGAATTTTTCATTTCTTGAGGCGATTTTGCTTGCTTCTCTCTTCTTAATACAATTTTTTGTCGAACACTTGAGAGAAGAAATGGCGTTTGTATATCTTTCTTTGTGCATACCTCTTTTTATATTGAAATACTACAAAAAGAAATAGTTCTCTCTACTTATCGGCGAAAAAGCTATTTATTTTTCCCGCAATATATCTTATGAGTATATCGGGATATAGTGGTTCTATTGGGAGGCTTAGTATCTCTTTTGTTATATCTTCTGTATATAACTTGTCATAATTTTTGCTGTTCCTACTTATTGCAGGGGCTTTATGCATAGGAAATGGGTAGTATATTCTTGTTTCTATATTATTCCTCCAAAGGAAATCTTTTAGACCAGAGGCTCCACCTTTTACTCTTATGGTGTATTGGTGAAACACGTGTGTTCTGTTGGGTGGCTCGTAAGGCTTTAATATGTTTGGATGCTCTATTTTTTCAGAATATATTCGCGCTATTTCTCTCCTTCTTTGTGTGAAGAAATCTATCTTTTCAAGCTTTTTTTTCAGCAAAGCTGCTTGTATTGTATCAAGCCTTGAATTCATACCTATATGCTCGGGATAATCTCTTATTTTAGAGCCGTGTTTTCCTAAAATGTTTGCATAGTAATATATATCTTCATTGTTTGTCGTTATCAATCCTCCATCTCCATGTCCCCCGAGGTTTTTTGAAGGAAAGAAACTAAAACATCCAACATCCCCGATTGTTCCTGCATATTCGTCTTTAAACTTTGAATAAAAGCTTTGAGCACAATCTTCAACAACGAAAAGGTTGTTTTCCCTCGCTATTTTCATTATTTCATCCATATCAGCTGTGAGGCCGTAAAGATGAACAACGACTATTCCCTTTGTATTTTTGGTTATAGATTTTTTCAAAGATTCTGGGGATAGAGTATAAGTTCTATCATCTACATTTGCCAAAACAGGAGTTGCTCCGGAAAGTATTACTGCTTCAGCAGTTGCTAAAAATGTCAGGTCTGGAACTATTATTTCATCTTCTTTTGAGAAAAACTCTTTTCTGAACTTTGAGAGCGCTATAGCCCTCAGTCCAAGGAGTATCGCGTCTGTTCCTGAGTTCACTCCAACCGAATATTTTACTTTTAGCTTTTCGCATACTGATCTCTCAAATTCCTTAACTTTCTCTCCCAGAATCCAGTCCCCCTTATAAAAAGATTTGAGTATTTCTGTTGAAAGTTCATCAGAAAAATATCTTGCTTCTTTGTTCAGCATAAGCATTCCTATACTTCCAAAATCTATTTTTTCACAATCATCAAGGTCGGAAAATTTAGAAAGAAACTCTTCAGGAGTAATCGTTTCTTCTCCTTTTTTTAATCTTGATACTACTACTGGATTTTCTCCGAATATGACCCCCGGTATTATGGTATTTACACCTTCTATTTTTTCGTTATGCCATACTGGTATGAACATTTTTTTACATATTGAGATTATTTCTTTTATCGCAGGATTTGTTTTGATTTCTTCCGATGATATATCAAGTATTACATCACTTGGTATTCTTATCTTTTCCATGATAAGATATTTCTCTCATTGATTTTTATTTTGTCTTTTCTCAATTTTTATTTTTTTTGAGAAAGAGCTATTTGGAACTCTTTGACCATTTCTGGATCTATATCTACGAGGATTACCTTTTTAAGATTCTTGGGCTTAAATTCTAATATAGCTTTTATCATAAGTTCCGCAGCTGTTTTTTTATCTACACCTCCAACTCCTGTGCCAAGCCCAGGTATTGCTATTTTTTTAAATCCGTTTTTGTCAGCTTCTTCAAGTGCTCCGGATGTGGCTTTAAATACATTTTCCGGAGGTATAGACATTGCGGGTCTTTCCATAGTTGGAGCGTGTATTATTCCTTTGAATTTATCTTTAAGTTTCCCTGCAGATGTTAAAACAGCTTTCCCAACCGGTATCGGAGCTTTTTCTATAGCTTCGTTTTCTACTTCATTACCACATACTCTTTTGAGGAATCCTGCAACTCCTCCACCCATATATCCAAGAGAGTTCGCTGCATTTACTAACACATCTGCTTCTACATCTATTATGCTACCTTGCTTTATTTCAATTTCAAGCATGTTATTATTCTCCTAAGACTTCTTCTTCTGTCATTGGGGGACACAATGCAAAACCCTGTGCCATATCACATTTTAACTCTCTTGCAAGCTTTAACTCACTCTCCATTTCTATTCCCTCAATTACTACATTTTTGCCAGTTTTGTGAGATATATAAACTATTCCTTCAACTATCATTCGCAATATATCATCTTTCCCATCAATCGCTTTCAAAATTTCTTTATCTATTTTGATTATGTCTGCGGGGATATCTTTTATGTGAGATATAAGTGTTTGCGGTGATCCAAAGTCATCTAATGCTATCAGAAAACCCATTCTTCTAATTTCAGAAAGTCTTTCCTTCGCTTTGCTTATCTCTTTGTAATCTGATTTTTCACTTATTTCAAAGCATATCCTCGTAGGATTTATCATATATTTTTGCATGTTTTCTAAAATGGAATTGAAAATTTTATCCTCCAGAATGGATCTGACATTTATATTGAAAGAAAAGAAATATTTTGGTAATTTCCATGATATTTCCGATATTTTTCTTGAAAGAAAATCATTTATTTCTCTTATCAGACCAAGTTCTTCACTTACCCTTATTATGTCTTCTGGACTTATTTGTTTATCCTTCCATCTTATGAGCAACTCATAACCTTTTATTCTCATGTCTTCAAGGGAAAATATAGGTTGAAAAACAGGATATATCTTTCCCAAATTCATTCCATCAAGGATCTCATCTATAAGAAAGGTTTTCCTGCTAGAAAGTGATCTCATTTCTTCAGAGAAAACTTCAAATATATTTGCACCTTCATCTATACTTTCCTGTAGAGCTAATTCACTGTTCTTTGCTAGTTCTGGTATCTTTTCTCCATCGTATTTATATATGCTTACTCCTATATTCACAGAAGGAATTATGTATCTGCCTGATATGTTAATTCTGTCGGAAGTCATATTTTCAATTATGGTTCTTGCTATTCTTTCACCTTCCTCACGAGCTCTTTCTTTACCATCTTTTAGATCAGAGATTTCTTTCAAGACCATAAACTTTCTTTCAGATATTTTACCTATAAGATATTTCCCGGTTTTGTTAAAGATATAAAGTAATTTTCGTAATACATATTGCTCTATTTTATCTTGCGTATCCATACCAAGATGGGATACCAGTGTATCATAGTACCTTATCATTATGTTAAAGAGGATGAATTTCTTTTCTCTGTTTTTATCTATCATTTTCTGAGCTCTTGATATAAAGTTTGCTCTCCCGATAACTACATTCCCTCTATTTGATAATATTATCTTTTCATCTTTTTCATCTTCTAATACATCTTTTATTTCAAATTTTTTACCGAGAATCTTCTTAATTAATTTTCTTTCCTTTTCGGGAAACCCAAGGAGGATTATTTCTTTTTTTTTCTTTTGTATTTTCTTATCTTTTTCCTGCATCGCCTCGTCAAATTCAATCTTTTTAAGCATACTTTTTTATTCCTTTACTCAAAATAGTCACTAACAAGCATAAAATAATAATATAATAAATTTATTTATTTTTGATTTTTTTTCTTTATGCGATGGTTTGAGTATTTATACGGAGGAGAGGAGGATTAGAAGTTATTTAAAATTCATGAAGATTTGTAAATGACGATCCGTAAAAAGTACGGTGAAATTAATAACCACAGGTAGAAAGAGAGTCCCATCTCCTTTGGCATCCATGAGCTGAAAGGTGGCAGAAGGTTGCACCTGGTATCCACTTGACTGTTCCCCCTGCTCCTATATCGTATATTCTTAAATTGGAAGAATCGTTTCCTGTAATAAGTTCAAGGTTTGTATCACTATCAATGTTGCATATGACCGGAGAAGCTCCCACAGATATAGTGCCTCCTGTTGATTTTGGAAATCCTGTTATGTATTCGGGATAAATGCTCCCGCCAAGATTTTTAAGATAAAACCCGTGTATATTCCCATTTTGCGTTGTTATAAATATTTCCCCACAGCCGTCTCCGTTTATATCAGCTATTGCAGGAGATGATACTATAATAGATGAAAGATTTCTTTGAGATTTGAGCATTCCCGATTTTGAAAGTATTGTAAGATTGACACCAGCTCCAAATATTATCTCTACATCTGGGTCTCCTATTGCTAGACACGAATCCACATCGGTTACTGCAAGTGAGTATATAGCTCCTCCGGCGGAATAGAACTGGGATGTCCAACCAGGACAATTTCCTGAACCTGATTCAGGTATGCAGTATAGGGCTCCTCCAGCTGTTCCAGCAAGAATTTCAAAGTTGCAGTCATTTCCAAGATCAACCAGAACAGGTGAGCTTATATCAGCTGAGCCTGTGTATATGGTCCATATTTTTGTCTTTGTTGCCAGAGATACAGCTGTTATGTAGCCATCAGATCCTGCTACTATGATGGTATCATATTTCCCATCGCAATCTGTATCTATTGGTAAAGGTGTGTTTTTTATATCTGGCTGCGTATCACCATTTATATCAGATATTGCAGGTGAGTTCAGCCCGCAGTCCAGCGGTACTCCAGTTGGTAGGCAATCCCTTAAAATTATTCCAGAGGAATTTATCTCATACATTCCTACTCTTCCAGCAAGGTCTCCAATAAGGAAGACAGCAGTATTACCGTCCGAGAAGATTGTAGATGCAGATGAGTATATTCCTGTTCCTGTAAGAACAGAGGAAAAATCGGAAAGGAATGGTGAGGTTAGGTTTATTGCTCTTATCCTTTTAGCCGGATCCAGCATACCAAATATAGCTTTTTCTAACCCAGATACAAGAACCTCAAGAAGTATAGATCTTATTGCACTTCCAACAAGGCTTGAATTTTGAACTATGGTGGATTGAGATATACCATAAATTCTTCCGTTGTCTGTACCAAATATTATTTCTTTTTGTCCATCTCCTTGTAAATCTTTTATTATAGGTGTGGTTCTTATAGAACCGAGAACTGTCTGTGGGCTCCAGCTTTCCTCTATAGGACATCCGGGCGGTTGTATTTTTAGCGTTATAGTTTTTTCAGATACATTGCCTGCGTAATCATAACCTTTTGCTTTAAGTTTGAAGAATCCGCAGTATTCAGTTGCCGACCATGTAAAGTTGGAGTTTCCTGCTCCGACATTGGTATCGGTGCATGGAATTCTTTGGGTGGTAGCACAATCTTGGGTGCTTGATGAAAATGAGCTTGTTCCAGATACTGCAATCTGGTACTCTACTTTCTTGAAATTGTATGTTGGCGGAGGGCATACACTATCTCCAAGTATTACATTAACAGATGTTGGTGAATTCAAAGTTGAGTTATCAGCTGGTGAAATTATATTTACCGTAGGAGGAGAGTTATCTATGAGAATTGGAATATTCTGATTTTGAGTGTTTCCTGCTCCATCTTTTAAAGTAATTTGTATTGTGTGAGAACCATCTGGAAAGCTGTTTGAACCCCAACTTATATTTTTGGTTTGAGGAGAGGCACAGGAGATACTTGATGAAATATTTATTGACGATATTAATGTTGAATCTACAAGAGTTGTTAAATCTTTGACAAAAGCGTTATCGCATATTTGGACTTTTATGGAAGTTACTCCTGATACACATTCGGAGTTGGGAGGATAGATGACAGAGAGAGTGGGCGGGGTATTATCTACAAAAAAGTCCCGTGATGCCGTTGACGATTTTCCACCTTTATCATATGCTGTAAGTTGTAGCCTTTTTGTGCCATCTGAACCACATTGAGCTGGTGTTAAGGTGGAAAACTCGGATACAGGTGTTGTTCCTGTATATGTGAATACGATTTGTGCTAAATTAGTGTTTGTTGATAGATCTATGACATTGAATACAACTGAAGTTATTGTGTTTGTGTCTGATGCTGTTCCTCCTAAAACCGTGTTCGTTGGACAGGTAAGATAGAATGTTGTTGGAGATGTGATTGACACTGAAGGGAAAAGGTTATCTACCATCACGGTTATTTGTGTAACACTTTGGTTCCCGGCAGTGTCAGTAGCTGTTGCTTTAAGGATAACATCATTTGCATCTCCAGATGTAGCCCAGTTTTTATCACAGTTTCCAGATACTGAATTTATATTACAGCTTCCCAAATTTACTGCTCCAGCTTGTATTGATACTGTTTTTAGTATTCCTGAGTCTGAAGCTGTTGTTTTTACTAATTTTGTCCCGAATACAACTCCACCTGTTAGAGGATCTACAAAATCAACAACTGGGGGAGTTCTATCTAATATGAATGTTGTCGGCGATGGAGTTACAAATACATTCCCTGCAAAATCAAAGACAGCTGCTGTTAAACTGTATGTCCCGTCTGTAAGAGCAGATATATCATGGGATATGGAATATGTTGGTGGTGTGCTGTCAAATCCTATAAAATTACCGTCTCTGTAGAATTCTACTCGGTCAAGAAGTATATTGTCTGTTGCAGATACCGTTATATTTATGGTGAGCACGTTTGTGTATGTCCCATTTGAGGGGAATGTTATCGTGCCAGAGGGTGGAGTATTATCTGCTACAACAGAGATCTGATGCATTCCTTGATTCCCAGCTTTGTCGTAAACCAGAGCTTTTATATTTTTCGTCCCATCAGATTCTGCATTCGTGTTCCATATAGCGGTGTATGGAGATGGTGGGTTTGATGCTGAAAATTTTAAAACATCATTTATCAGTATTGCGATATATGTTATTGGAGAAGCATCTGAGAAAGACACTTGTATTGTTGTTGAACCATTGAGGTACATCCCTGCAGATGGTGTATTTATACTTACAGCCGGTGGAGTGTTATCTACGGTTATAGATGTTGAGAAAACTGTTTTTAATCCTCCCATATCCTCTACAACACCCGTTAAGGAACCAGAGGAGAAGTATGGTATAGATGTGGAGTTCCAAGTTATTTTCCAGGGTGGGGATGTTTTTTCACAAGCCAGAGAGATGGCATCGCATATTCTTGATGAATTGAAGAAAAACTCAACTTTCTTGATTCCAATGTTATCTGACAGGTTAGCTTCTACATTTATGTTGCTTCCCCCTACTATTGAACCAGATTGAGGTGAGATGAAATATCCGGTCGGAGGGGAATTATCTACTATTAGGTTTCTTGAGATTATTCCAGATACATTCCCAGCCTCGTCCTCGGCTACAAAGCTTACGGTATGGTTGCCGTTAGATAGATTAGCTGTGTTAAGTGAGAATATATATACGTTTGGAGGTGTTGTCGGAGATGTTGATGTTGTGTTCAGGATACCATCAACATAAAATTCTACCTTTTTTATTTTTCCTGAATCATTTGCAAGCAATACTATGTCTGTTGTTCCAGATACGACATCGTTTTCTGCAGGAAACTGAATTGCTAAACTCGGCGGAGTATTATCAAATGTAACTCTTACAGAGTAAGAGATTGTTATTGCTGGTGATTTCAGATAAGCTATGGCCTTTATTATTCTTGTCCCATCAGGGTGTAATCTTGTGTCCTCTGTGAAATTGAAGGGAGAATTTATCGGCGGAAGAGCTGTCTGTCTTTTTGTTGAATCAATCCAGAGTTCTAATCTGTTCAGATTTGCTGAAAAATCTACTTGTATATTGATTGTCCCTCTAAGATAACTGTCCGGAGAAGGAGATGTGATTATTATCCCAAGAATTTTAAATGGGAATGTGATCGGATTTGCTAAACTTTCTCCGTCCTGATCTTTTATCCCGTTCGTTATGAAACACCAGTAAGTTTTTCTTTGCTCAAGATTGGTGTTTGGAGAGATAGAAACTGATTTGAGGTCTAACGAAAATGTTATTGTGGATGGAATGATATTTATTCCATCTGATATAAATAGAGTTGAACTATTAACTGTTGAACTATCAAGTTTATCAGAAAATGTTATTTTTACTGTTGGTGTTGTAGATATTCCTTGGGGCATTTCTGGAAGATTTACCTTCTGATTATCTATGAATATTTCAAGTATTTGTGGAGGGAACCCTTTTCCCTCTGGTGGAGGTTGAGGAGGAGTTATTCCAGTTCCTGTTGAAAAAATTGAGTTGAATTCTCCGGTCATTGTGTTGCCGGAGGTATCTTTTATACCTTTTATTTTTACAGTGTATGTTTTCCCTATTTGTAAGAGCGAAGGGGTGATTATGAGTTGGAGTAGAGATGGATTATATTCGTAAGTATATGAGATAGGACCTGTTCCTTCTTCAATAATCTGGATATTTGTGAGGTTTATAGAAGAAGTATCTATGTTTTCAGAAAAAAGAACGAGGATTTTTGACGATGTTGAAACATTTGTTGCGCCATTTGGTGGGTTAATCAGTATAACTTGTGGAGGAGTTCTGTCTTCTCCTAATCCGAAGGTTCTGAATAACCATACGACATCAGTTCCAAGAGTTTCACCATCGGAGGCTCTTATAGTGGATTTAAGTGTTACTATGTAAGTTTCGCCGGGATCAAGTGTGTTTATTGGTCTTAAAATGGCTATATTCCCATCTTCTATGTATGTCAGGGATGAATCTATTATTCTACCATTTGCGTTTTGTAGGAAGAAATTTAGAGTTGAAATGTTGGTTATTTTCTTTGTGAATACAGCGTAGATCAGAGTATCTCTCCCTACAAGTCCAAGATGAGGAGGATATATGCTTTTTACAAGAGGTGGAAGTTTAGGTGTTGTGATAGGTATTTTGTATTCTCCTTCACCAACAACATAAAATTCCCATGAAAAGTCTTCAGGAAGATTTTCACCAGTTATACTTTTTATGTTTTTAGAAATTACAACTTTGTATGTTCCTTTTGATATTATCTCTGGTGTTATTTTTATTTTTTGGTTTTCTGGTATTGTTATAACTTTCTTTATTTCCGCGCCATCTTTTATTATTTTTATATTTTCTTCAGTTATGGTTTTTTCATCTATGATTTTTGAGAAGGCTATAGATATGGAAAACTGCGTTATGCCGATCTGAAATCCTGATGGAGGGAAGAACTCAATTATTCTGAATTTGAATTCGGGTTTTCCTGCTTTTCTTGCACAGCTGATAACTAAAAGGAGAGTAATGCTATATGCTAAGAGCAATTTTTTTTTCATCTGCATTGTGTTTTATGTATAAATAAAAATATATATAGAGTTTAATCGGTTATTTGAATTTAATTTTCACCTTTTTCAGTTCTCTGTTTCTATTTTTTGTTGGTGTTAATGTATTTATTTTTTGTGGTATATATGGAAGATTCCAGAAAATATGAATTTTTTAAAAATCTTTCTAACAAAAAGGTAATATGCAGACGGTTTTGACTGAATTTTTTGGTGTTCCATCGTGGATACAACATATTTTCTTTGAGCTAATCGCTGTTGTTATCCTGATTATTATAGGGTTTTTTGTGTTAAGGAGTCCGAAGTCTCGGTTTTCTCTAATTTTTCTCTCAATTCTTGACTTTTGGAAAGGTATAGCATCTTCTCTTATGCCAGAGGAAGAAGCAAGAAAACATCTACCTTTTATATTCTCCATTTTTATCTTCATACTCATAATGAATCTTATGGGATTGATTCCCGGATTGATGCCTCC
This sequence comes from uncultured bacterium, assembly GCA_964601505.1. Lineage (GTDB taxonomy): Bacteria > Calescibacteriota > Calescibacteriia > Calescibacteriales > Calescibacteriaceae > DRWZ01. The sequence continues at coordinate 2,319 of CAZRNR010000045.1, read as the reverse complement.
AACTATGAATATAAATACCAATATAGGGCTTGCCATATTTTCTTTCCTGTATTATAATTTCTGGGGTTTTAAATCACATGGGTTTGGATACATAAAACATTTCCTTGGACCTTTTCTACCAATAGCTGTTTTATATCTACCAATAGAACTCATATCGCACGCTTTCAGAATTGTCAGTCTTTCTGTCCGTTTAGCTGGTAATATGACTGGAGATCACACTGTTCTTGAAATTTTTACTCATCTTACATATGTCATAGTTCCTGTGGCTTTTTTCGTTCTTGGAACTATTGTTTCCGTTGTTCAAGCTTTTGTCTTCTCAATACTTTCATTAATATATATCGCTCTCGCTACCGGAGGAGAGGAACATTGATTTTTATATTTTGAAGAAAGATGCAAGTTCATTAAATTCTTGAGATAGCTTTCTGATGTCTTTTGATAGTTTTAAGAGGTTTGAGGCCGTGCTCTTTATCTGCTCCATAGCGCTTGATATTTGATTCACTCTTTGAGAAAGTTCCATTGTTGTTTTTGATTGTTCCTCAAAGGTTGAAGATAGAGAGCTCGCCATATCTTTTTGTTCGTTTGACAGACTGATTATAGTTGAGTATGAGTTTGAGATATTTTTGAACTGTCCGAGTATATTTTGGAGTATATCTTCTGCATTTTGAAGATATTTTTCAAAGTCTTTCCATGCTGTGTTTATTTTTGAGACAAGTTCCCTTATTTCTTTTGATTCATTTAGAGTTTTTTCGGCAAGTTTTCTTACTTCAGTTGCTACGACTGTAAATCCTTTTCCCGCTTCTCCAGCCCGTGCTGCCTCTATTGATGCGTTCAAAGCCAAAAGATTTGTCTGATCTGCTATATCTTCTATAGTTTCTGTGATATTACTTATTTTTCCAAGATATTCTCCCAAGGACCGAGAGAAATCCACAATGACTGAAATCTCTTTTGAGAAACCTTCTACTAATTTTAAAAAATTATCTATCTCGCTTTTGTTCCTTGATCCAACTTCAAACATATTATTAGATTTTTGTGAAAGCTCAAAAACCCTTTTAGTTGATTCTTCTATGGCAGATGAAAACTCCTCGGTTGCATTTGCTATAGAAGCGATGTCCGCTGATATTTTTGATATAAGCTGAAAAATCTGCTCAGAAGCACTACTTAAATTTTCGCTTTGCTCGCCAGTTTTTCTGCTGCCTTCCTGAATTGAACCTATGATCTCTTTTAGTTTGGCAGTAATTTTGTTCCATGTTGAGGCAATCTGTCCAAACTCATCAGAAGTTTTTATGTTTATATCTTTAATCTCACCCTTGCCCAGCCGATTGATAGCATCATCAGTTGATGCTAATCCTTTAAATCCAGCTTTCAAAAATTGTCTTATAAAAATGAATGTTAAAACACTAACCGAAATAGTAATCAATACTGTAATAAGAGCTTTTGAGATGATTCTCTGTATCGGGATACTGAAAGATGAAACAACTGCACCTATAATTTCTGAACCATCTGAACTCCATACAGACTTGTAAATTCTGAATTCTTTAAAACTTGTTTCAACTTTTGGTTCAGCCGATATTTTTTGTAGAGTTATCGTTTTGGCTTCATCAGGATACTTCGCAAGAATTTTACCGCTTTTATCAAAGACATTAGTCCAGAGGAAGTTTTCTTTTACCCTGAAAATTTGTATTACATCCTCTATTCCTTCTTTTGTTTCAAATGAAATTGGAGATTGTAGAAGAAAAACAATAGGCTCTGTGAATTGATCTGCTTCAAGAAAGGTCAGTTTTATCTCTTCTCTTGTGCTGTAAGCTAAAAATAGTATGGAGACCACAGCGTAGGATAGGGTGAAGCTGAAATAAATTTTTTTCTTGAAACTCATTGTTTTTTATTCTTTGTATTCAGGGAAGAAAGCTCCATCCCAGTCTTTTGTTCCTTTGTAATGGCAGTTGGCACAGTCTTTATCTGGATTTTTAACTATTCTGGTTTTATCTGGTTTGAAACCTTCCCATCCCCAACCCCCGGTTTGTCCATAATCTTTATCCTTGTGCATAACCAGTATTAGCCTTGGTTTTTTTCGTCCTTTATCTTCAAAATTTACAAAGACTATAATTGAACCCTCTGGGAATGGTGGAGGTTCTTTACCTTCAAGATATGATTTTATATGGTTTTTGAAGTGTTCATAAGCTATACTGTTAAGATATGTCGCGTTAGGTCCGGGAACTATTGCGTATAATGGATTCCCTTTTACTATCTCTCCCTCTTTTACTTTTGTAAGTGATTCCCAGTTTTCTGGAAAAGGAACTGCCTTTTGGGCAAAAAGAACTT
>CAZRNR010000044.1:5384-16893 GCA_964601505.1 uncultured bacterium | reverse complement strand
GTCTTCTGTATATATTTACTCAAATTCTGTAAGGGTTAAGGAAACAATTGCTTCTGGAGGGAGTTGGGGATTTGAGATATCAGAGAACTTAAAGGAGGGTCAAAACATAATCGAGGTAGAAATAATACCGCTTAGTTCTGGGGAAAAAATTTCCTTTAGGTACTATTCAATAAAAGACACGAAACCTCCAGAAATTCCGATTCTCCGGAAGATTAGTGAAACTGAGTTTGCTGTAGAAACACCATATGATGAGTGCGGGGTTACAAATTCATACTTGCTTTTTTTATCAGATAATTTTGTTGGATTCGTCCCAAATGAATTTGATACACATAATATCGCTTTTGAGGGGGGAGAAATATGTGTTAGAGCGGTTGATACTGTAGGTAATATATCTGATTGCTCGGAAAAGTTTCCGCAAGGATTTTCAAGCCATATTTTCCAGATTCCGGGGAATAATCCAGTGCCTAAATGGGGTAAAATATTCTTCTTGAAAGATGGTCTGTTTTCTTTTTCTGATGGAACTACAATTTTTACAACGAGCATAACTTGCACAAAGATATTTCCAAATCTAACCAGGATTCTGTGTCAGCAGGGAGAAAAAATACTCCTTATAGATCGGAATATGGTTTCGCAGGCGATTTACAACTCGTATGTTTCAGATACTTGCCCGCTATCTGATGCTTTTTCGGATGGGAATAGTATAGTTCTACCTGATCGGATAGTACCTGTAAAGGCTGTAAGATTGCTGTGTTTGGATAATCTGTTATTGAGTTATGATAAAAAGAGTTTTCAAACTGATTACTGGACTAAAGAGATCACGTCTCTAGTCTATCTTGGAAAAGAAATCGTAGATGATTCATCTGAGGTTTCTGACATATTTCCTTATGGAACATCTTTTGGAGTGTTTTTTCAGAATGTGGACCTTGCACAGCTTATATATCGCCTTACGGGAGTTTTTCAGGATTTGGGCGGTAAGAAAATTTCTCTTCTCTCTTTACTTTCTTCAGCAGGAGATGTTTTGTATGTAAAGGAATACAATAATATTCCCCAAGTCATTAAGGTTTTAGCTTTTAAGTCTGTTTTTATGTTTCTTACAGAGCATAATAGTCTTATTGCAGATTTCAGAGCCTTTAGTGGTGGTGAAACTACACGATATATTTATTCGGGAGTGTTAGACATAGGTTTATCTGACATAAACGATGACGCAAAAGCTGATTTGTTTATATTTTTTGAAGATGGTACTCTGAAGGTTTTTACTGAATGATGAGAGTCCTTCCCATACCTTTATTGGCCTTGGTCGTTTTTTTACTTTTTCTCAAAGTATGTGGTCAGAAAGAGGATCTGATTCTTGATTTAAAAGTTTCTCCCATTTCAGGTTTGGAGCCTTTGGTTGTAGATTTGGAGCTAACTGCTAAATCTAATCAAAAAATAGTTTCTGTGAAGATAGACTTTGATGGAGATGGGAATTATGATATTGAAGATAAACCACCATCTAAAACCTACTCGTTAAATCTTACTCATACTTACTCTGTTCCACAGGAGCACAAGTCTGATGATGAATTCCGTGTGCAGATTTCCGCAAAAGTGGAGGGAAAAAATAAGGTTGTGGAGAAAACACAGGTGGTAAGAGTTTTTCCAAAGAAAGATTTTGATTTTTACGTTGTAGCAAATGTTTGTTCTGGGCCTCCACCTCTTGAGGTTAATTTCCAAGTCTTCCCGGTACTATGTGATCAATGTATTTTCAGTATAGATTGTGATGGAGATGGAGTATATGAATTCTCGCAATCAACAACTCAATTTACATGTAAATTTTTGAATGAGGGTCTTTATCCTTCTAATGTCTCAGCTTCAGATGGTAAAGGTAATTTTTCTATCTCGCCATTTTTTTTCTGTGGTTATCAGTCTCAATCAAGAATTTCAAGATTTATTGAAGTCCTTTCAAAGATCTTGCTTGAATCGGTTATTTATCCTCCAAGGGCTTTTAAAATCCTTGATGTTTTTTATGACTCGGGGATCACGGAGTATATTGCGATGTCTTCTTTTAAATCAATCGTGATACTTAAAGATAGAGAGATTTTAGATGTATTTGGTTATGACATAATTTATTCGTCACCAACTTTTGCAAAGTTCTTTAAGAAAGATGATAAGGTTTTCATGTACTTTTCATCTGAATATGGAACATTCAAATGGACTGATGGAGTGACAGAAAAGATCTCAGATAGAAGACTCCTGATGCTTTATCCAAAGGAAAATTCATATATAATACTTGATCAAATTAATCAGAAATATGGTTTTTGTTCTGATGAAAAAGCTGAAAACTGTCAGGAGTTCCCATTTGAGTATATTGATTTTTATTCAGAGGTAAGGTTCTATGATGATTACCTTATGATCTCAAATTCGCTGAAAAAGGATCTTGTTTTGGTAAGGTTAGATGATTTTTATATTGAAACTGTTAATAGAGAATCATATCAAGTTGAAGTTTATACTTATGATTATCTTCCTCCTTACTCCATACTCATAATACCTTGGGCTCTTTCTGATGAGTTCCAATTGTTGAGAATTGATACCAGATCTGTTATTACATACAGAACACCGGATCCGTTGAGGATAAAGTTTCTATCTGGGGCGTTTTTAGATGAAGAAAATTTAGTTCTTGGAACATCAAACTTTCCTTGTGAATCTGATAGGATCAAAACTTGTAATAAGGTTATCTTTAATCTCAAAGATAATCAGTTCAATAAAATTGAGGGTGTTGGAGAGATTTTATCCTCTATAAGGAGAGGTAGAAATGCATTTCTTCTACATATGAACGGATTTGATGTTATCTCAAAGATTCTTCAATCTTATAAAGTATCCAGTTATTACTTACCTGGAGATTTCGGAAGTTTTCTTTATGCCGACAAGAGGTTGTATATTGCTTCGCGGAACATTTTATCTTTTTTTGATTATAATGATGGTAGATTGATATTCAGTGGATATGTTCAGATACCACAAGGTCTTCCTGTGGTGATACAAAAGGCGGGAGAATTGATTTTTGTTCTGATATCCGACGATCTTTCAACAGATTTAAATGAGGGTAAGCTTGTTGTAATCAAAGATGGAAAAGTATTAAAAATAGTTGATAATCAGATATCGGTTGTAGGTTGTGCTTACGTCAGAGGAGATAAGATATTTGTGTGTGATAAAAATAGAATTGTTGTTTTCCTGATCACTGGGGAAAAAATAAGAGATATAACCTTTCCTGAGTATATAAGGGATATATATGTTACAGATAAAGTATTGTATGTGGTTTCTGATGTGCATTTGTTCAGTCTTTCCCAAGATGGTAATGTTTTTGATATCAAGAATACTATAATGCAGTTTTTCGGGTTAGATGTTGATGAGGAGAGGAAACTTCTCTTCACTGCTGAGGGACAAGATCACACTTTTAGGATATTTGATATCTCAAATGTTATACCACAAGAAATAACGCGAGTTTCAATTGATTATGGAACATATAATGATATAGCGGTTGGGGTATCGCACTTTGAAAAACTCCTTTTTTTATATTCATCGTATGTCGGTGTGATGGTTTTTGATGTATCTAATCCCTTGAAGCCATTGATAAGAAAAAAAACTTATTTTGATGATTATTCTGCACCTGTGGAAAAATGTTTTGTAGATAAGTTCGCTGCAGTTTGCTCAAGCCTTGGATCAATTTTATTTGTAAGATAATTATTATAATGAGAATAACATAAAGCTAATGAGGAATATCAAGAACAATATGAAAAACTTCATGAGATCCGAAATTCTATATTCATTGTTTTTCCTTTCATCTTTATTTTCATTAAATTGCCAGAGAAGTCCTGTTCAACATATTCAGAATAGGTACGAGATCTTCCCTTTTACCTTCCCAATAGAACTTGGACAATTTGAACCTGTTGCATTGTCTGTATTCGGAAACTCCATTATTATAGTCTCAAGTGATGGTAAAGTTTTTGAAATAGATACACAAAAAGGATTGCACGAGAATGCGATAAAAGTTGATGGCGAAATTAAAGGTTTGATCCAGAATTATATCATATCTCAAAATGGAGAAACTGTCTCACTTTACTCAACAGCTGGTAAAAAAGAATATGAATTTATTCTGGGTTCCAAAAAATACTCTTTCATATCACCATCGGAGGTGGTTTTTTGGAGAAATGGTAATTTTTTTATCAAAACAGCTATTTCTGAGGATTTTTTATTTTCGGAGGAAAATGAGCCGAACAAAATTTTCTCTTTCCGTTTCGGAAACAATATTTTCGTTATATGGAATTCAAATGAGCAAAGTTGGTGGTGGAGCAATGGAATAAAAAAGAGAGTTGGTCAATACACAGAAAAAGAAGAATTGCATTTTTATCTATCTGAAGGAAGTTATGTGGCCATCTCAACAAGAGATGTTCTTGGATTGAAGCAGAATATAAAACTCTTTTATGGAGAGGACCAGGAGATAAAGGATTTTTCTGTGGAGTTGACATTTGGTTATGCAGTTATAAAGGTTTCATCGGATAATTTCCCAGTTGGGCAAAAAATATTTGCGCTATATGATGTTTTCCCTGGTAGGCAGAGTGACTTTGTAATATCTCTAAATCAAAATGATATCTTCTTCCTGGATATACAAAAAACTGCGGACCAGATAACAATTTGTAATGCTTACATTGGCAGATACATAAATTCGGAATTCAGGAGAGAAGCTCTCTTGCCAAATTCTTCTTGTAAAGGTCATATCTCGTCAAACTCCCTGTTTCTTTCTGTATCTCTATTTAATGAAAGTTTATTTCAATCTTTTCTTTTTCTGCTATGGGGTATGAAGCTTTTGAAAAAAGATACAATTTACAGTGAGGTTTATCCAGTTTATGTAAGTGATATACCATATATCTATCTTATAATTTATGATAGGGATAAGAAAACTTGGTTTGTTGAACCGAGAACTATATCTTTTTGGTAGATTCACGATCATTTTTTCTTGCCTTTTGTTTCTTGTTTGTCAAGGAAATAATATCAAGTCATATATTGAGAAGAAAGATATAGATATCCCAGGGATATATCCAAAGATTTTTCCCTGTATTGGTAAATATGAAAAAAAGTGCATCTACTATACAGGTGAAGATGGTTCAATTTGGTTTTTTTCTACTGAAAACCTTGATAAACCCATTGCTACCATAGCTTACAAATCAAGCGGTGGTTTGGCCTTACCGATTATGTTTTCTCAGAATTTAACAGTGGTTGCTGAGGCAAAAATCGGTAATCCTAAATACTTTCTGATGGTAAATGGTGTGACAACTTTTTCAGATAATGTAGACTTCGCCTCGGTGAGTACTCAAGCTCTGTTATTTGGAGATAATATCCAAAGGAAGGTTATTTTTTTCACAGATCAAGAAATCTTAATCGGATCTATACCAAACGATAAAAATATACTTTTTGAAACAGATGATCAAAATACTGGAGTTTTAAACAGAGAGATAGAAGTTGTTGGGGGATGGGGCAAATGTTCTTCTGTAATCTCTCATGAAGGGCTTGTGGAAGGTGTAGTTTTTTCAGAAATCTTTTCAGCTCTAAATTATTTTTTCTTTTCTAAAGATAAAACCATATCTGAATTTGTCGGATGGGAGGAGGTTGAAGAAACTTCATATCCCGAATACACAGGAATACCATCTCTTTATTCAGTTAAGCTCAAGCGGAATGCTTATCCTTCTGCAAATTCGACAAAGATTTTGCCAAGTTACATTTTTGGGTTTTTAGATCCAAACACAATTATTTTTGTTTCACCTCTCTCTCCGCCAGCAGAGATAAAAATAAGATACCTTGAGACTTCTAAAAGGTATAAAGGAGATTCTTGCTCTATCACTTCTGATGATAGAGGAATCACATATATATTTGGATCTAACCAGAAGGAGCTTATTATGTTTCAGAAGAAAAAAGAATGGAGTTGGGAAAAAGTAGCAGATTTTTCAGCAGGAGAATTGCTATCTTTTGTATATAGAAATTTTCCCTGTGTTGTTTTTACAAATCTAAAAGATATGTCTTTGAGAGTTTCATGTAAGTCAAATAATATATGGACTTCTAAAGAAATTGATTCTGGATTCATATATGGTGTAAGTCTATACAATGATGGATATAACTTAATATTAATTTACAATATGATAGATGAAAGAGGAAATTTGAAGATACGGCTTTCTACTTTGAAACTTGATTCATTGTTATAATTTTCTTTATTTTTTAATTCTGAGTTTTATTCTTTTGCTGACTTATTTGCTTACAATAAGACATTCCCATAAATTGTGATTAATAAATTTTAATGATTTTAGAAAATTGACTTTTTTCAAAGATGAATTAAAATAAAAGTTAAGGAGGTTTAAGATATGAAACGGGGTGAAAAGAGGGTAGGAATAGTTGGATGGCTTTTTACCTTCATCATTGGTTGTGGCGTGTACGATGGTAAGGAAGGCCCTAGAATGAAACTTCCACCATCGGAAGAATTGGTTGCATTTTCATTAAATGGAGAAAGAGATTTTGCAAACTACAAAGTTCAATTCCAAGGTTGGGAATCGGAATATTATCAGCAGACAGTGTTTATAACAGATAGGGCCACTAAGCAAAAGAGTTTTGCTTTTGCGTATGTTCTACCTACAAGATTGGTTAGGGAAATATGGGGGGAAAGCATTCCTGAACTCTATCACTTTACACCTCAGGAGGATGGCTATATAAATGTTGATGAGAAGACAACATCTCTTTATCTTGTTTTTATTTCGCCACCACACTTTTGGATGTTTACTCCGCGTGCTGTTGTCTTTGCAGCAGGACATATAGTTAAGCATCCTGATTTCAAAAAACTCGTTGAAAAGGTAGCGGAAGTGGAACCAGGAACTCTCCTTTCCGAAAAATCTCAAGGTATATTTGCTCTTGCTCAGAAGATAGCAGAAGATGTCAGAGAATCTCTACTCCCTGCAAGTCTAACTCCAAGACTCTCACCTCAAGAGGACTCTTATGACTGTGTTCAATCAAGAACTGCTAATGTAAGCGCTGGCGGTGGAAATGTGAAACTTAAGTCAAAGCACATGGTATTTTATGGTGGAGGTTTTGTTCAAGGTTTTGATGTTTCAAGTGGAAAGCCCGTGGTGAAGCATTTTGTTATGAATGCTCAGGATGGAAAAATAGATCTCTCATTAGATAATATACTCTCTTTCAATATTTTCAACCCTGAGGTGGAGACTACTGTTGAGATACCAAATCCTAAGACTGCTGACTATGGGGTGAGATTAGAGAAAGGTATTGAGTTGAGCACTACTATTTTTACTGATTCAATAAAGAGGATAGGATTGATGGCAAATTTGGGTAGGGCTGTCAAATATGCTGTGGAGATAGCTGTGCCAAACATTGCTGCCTGTATTCCTGACGGTTATACATGGGGTTGGGCTGTTGTTCAGATCCAAGATGGTTTACCACTTCTCAGCCAATGTAATAAGTTCCTTGAGGATATGTTTGGAGTAGGAAGATGGGAACAGATAATTGGGGTATTGGCGAATCAATTTTTACAGTCAGATACTTGCGTCAAAGGTCTCATGACAATATATAGGATAATAACCTGTGGTAATGATGCTGGGAGTTTTATAATAAATCAGATAGCAGCTACATTAAGGTGGTTTCCACTTGTTAAGATATGGGATGCTCTTACAAGGTACATACCTTTTGGTATAGAACTTTTTACAAAGCCAAGAAGAGGTGTCTTCTTACTGAGGAATGGTCTGCTATTTGGATGGGAAAAGCCAGTGGTTATACATTATCCGCAGAGAGCTTCTTCTCCTGGAATGATGGAGGTGAAAATTCTACCTTACGGCTGCAATAGAAACAATTGTACGGTGAGGATCAACTGTGGCGAAGACAAAGGCTTATATGAGAAGTCATTCACTCCAACACCTCCTGGTGCTTGTGATTACTCACTGAACTTACCTCTACCTGTTGGATTCTACGGTCAGAATTGTATATTCTCTCTTATATTTAGCAACGACACGGAGGTTTTCAGAACAAATATAACAATAGATAATTGTCCTACGTGTAAGCCTCCTTCAGCAGCTGGTGGTGGTGGAGCAGAGGAAGGTGGTGGCTGTTCTTCTTCAAGCCCTGTAAGTCTTTACTATATTATCGCGATTCTCGCTATAATACTGATGAGAAACACAAGAAGGAATGAAATTTAAGCTTTTCATATTATTATCATCATTATTACTTTTGGTCTGCAAAAGGGAAGAAAAGAAGATAGATGATTTTTCATCTGGTCTTGCTAACAGGGATACTTCTATAGCTGACGGTATACGGTATATTCAAGAAGAGAAAGCAAGAGAGGCGATAAAATTTTTTGAAGATTTAGGTAAGCGGAACCCAAGACACTGCGGTTATCTCATAGGAGTACCACTAGCTCAGATACAGAAATATATTGCGAGTCTGAACTCCATTATAAATTTTGTATCAAGTGCATACTCTGGAATTTCGGGTTCTACACCGTTAGCAAAAATGAAACAATCAAGCTACTGTGACCCTTCTCTTGACGGTATTATTAGAGATTTCCTTAGGTCGCTTTATGCTGATACGAAAAATGGTTTGGAACTTGTAGAGAGAGCTTTGCAACAAAATTGTGAGATGGATATAAGATATCCTATTAGGCTCTCCGTTGGTCCTAATTTCTCTCTATATATTTTGCTTGCTGGTAAGATAGGTGATGTGGAGCTTGAGCTTTTGAGATATGTGGGATACCTTGTTCTTACAATATCAGCGGTCTTGATATCTCATGATTTTTCAATAAACACACCAGATATTCTATCATCTTTATCAAAAATAGATGGCTCAAATGTAATTGGTCTTATAAGGACACTTGCTTTTTCTGTTGCAGGATGTGATCAAACTTTTTTATTCCATAGTGAAGATAAGAAATATATTTTTGATATTCCTTCGCATATTGTCAGCTCTTCTGAAAGCGTTACGAATTTTCTTAAGAATTTGGAAGCAAGGAATAATTCTGAGGAGTATGCTATTTTTTTCAAAGATAATTCTGGCGAAGGTAAGTTAGGGTATTATCCAGAGCAAACTACACCAGAGCTATTGTTAGATGAAATAACTATAAATGTTCAGGGGGAAGTATCTGTTTCAACATTCAAAGCTAAGTTAAATGCCTTGAAGATAAAGATACCTTACATAATAACAACTGATTTCTTGGAGAAATCTCTTTCAGTTCTTGAGAGGATAAGAAATATTGTTAATTCAAAGGGAACTGGTTGCCCAGCGAATTGTATATCAGTTTCTGAAGTGAATTTTATATTTCAGGCTCTCGGTTCAGAGGGTCTTCCAGATTTCCTGAGGATAGACATAAATAGATATTTCCAGAATCCAAAGTCATTTCGTGAGCTCATCCCATACTGGTTCTACAATCAGGAAAAGGAGAGATGGGAATTTATGTTGGAAGCTGAGGTTCCTCCATCTCGGAAGGATATAAAATACTACCTTTTTAACTATGACTCCGCTCATTTTGAAAAGCCAATCTCTATAAATTTTTATGGCGAGATCATTACCGATTTCTCAATACCTCCTGATTGCATATTCATGAAAGATGTTCCATTGGATTGGTTGGTAAGCCCATATATTTTGTTCCAAGATCCAACCATTGCTGGGACTTTTTATGTAAGGTTAAAAGGAGTTCCTTTGGAGTTCTGTTCACTGTACGAGAACATTTATGATACGGAAGAATGGAAGGAAGCAAATCAATATATGGTAAACAAGGCTATAGCTGTGATTACAGCAAAAGCTGGTTCTGTGATAAGCCCCCTTACAGATATACTTCTTAACTCAATAGAGATAATTCGGTAATCTATTGACATTTATTCTTATTTATCTATACTCTATACATTAACAATCTAATGTAGTCCTGTATCTTAATTTCTCTCTTTGGTTTTCTTTATCGATTCACTCATCTTTTAAATCATGAATTACTCTTAATTTACCAACCTATTTGTACATATCGCCTCCTTTGTTCTGATTTCTTAATCTACTCAAATTCCTTCTTTCTTCTGATTTAATTCCGTAAAATTAGACTATATTCTCACAGTTCCCCCCATTCATACTTAACTAATTTATAAAATAAATAAATAAATAAAACGAATTTTTGGAAATTACCTAATGCTTATTCATTCAATTATGTCCCCAACTCTCTTTTACAAACGTCTAATTGTTTTCTCTTTTTTAATTTTTTACAAAAATTCTTAAGGAATTTCTATAATTCATAATTATGACGAGATTATTTCTAATGAGATTTATTTATTTGTTCAGCGGATTGATCTTATTTCTTCATTGTGGTGAGGGTGATGGTGGGGAGACAAAGAAAAAGGATACTATAAAGATTGGAACGATTGTTCCTCTTTCGGGAGATCTTTCATCTTTCGGAGATGAGATGTTAAAAAGTTTGATTTTAGCTACAGAGGATATAAACAAAGCAGGTGGTATATTGGGAAAGGAAGCAGAAATCATTCATTGCGATGACGGAACTACTCCCCAGGGAGCAAAGAATTGCTTTGATAAATTAGTGAGTCAGGGGATAATGTTTATTGTGGGAACAGCTACAAGTCCCGCATTAATCAATGGTGTTTGCGGTGGAGCAGAAAACAAATCTTGTCCAGCCGTTACAAGTAAAAGAGTTCTTTTAGTGTCTCCATCTGCTACAAGTCCCTTGATATCTGAACTTAATGATGGTGGATATATTTGGAGGACTGTCCCTTCTGACGCATTGCAAGGAAAAGTTCTTGCTGACCATGTTCATAATTCCGGTATCAAGAAAGTATCTGTAATATACAGGGATGATCCTTATGGTGCAAAACTTGCTGAAGCTTTTAAGAAAGATTTTGAAAGTAGAGGTGGTGAAATTCTCGGTTATGTAGGGTATAGCACCGAGGAAAAAAAGGAAGGGTTTTCTGGCGAAATCAACAAATTGTATGAAAGAGGTGATCCAGAGGGCATAGTTATAATTTCTTTCGCAGAAGATGGTGTTAATATTCTGAAAGGCCTTGAAACATACATTAAACAAAATCAAAAGAGCAAACCACCCCTTTTTGGGGTAGATGGTAATAAGGATAAGAATATATCTAGTATTGAGTTTTCTCGTGGAATGAGTGGAACTGCTCCAAAGGCCCCCTCAGATGATCCAGATTATCAGAAATTTTCAGAAGCTTATAAGAGAAGATTTGGAACTCCTCCCGGTGTTTTCATCGAGGGAGTATATGATTCGTTTTTCATCATAGCTCTTGGTATTGAGGCTGTAGGTGAGTATAATCCGGAAAAGGTGAAAGATGTTTTAGTTGATCTTACGAATTCTGGTGAGAAAGTTGGACCACCTGTATCAGGTGATTGGAAGAAAGTTGTTGAAAAGGTCAAGAGCGGTGTAGATGTTGATTATAAAGGTGTTTCCGGAGAATTGGATTTTGATAGTAATGGCGATGTTAAGGGCGGA
>CAZRNR010000044.1:0-5284 GCA_964601505.1 uncultured bacterium | reverse complement strand
TTGTGTTATTAAAATTTCTCTTATGAGGATGAGTATAAGGTGGAAGATATTTTCAGCATTTTTTGTTGTGGTTATATTGAACACTATTTTGATTTCTTTTATATTCTACTTTTCGTCAAATCAGAAGAGACTGATAGATGTTATGCCTTATTTATCGCAGTTGGATACGATTAATATGAAGGTTACTTCTAAACTTTTTGAAGCTGTGACTAAAATGTCTCAAGATGATATATCAGAAGCAAAGAAAATAAGTTCTGAGATGGACCATGTTTTAAAAGTGATATCGGAAGCTGGTTTTAGAAGTGAAGTTGATCAGTTTTCTTCATCTATTCAAACATATATCTCTTTTTTTGAAAAAGTTATTGAAGGTGATGAATCCGCTATGTCAAATCTTGCGGAAGCTAAAAAATCTCTTGACTCAAGTTATGAAAGAATGAGAACAGCTCTGATATCTACTATAAAAGGATATAGTAATATAATACTTTTTCTCGTCATTTCTGCGATACCATTTACATTCATCGTAGGTTTTGCTTCTTCTGCTTTGATATCAAGAAATATACTTCGTGGTATTAGAAAGGTTGCATCAGTTCTTGGGGAAATAGCTAAAGGAGGAACAAACCTTAAAATTAGAATAAGGCTTAGATCAAGGGATGAGATAGAGAATCTTACCAATAACTTTGATAATTTCTTAGATAAGCTATCGGATATAATAAAAAGACTTCTTAACGGTTCTGATATTTTGAAGCAAGTATCTGCTTCTGCTAAGGAAACATATTTATCTATAAATGAAGAATCAAGAAAAGTTCAGCAGCACATATCTAGTGTTCAGAATTCAACTCAGGTGGTCTGGGATCAGATAGATGGTATAGCTCATAGGAGTTTCGAAATACTTTCTTTCCAAAAAGATTCTTCCCAGAAAATATCTCAGGAGATCTCGCAGATAAGAAAGAATATAGAGATGTTTGAGAATATCGGTGTTAAATTTAATCAGCTCTTCAAGAAGTCTGAGGAACTTGAAAAAATGAAAAGGGAAGTTTCTGGTTATGTAAATGTGATAAATGATATATCTGATATTATAAATATACTTGCTTTGAATGCTTCAATTGAGGCTGGTAGGGTAGGAGAAAAAGGTAAAGGATTTGCTGTTGTGGCAGATGAGGTAAGAAAACTTTCTTCTAAAACTAAATCAGTTTCTGTAAGTATAGCAAAAACTGTTGGAACTTTGGCTGACACAATAGTTTCTGTTGTTCAAACAATAAAGTTTATGGATCAGGAAATAAAAAGGATAATTGAAGAGAGTAAGGCAAGTTTGACATCTTTGCAATCTATTGAGCAAATATCTAGAAAAGCTGTTGATATGATAACCGAAATTTCAAACTCTGTTGAGGAGATAAGAAGTATGACAAAAGAAGTCTCAAAAAGGGTTGTTGAAGCTGTTGATGTAATGCAGAAAATCGGAGTTCAGATAGAAAATTTTGATGAAAGTATATCTTCTATATTGAGAGTTTCAGAAGATTTGAGAATGATCGTCTATAAGTTTGAAGTCTGATTCTTGGTTTTTTAGCTGGAAAATCTTTGTGAGGAGACGAAAGAACTTTCTCTCTTCCTGTTTCAAGATACATTCTTTAAGAATGATTTTCTTCATATGAGGGCAGAATATTTCAACTCATATCCAACTAATAACGAGATTTTGTCAATTCTAGATCTACTTTGTATTAAATTAATGAATATGAGCTATGAGCTAGCAACATTGGCTGGCGGGTGTTTTTGGTGTATTCAAGAAGCTTATGATGGTATCAAGGGAATTGAGGAGGTGATATGTGGTTATACTGGAGGAAGCAAGGAGAACCCAAGTTATGAGGAGGTTTGTTCTGGTACCACGGGACACGTTGAAGCTGTGCAGATAAAGTTTGACCCATCTTCCATCTCGTATTCGGATATTCTTGATATATATTGGATGATAATAGATCCAAGGGATTCAGATGGACAGTTTGCGGATAAGGGTCCTCAATATAGGCCGGTGATATTTTATCACAACCAGGAACAAAAGGAATTAGCAGAAAAGTCCAGATCTGAGATTGAAAGAATTTTTGGTGTAGTAAAAGTTGATATATTGCCTGCACAGAGATTCTACAAAGCCGAAGATTTTCACCAATATTATTATTTGAAAAATCCGATAAAATATTGTGCTTATAAATTTTTCTCTGGGAGAGAGCCTTTTATTGAAGCTACATGGGGAGAGAAATTTACAAAGAAGAAGAGAGAACTGAAGTCTATACCTTCTGACGAAGATCTAAGGAAGAAATTATCTCCTCTTCAGTATAAAGTAGTGCGTGAGGGATATACAGAACAACCATTTTTGAATGAGTATTGGAATAACAAAAGGGATGGTATTTATGTTGATATTGTTTCGGGGGAACCTTTGTTTTCTAGCAAAGATCAATTTGATTCGGGCTGCGGTTGGCCATCTTTTAAGAAACCTATTGATCCAAATAGCATAGTATATAAGGTTGATACTTCGCATAACATGGTTAGGATTGAGGTGAGAAGTAGGAAGGGAGATAGTCATCTTGGGCATGTATTTGATGATGGTCCTGAACCAACAGGCTTAAGATATTGTATAAATTCAGCTGCAATAAGATTTATACCCAAGGAAAAGTTAGAGGAAGAGGGTTATGGAAAATACAAATATCTTTTTGAGAATTATGAGTAAGTAAATTAAGTTTTGGCAATTACCCATTCTATCGGCTGATATTCTTCTAATAAGAGATTAAAGAATTGACTTCCCTTTCTCTCTGTGCTATCTTATAGATCTGAATTTACTAATGTAATTCAGAGATTATGGGAGTCTTAAGTATTTTTCAATTTTCCTTTCCCTGAAGCCATCTCCTTGGGTTTCAAAACTTTTCCATTAAAATCAAATTGGAATAAAATTGGTAATCAGCGGGTTTTTATTCATTATTAACTTTTTATAACTTTTTTATTTCTGATACAGAGTAGTAAATTTTCTATCTATGTTATTTATATCAACAACTGATCCGGAGTTTGATGTTTTTTTTCCAAAGATATGTGCGAGAATAGCTCGGGACGAGAGCGAGGTTGAGAAAAAGGTCAGAAACATGCTTGTTGATATAAGAGAAAGGGGGGATGAAGCCATTTTAGAGTATACTAGGAAATTCGATGGCTGGAATCCACTTTCTCCAGAAAGTGTAGTTATGAAGAAGTCAGAAATAGATGAAGCTGAAAAATATATAACTAAAGAAGAGAGGAAATCCATAGAATTTTCTTTCAACAGAATATACAAGTATCACAAAAGCACTTTTCCAGGTAATGTTATATATAGAGAAAGGGGTGTAAGGATTCAGCGTAAGGTCATTCCATTAGATAGCGTTGGGATATACTGTCCCGGGGGAAAAGCTGGGTATCCTTCAACTGTGCTTATGACTGCTGTACCTGCTATTGTAGCTGGTGTAAAGAATATAATTGTTGCTACTCCTGCACCGGGGGGGAAGCTAAATCCATACACGATATTTGCTGCGAAGGTTGCAGGAATAGAGAAGATATACAAAATAGGAGGAGCTCAGGCTATATTTGCTTTCGCTTTTGGATCTCAAACTTTTGAAAAGGTTGATAAAATAGTTGGGCCGGGTAATATATATGTTGCTACTGCTAAAAAGCTTGTTCAGGGATCAGTAGGTATAGATACTATTGCAGGACCTTCTGAACTTGTCGTCATATGCGATGGCAGTGTTAATCCTATAGTTCCGGCGATAGATGTCATAGCTCAGGCTGAGCATGATGAAAGAGCTTTCTGTGTAGTTATATCTAATATTGAATCCTATCTAATTCAAGTAAAAAATCTTATCCATACCATAATGAAGTATATGCCCAGAAGAGAAATAATAGAAGAAGCTTTCAGATCAAATTCTTACCTTATCCATACAAGGAGTTTAGATGAGTCAATAGATATAGCTAATCGCATAGCCCCGGAGCATCTTGGGATTCTTACAAAGAATCCATTTTCTGTTGCAAATAAGATAAAGAATGCTGGAACTGTTTTTATTGGTGTTAATAGCCCTCCTGCTGTTGGTGATTATCTTGCTGGACCAAGCCATGTTCTGCCAACCGGAGGAACTGCTCGTTTTGCAAGCGGACTTTCTGTCGAGGATTTTGTCAAAAAGACAAATATTATTTTCTTCACAAAGCGAAGAATGATAGAGGTCTCAGAACATGCAATCAGGCTTGCTGAAATGGAAGGACTTTTCGGACATTCTGGATCTCTCAAGCTGAGACTTAATTCTATAAAATCAATCGACTACGTTTTAAAAATTTTTGATGAAGATAGAAAAAATGTAAATAAAAAACTTTGAAATCGCCTTGTTCTAAAGGATTAGGAAGGATATTGTTTTTTCATCTGGAATATGTATATTCCAAGCGAAACTCCCACCGTTGATGCTACATTCAGTGAATTAACTTTACCAAATTGGGGGATCTTTATTATGGCGTCTGATGATCTTAAAATCTCCTCAGAAATTCCTTTTTCTTCTCCACCAAAGCAAAGAACTGAAGGTTTTTCAAACTTTATATCAAATATACTCGTTTTCCCTCTAACATCAAAAGAATATGTTTTCAAACCCCTTTCTCTCAGAAAATTTATGATTTTTGCCGATCTTTCTCTCACAACTGGGATATGAAAAAATGCTCCGGCAGATGATTTTATTGTAGCGGGAGTTATATTCGGAGTTTCACTTTTTGTTAAAATAACTCCGGAACATCCAAAAAACTCACTCGTCCTTATTATGTTCCCTATATTCCCAACATCCTGAATCCTGTCAAGCAAGATCAGAACTGATTCATTTTCTATTTTGATGTCATCAAGCTTTCTTATATTCACGTCTATTTCAATTGCTATACCTTGATTTTCTCGAGAACCACAAATAGATGCGATAACTTTTGGATGCACAACCCTTATTTCTGAATTGGGAAAAAGATTCCTTGCAAATTCATAAACCGTTCTCTTACACCAGATTCTCCTGGGCTTTAATTGGGCTCTTGCTATCTCCCTTGAAACTTGTTTACCATAAACTATCACGATATGATTATTGTGATTATTATTATATTTATCTACCTGTTGAAATCTTCAGAAAATTAGATGAAATGAATTGCTCAACACCTTTTTAATATGACAGGATTATTATGAAACATCTTGATTTTTTTATTTCTGGATCGAATAAAAATTCACTATTTTTTATTGCTCTGTTGCAATCATATTCAAAATACTATG
>CAZRNR010000043.1:0-17484 GCA_964601505.1 uncultured bacterium | reverse complement strand
CACTTCTGCTAACTTCTTTACAAGTTGTCCAGCAGAGTGCTAATGCTATGGTTGCAATATCAAGACTCACTCCTCAGCTTGTGCTCCAGTTACTTGGATAGTTAGTTTTATAAGTTGACGAAACTCTGTAGCGCATCATCTTTAGCTATTAACGCGGTATTTGATATATAAAGTTCTCTACTGCGAAAGTTAATTTATGATGATTTTAGGAATTATAACAACAAAATTAATCTCAAGATGTTTGGTTTTAAAATATGAATATATGCGTGCCTACATCCGGGTTTAGGAATAAGATTAACTGTTTGCTCTTAATTCTCGCTGTAGGATTTATTTCATACTGCAAGGTAACGAAAGAAAATTCTAAAACCCCAGTATATATCAGATCTATCACTATTGAAGGAAGTCATATATATGCTATATCAGGTAATAGACTATTTGATATTGACCAAAAGAGTGGAGAAATAAGGCAATTTAAGTCTGAATACTTTTATCAATCTTATAGTATATCTGCTGGACCAGATGGTGAAAAATATATTTCTACTGACAAAGGTATTTATGCATTCGTTGATGAAAAATGGATTGAAATACCTGGTTTTCCAGGTCACCACGCTGAAGATATTGTATTGAACAAGAAGAATAATAAAGAGTTATGGCTCACAGGCTACAATATAGGTTATGATATACTTGGTCATATGATATCAAAACCTGTCGGACCTATCAAATTCGATGGTCAAAAATTCACATTGTATGATCCGATTCCTCCCACCGACCGTAAAATCTCTATCGTTTTTGATAGATCAGGCAATCTCTGGTATAGCAATGGGAAGAGGCTCGCAAAATATGATGGAGAAAAATGGGAAATATTTGATTCATCTAATTCAGACCTAGCTGAAATAGAATATATTTGTTCACTCGGATCCGATATTTTAGGGAATATATGGATAGGAGGATGTGAAGCTGATGAGATAATAAAATTCAACGGACTAGGAACTAAGATTTATCAGAAGAGCAAGCTTAATATTTCGCCAGAAGAACAGAGAAGAGTCGATCACATCTTGTCAGATAACTCTGGGAACATTTGGTTTTCATTTTGTAATGCCTGGGATTGCTTAATTGGAAAATTTGATGGAAGCAATAGATGGGTGATTTATAAAGAAGAAAATTTTAGATTCTACATATATGATCTTGCGATAGATGATGATGGGAATATATGGATTGGAGGTGGTGGTGATTATTTTGGCGGATTAATCAAATACGATGGAGAAAAATGGACTCACTATGAAATAAGTGTCTCATCAGGACAAATTGATAAATATCTATATGAAGTAAAACCATACCAGATGAAATACTATGAGATAAACCAAGAAAACTAAATAAAGGATCTCATTTGTACCTTTTGGACACGAAATTTTCCAATTAGTTATCCCCCGAGAAATCAGAAAAACGTATTTTATGCTAATAAAGGATATAACATATATGTTTTATGTCCTCTGACTTTATCTACATAAAGGGAGCAAGGCAGAATAATTTGAAAAACATAGATGTAAGAATTCCTAAGAACAAACTAGTAGTTGTAAGTGGTGTTTCTGGATCTGGTAAATCCTCTTTAGTTTTTGACATACTTTTTGCAGAAGGTCAGAGAAGATATGTTGAATGTCTTTCATCTTATGCAAGGCAGTTTATAGAACAAATGCCAAAGCCAGATGTTGATTCAGTTGAAGGACTTTCCCCCGCAATAGCAATAGACCAAAAAAGTGCAAGATGGAATCCAAGATCAACAGTTGCTACATCCACAGAAATATACGACTACCTTAGATTACTCTTTGCAAGAGTTGGGGAACCACACTGTCCGAACTGCTCTATCCCAATATCTGCCACAACACCTCAGAAAATATCAGATATGGTGATGGGATACCCAGAGGGTACAAAAATTTTTATATTCTCACCATACGCCAGAGGAAAAAAAGGAGAATACAAAAAAGAGCTTGAGATTTGGAGGGCAAGGGGATTTTCGAGAGCTAAAATTGATGGGATTGTTTACGATCTTTTTGAAAATATACCACAGCTTGATAAAAATAAAAAGCACAATATAGAAATCCTCATTGACAGAATTATAATCAAAAAAGATGATGACACAAGAAGAAGGGTAACATCTTCAATAGAACAAGCAAAAGATATATCAAAGGGCTTAATACTCATTGAAGGAGAACTTCCAGATGGTATAAAGTTTTCAAAATCTTATTCTACAGTTTTTTCCTGTTCCGAATGCTCTTTTTCTTTTGAAGAAATATCTCCGAGAATTTTCTCATTCAATTCTCCCTACGGAGCTTGTCCAAAATGTCATGGTCTTGGTAAAATCCTCAAAATAGATGAAGAACTAGTTATAGACCCGGAAAAATCAATAAAAGATGGAGCCTTGAGACCATACAAGAATAACATACCAGATGAACTGATAGAGCTTCTTGAAGAAGTAAAAAGAACTTTCAAGAAAGATGTATTCCACCAGAAATGGAATACGCTGCCAGAAAAAGTAAAAAATGCAATTCTTCATGGAGAAGGGTTAGAAAACCAAAAAGGAATAATAGAATACCTTTGGGAAAGGTATGAGGATGGATACTACTGGGAGGTTGAAAGATACATTTCCTCTTTCACATGCCCAGAGTGTAATGGTTCAAGGCTCAAAAGAGAATCTCTTTCGGTTTATATTGGGGGGAAAAATATACACGAACTTACAACAATGACTGTTGAAGATCTGTATGAATTTCTTAGGGGTTTTGATTTTCCTTTAGAGAAAAAAGAGATAGCTCAAAAGATTCTGACAGAGATATTATCTAGGCTTGAGTTTATAAAAGATGTTGGGCTTGGATACATTGAGCTTTCACGAGAATCTTCAACTTTATCAAGTGGTGAGTCTCAAAGGTTAAAACTCGCCGCACAACTTGGGTCAAAACTTTCTGGGGTTCTTTATGTCCTTGATGAGCCAACATGTGGTCTTCATGCGAGAGATATAGATAGGCTACTCAATACTCTCAGAAAACTTCGTGATCTTGGAAATACCGTTGTTGTCGTTGAGCACGATAGGGAAATGATAGAAAAATCGGACATTATAATAGATCTTGGAAGGGGTGGAGGGATATACGGGGGAAGAATTGTTTTCTATGGAACACCAATGGAAGTAAACGGGGAATCAGAATCTTTAACCTGTGCATATCTGTCAGGTAAAAGGGATATACCTGCATCAGAAAGAAGAAAAAATACTGACGGGAGATGGATAATAATCAAGGGTGCAAAAGGAAGAAACCTCAAGAATGTAAATGTAAAATTTCCAGTCGGACTTTTCACGTGCGTAACCGGAGTTTCAGGTTCAGGCAAATCTACATTAGTTGTAGATACATTGTATCCTGCGATCAAAAAGATTCTTGACGGGGATTCAAAGGAAAAACCACTAGAATTTGATTCAATTGAAGGAATTCAATGTATAGATAAAGTAATACTTGTAGATCAAGCTCCGATAGGAAGAACTCCACGCTCAAACCCAGCAACTTATACTGGGATATTTACACCAATAAGAGAGTTATTCGCTTCACTTCCCGAATCACGGGCAAGAGGATATACAATCTCGCGCTTCTCTTTTAATGTTCCAGGAGGTAGATGCGAAGAGTGCAGAGGTGAAGGATTCATAAAAGTTGAGATGCAGCTTCTTCCTGATATGTATATAACTTGTAAAGCCTGTGGAGGAAAGAGGTTCAACAGAGATACACTTGAGGTTAGATTCAAAGGTAAAAACATAGCGGAAATACTTGATATGACAGTTGATGAGGCTCTTGAGTTCTTTGAGAATCAAGTTTTTATAAGAGATAAAATCAAAGTTTTGAAAGATGTTGGGCTTGGATATATAAAACTTGGACAACCTGCAACGAATCTTTCGGGAGGAGAGGCTCAAAGGGTAAGGCTCGCAAAAGAACTCTCTAAAAAATCAACTGGCAGAACCCTCTATATACTTGATGAACCGACAACGGGACTTCATCTTGAAGACATAAGGCACCTTATAGAAGTATTACAGAGACTTGTGGATATGGGAAACACAGTTATAGCCATAGAGCACAACCTTGACTTCATAAAAGCAGCAGATTACATAATAGATCTTGGTCCTGAAGGAGGAGAAAAAGGAGGATATGTTATAGCTCAGGGCTATCCAGAAGAGATAATCAGAGAGGAGAAAAGCATAACAGGAAAGTATTTGCGAAATTATCTTGGGAATCACAAAGCATCACTGAACAGATAAATCTGCTCCTACAACTGTTGATATATATTTATTCTCATTTTGTCCTCCTTGTGACAAAGAGGATTGATATTCACGAGCTATTCTTTGCTGCTCCTCCAGTGATAGTGTATTGTTTATATCAAAACTCCATGGTCCGAGAACTATAAAACCACCTTCCGGGAAATTTAGCTCACCGTTGAATTTCATTTCATCAATTGGAGGATTCCCTATATAGTTTATGTTTCTTCTGGCTCTTCCATCTCTGCCAGTTATCGCAGTTTGTCCGTCAAATACTGTATCAAAGAGGTTACCAGTCATCATAGGATTTACATTGAATAATATGCTCTTCTTCCAGCTTATTTGTATCTTCTGAAAATCGCACCTTCTTTCTCTACCTTCAAGGAATAAAGCAACATGGGGATTTGTGCAACCTATATAATACTGTGTTTGTATGCTTCCTAAAGTAGAAACAATCCACTCATAGGTCTGCCAGTAGCCAAGTCCTCCCATTCCAGCCCAAGCTCCAGCATTTGCATCTGGTTGAAGTAAAACATCACACCCTTTTTCATCAAGAATCCTTATGTAGTCTGGAACAAAAGCATCTAAACTAATTGCAATACAAACATCTAACTCTGTTCCGGGAACTCTGAAAACCTCAAGTTCTTCGTATCTACCCGATGAAAACTGCAAATCGTTTTTCTCAGATGGAACAAGATTTACCTTTCTCGTTTTATGAACTATCTGACCATCTGGAGAAAATATAAAGCACGTATTCCATACATCTGATGTTGTAGCTTCGTAATAAAACGTTCTATCTTGAATAACTTCATCTACAAACTTTTCTATATCACCTGATGACTTCTTTTCAATAGCAGGATACGAGGTGTTTTGACACGAGGCCACATATACCCCGTATTCTTTCGCAAGAGATGAAAATGTATTGTAAAAAACTCTCCATGTTGTATCTGTAAGGGCTAAAAATAATTGTCTTCCCTGTAGAGTTGAAACATCCGGAAATTTTTTAGTGTAGTAAGATATAGTTTGGGACAACTTCGGAAAGATATAAACCGAAGCCTCAAAAGCTTTTTTTGCTTGTTCTCTTGCTGTTTTTCCCCTTTCTCCAAAGAAAATAAGCGGCAATCCCGCATGCTCTTCAAAAACAACAAAGTTTATATATCTTCTTGAAAAATAAGGTTTTATTATGTCCATGTATTTTTTATAAGATTCATAGAATGTCTGTTCGTTCTCAAGATGCTTTTTGATATCTATTCTGTGCCCTACTGCAAAAAACCTTACTGTTTTCCTTGGTTCCAGATTCCCAA
The DNA here is from genome assembly GCA_964601505.1 of uncultured bacterium. GTDB lineage: Bacteria > Calescibacteriota > Calescibacteriia > Calescibacteriales > Calescibacteriaceae > DRWZ01. Next base: position 11,898 of record CAZRNR010000043.1, on the reverse strand, counting down.
CGAAATCTAAAACAATACTCACTTTATCATCTCCTACATTTCTATACTCGCTTATTTTAAAATCTTTTTCTCCTTGTTGTGAGGAGCAAAACTGTAATCCTAACAAGAACCAAAAAACAATAAAAAGATTTCTTGTCATATACTTGATTTTAAAATTTTTGATTTTTGATTTATTCTGGCATAAAAACTTTTCTACTTTCCTCTACTCATTAAAGATCTGAAGGTTCTCTTATCTTTTACTATCTCCAAAAGTCTATCTACTATTGTTTTTACAAACATGTCCGGTTCAAAATTTACCTGGTCATTTTCCTTTCTAAACTTTAGATTAGTTATTTTGTATGTCAGAGGAATGATCTGGACTGAAAAAGATCTTCTTGATATTTCAGATACCGTTAGAGATATACCATCTAGAGCTACAAATCCCTTGTGAATGATATATGGTTTTATCTCATTTTTCATTTCAAATTCAAACTCATGAAAATCTCCTTTATGTTTTATAGAGAGGATTTTAATTGTAGTCAAGATATGACCTTGAACAAGGTGTCCGGAAACTGTTCCATTAAATTTAAGGGATCTTTCAAGATTTAAATGATCACCGACTGAGCAATATCTAAGATTTGTTCTCTGCAATGTTTCAGGAGATAAGTCAAACTCCAGGATTCCATTTTTGAAACCGCAAACTGTAAGGCATGCACCGTTAACAGAAATAGAATCACCTAATCTAACCTTTAGAGGAGCTTGAACAAAAATTTTCTTACCTCCTCCTGAAAGATCTAATATTTTTCTAACTATCCCTGTACGCTCTACTATTCCAGAAAACATCTCAAGTTCATAATAATAGTTCTGTCTAACAAAAAGAAAGCAGGAAAAACAAGAAAGGCTCTAATTTCTAATAAATTAAATCTTTTTATGGCTTTGGAGAAAAACATACAGGTAATACAAAACGAGATTATAGAGATAAAAAACACCTTTAGTAGTTTAAAAGAATTACTAAACAAGGAGAAGCTTTTGGAAGAGATACAAAATATAGACAAAATTCTTGAATCAGAGAAAGATCATAGCAAGATATCTGAACTTCTCAAAAGGAAAAAAATGATTGAGGGAGAGATAAAAAGAATTGAAGAAGCGGAAAAATCGGTTGAAGATATGGAAGGACTTCTTGAGATGTGGGAGGAGACGCCAGATCCGGATATTCTGAAGGAACTACATGAGTTAATTCCAAAGGCAAGGAAGAATGTATGGGACCTAAAGTTTACACTTATGCTTTCAGAAAAGCATGATAGATCAAATGCTATAGTTGAAATAACTCCAGGAGCTGGGGGAACAGAAAGTATGGACTGGGCAGGTATGCTCTTGAGAATGTATATGCGCTGGGCACAAGAGAAAGGATTTGAAGTTAAAATAATAGATAAGTTACCAGGAGAGCAAGCTGGAATAAAAAGCGTAACCATCCTCATTGAAGGAGAATTTGCCTACGGATTTTTAAAAGGGGAATCAGGAATACACAGACTTGTAAGAATATCACCATTTGATGCTTCAAGAAGAAGGCACACATCATTTGCAGCCGTGACAGTTTATCCTGAAATAGATGATAACATAGAAATAAAAATAAATCCAGATGATCTAATCATTGAAACTTTTAGGGCTTCTGGTCCCGGAGGGCAGCATGTGAATAAAACAGATTCGGCTGTGAGAATAAGACATATCCCGACAGGTATCGTAGTTGTGTGTCAAAACGAAAGATCTCAATACAAAAATAAACAGATAGCAATGAAAATATTACAATCAAGACTCTATGAGCTTGAAATGAAGAAAAAACAGGAAGAAAAAGAGAGTTTAGTTGAAAAGAAGGAAATAGGCTGGGGAAACCAAATAAGGAGCTATATACTTCACCCATATAAGCTTGTAAAGGATCACAGAACAGGCTACGAAACAACACAGGCAGAGAAAGTTCTTGATGGCGAAATAAACGAATTTATTGAGGAGTATCTCAAATCAATTGCTCAAGGAAAAAACAAGAATTAGTATATTTTCACGATTTCTGGAATAATAAACTTTCTTACATTAAATTAAATAAAAAGGATGAAAAGATTTATCTCTATACTCTTATTGATTACTCTTTCATATTCACAATGCAAGAAAAAGGAGGAAAATATAGATTCCATTATAAGAAAAGGTATAGAGAGCCTGCAAAATGACGATCTGGTAAATGCATCACATTATTTCTCAAAGGTTATAGAGAAGGATCCGAGAAATCCAAGAGCGAGGATGGGAATGGCCATGGTACAAGCCATGGTTCTCTTCAAGCAAGTAGAGAGAGTGGTTATTGAGATCGGGAACATAATAGTTCAGGTTATAGGAGGATTTTCACCAAGATTGAAAACCGATGCGGAATCACAAAATGATCAACCCACTCTAAATGATATAATCTTTTATGTAGTAGATTCAAACCTTCTACAACCAATATCTCTTATCCTTGAAAACTCTGATATAGCTGCAGAATCTCCAGAAGACTGGAGTTTTTATATTGAGAGAATAACATGGACAATAAAATTCAAAGATACGATATTCTGGCAAATCTCAATAACTGGAGAGGTTGATAAGACTGACGCAGCTTTATTTTCTTCTCTGTTTAGGTTAGTTGAAAGTGTGTTAAAGTTAATAATTTCAATTGACATACACGTCGATGTAAGAAATATGGCAAGGATATATAATTATATAGAAGAAATTGGTGGCCTAGCAGCTATACAGAAGGACCCAAAAATAGTGATAATGAATATTATACCATTCATTTTAAATGAAAGAGAGACATTCCTAGGCATAGAACAAAAACGGGGTTTGCAGTACATGAAAGAAGATATACCACTATCTATAAAAAAGATGTCAGAATATGGGATAAAATTCTATGATTCCATACTTGCTGAACAAGATGATCAAGATGATGATGTAATAAGCCTTGAAATATCTGGTGAAAGCGAGAAAGTTGGCCTAATTTCTTTTCCGACTTCCTCAACTTATTTTTACGATAAGGAACTAACAGATAAGAAGGGGAAGATGGTAGCATCAATAAACATACCACCTCCAGATCTCAAGTATTTTTTTGGTAATATAATTAAAAGTGTTGATGAAGGTACCATGACCAAATGGGGAGACATAGCAGAAATAACATCATTTTTAATTGTTGCTATCCTGAAAACAGGAATATTTGATACTATAATAAACACAATAGTATCAGCAGTCGGAGGGCGCGGATTACCTCCTAACCTTCTTTCAAATATAGGAAGTATCATAAACCCTGGTTTTATATCGGGCTTTATAAAAGGTATAATCCCAGACCAGATAGGTTTTTCTCTAAAAGCATTGTTTGATAAGCCAGTAAGCATAAGAGATATCCTACCAGCTTGGACAAAAGATAATAATTTTATAGTCGAGTGGGAATGTATATCTGAATCTCCAAATGTCTCACCACTAGCAGAGGATAATCCTATATTCATGCTTTTTTGTAAATACCCAAAAACAAGATACTGCTTCAAAAAATCAGACGAGAGGTGCAATATAAGGTATCAGCAATGCGTATTAACTCCGATTTCGGTCGAAGGTAAAGCTTGTGACAACTACTGTGGAGAAGATTGTCGAGATCAAAAAGATCAACAAGAAATATGCATAGAAAGGAATGAAAAAGATTGTGTAAGATTTTGTATATTGAAGGAGGAAATAATGGATCTCAGTGGTAATACGATCCAATCTGGCTGTAGAGGAAGTCTATATTTTGCAGATGAACAGCACTTTACGAAAAAGAGGAACGCTGCTATGAATATCAAATATGAACCAATACCCCAGGACGGAATATTTTCAATTTTGCCATATGTGATGCTACAAAGTCCAGATATCTATGGATTTCTTTTCATAAATAAAGACTTTCTAAGATCATCGGTTCCAGCTGCATATAGAGGAAACATAATTGGTCAAGGATACCAAAAACCAAATAATTTTGAGGTAAATATCTTCATTCAAATAATAGGTAAAAATCTTTTGAACATCTTTTCACAATTTGGAGTAATGTAATGTTTTTGGAAGATTTGGCATTGGTGCAGGCCAGGATTTTTCGGAAAAGCTCCTAATTCCATCTTTTAGCTTCATAAATATGTATTTATTCATCTATACTAAAATAGTTTTATTCATCTACAAGAAAGAATAACAACCCTCTGATTGATTTGAAGATTCATTATAAGCTCCATAAAACTTAAGTGCTTTGTCAAATAAATATGTACCAAAAATTGTCAATTTCCTCTAGCATAAATTTTTAAGTAGAGGATAAAAATCTTTTGACACAGCACTTAAGTTTAGTAAATCCCTTCTACAAATTTCCTTGATTTCTTTGGCTCTCCTTGTGTTTCTCAGGATATCAGGTGTTCCCAATACTTCTTTTACAGGGTGAGAAAATTCTTTCAAGGAACAATCCTTATACCTGTTCTGATGTCAACGGTTTTTGAGAGAATAATGGAAAAATCTTAAAGAGAATGTTTTTCAGATAGCCTTATAATATCTTTCAGATAACCTTATAAGGATATTTACCGAATACTCTAAAAAAAACCGAGTTTTTCTTTATATCTTCAAAAGTTTTATATACAATTTTCTCATTCCTAGGTTCTTCTATTTCCACGAAAAAATTATATCTTTTTGTTATTTTATCTGGTCTTGAATGTATTTTTTTCATATTTATTTTCCTCCTAGCTATTGGATAGAGTGCCTTGAACAAAGCCCCAGGCTCATCTAAAACGGAAAAACAAAAAGAGATTCTTGGATTCAAAATCTTCCTTTTCGGAGAAACAAAAATATCCTCGTCAGCTGATATAATAGCAAAATCAGTCCTCTCATCCACAGAATCTTGGATGTCTTTATAGAAAATTTTGAAATTCATTATTTTTGATATTTCTTCCGATGCTATAGCTCCTCCTTCAATATCTTCATAGGCTCTCTTAGCTCCATCAGAAGTTGAGCTTGTATATACCACATCAACCTTTCCTAAGTTTTCTCTTATCCATTTTGAACACTGAATTATAGCCTTTTGGTGAGAATATATCCTTTTAACATTCTTTAAGCTATCGGCATTAGAAAAGAAACAAAAGGAGACTTTCATAGAAACCTCATATATTATCTTTACTTTACTTTCAAGTAAAAGGTCTAAAGTTTCTCCAACAAGTCCATCTCTTGAGTTTTCTATTGGGATAACCCCATAATCTACATCAGATCTTTGTACTTTTTCGAATATACCAGAAAGATCTTCTGGTAAAAATTCCACGGATGAGCCGAAAACATTAACTGCAGCTAGATGTGAAAAACTCCCTTCAGGCCCAAGATATGCAACCTTCATATCCTTAGCTAATTTTCTTGTTCCAGAAAATATCTCTACAAAAACCTTTCTTGCAGAATCTTTAGGAAAATGTTTAACACAGCTTTGAACCCACGATATTTTTTCGTCTTCTCTCAAGACATCAAAAACTGGTATATTGTTTTTGCGTTTCAACAAATATATTTTCTTAGCAACCGAAGCTCTATCATCAAGAAGTTCAACTATCTTCTTGTCTATTTTATCTATTTTCTGTCTTAAGTTCTCAAGCTCCTTCAACATGAGGTAGGACTATACCCTTTTGTTTCATATATTTTCCCTTCCTTTGAGAATATGAAATTTCACAGACTTCATTTCCCTTAAGGAATATAAGCTGGGCTATTCCCTCAAAGGCATAAACTTTAGCTGGCAAAGGAGTTGTATTTGATATCTCAACTGTCAGATACCCTTCCCACTCCGGTTCAAGTGGAGTGACATTTACTATAATTCCGCACCTTGCATATGTTGATTTCCCAACGCATATACCTAAAACATCTCTAGGTATTCTGAAATACTCAACAGATCTTGCTAGAGCAAAAGAATTTGGAGGTATTATACAGAAATCTCCCCTGATAGTCACAAATGATCTTTCGTCAAAGTTCTTTGGGTCAACTATTGTGGAAGCAACATTTGTAAATATTTTGAATTCATCTGCAACCCTAAAATCATATCCATATGAAGATACACCGTAAGAAACCTTACCTTTGGCAACCAAAGACTCCTCAAATGGTTCAATCATCTTATATTCTCTTGCCATCTTTTTTATCCACCTATCACACATTACCATATTGCTTTTTATTTTTTTCAAATCAAGATCTCATTTCACATTTTTTGAATTTCTTTCACAGACAAACTACTGAGTATAATATAACACAAAAAAATCTGAAAATACTACAATTATTTTCATCAATGTATATAAATCTGAAAAAGGAGGGTCTTATGCAAGGCGAGAAGTTCAAGATGTTACCATTTGACTGGAAGCTCAGCTGGAAATATTTTGAAAAATATATAAAAAAAGAAATCAAAGGATATCCTGGAGCTTCTGATAAGAGAAGGAGTGTTCTTGCTTTTATTAGAAAAACCCTAAATGAAAACAAGATAAAAACTATAACCAAAGATAAAATAAGAGATATTGAAAATGCTCTAAGGGAGAAGAGCGGAAATAACAAATTTTTTCAGCAATCAACCCAGCTCTTCATTGAGTTCCTAAACGATATCATAATATAAAAAGATCCTCCTCTTTGATAGGATTATGGTAGAAGTAAACATTGAAAGTTCGATAGAGAAAATAAGAGGTTCAATAGACGGGTTTAATCCGGTATTTACTAACCTATTTTTGAAAAAAGATGCATCTTTGAGAGCCTATCTTGAATCTGGAGGATATGAATCACTCAAAAAAGCTTTGAATATGAAAGCGGATGAAGTGATAGAAGAGGTGAAAAAGTCAGGCATAAGGGGAAGGGGTGGGGCTGGATTCTCAACAGGGATGAAATGGAGCTTTATACCGAAAGAAGGGAGAAAATTTCTAGTATGTAATGCTGATGAAGGTGAACCAGCCACATTTAAAGATAGATACATATTGTCTTTTACTCCGCATCTATTACTTGAGGGGATGATGATAGCAGGACACGCTATAGGTACAAGGGAATTGATTATCTACATAAGAGGAGAATATTTCAAAGAGGCTCAAGTGATTAGGAAAGCAATTGAAGAGGCAAAGCCTTATGTAAAAGAGAAGTTTGGTATAGATTACCGTATAGAGCTTATGCAAGGTGCTGGAGCATACATAGTTGGAGAAGAGACAGGGTTGCTCAATTCTCTTGAGGGAAAAAGGGGACATCCAAGACCAAGACCTCCATATCCTGCTCAGAAAGGATATTTAGACTATCCAACCTGTGTTAATAATGTTGAAACACTTGCAGCAATTCCGATGATAATAAAGAACGGAGCAGATTGGTTCAAAAGCATTGGAAAAGAAAAAAGCACAGGAAACAAACTATTTTGCATATCGGGAAATGTAAAATACCCAGGGATATACGAGCTACCTATGGGTTTCCCACTAAAGAGACTTATAGAAATTGCAGGTGGAACCTCTTGCGGGAAGGGTATAAAGATGGTTATACCTGGCGGAACGTCAGCACCTCCTCTTACCCCAGAAGAAGTTGAAAAAGCAACATTAGATTTTGAATCCATAGCATCGTTTGGATCATTTTTAGGAACAGCCTCTGTAGTTGTAGTATGTGAATGTCAATGTGTTGCGAAAGTTGCTCTGAACATGGTAAAATTTTACGCAGAAGAATCATGTGGCCAATGCACAACTTGTAGAGAGGGAACAAGGTTTCTTGAGTATCTTTTTGAGAAGATAGTTAAAGGTAAAGCGGAAGAGAAAGATATAGAGACGATAGAAGATATAGCATCTAGTATCCCTGGAACCGCCATATGTGCTCATGTTGATGCAGGATCTTTGCCAGCTAAGAAAATAGTAAAAATATTTAGAAAAGAACTTTTGGAGTGCATAAAAAATGGATGCCCAAAACAAGAACATAACTGATGAAAAGGATTTACCAAAGGAAGTTCAAGAGGATATAAAAAAGGATCTATCAAGCGGGCAAGAAATATATGTAGAAGAACTACCATACTGGACAAGAATATGCGTAAGTGAAAACAGAATAGTTAAGGATTTTATAATAGAAATACCTGAGCTAAAGCAAGAAGTAAGTGTTGGGAACATATACAAGGGAATCATACAAGATGTAATACCATCGTTGCAGGCAGTTTTTATAAATGTTGGTGCAGAAAGAAATGTTTATATGTTTGTTCCTTCAAAAGAGAAAACAAGTGAATACAAAGTTGGACAAGAGATAGTAATACAAGTGAAAAAAGAAAGCATAGATGGTAAAGGAGCAAAAGTAACAGACAATCCAACCTTACCTGGAAAATACATAGTTCTCACCTTTGAAAAGAAAAACGGAGTTTCAAAGAAGATAAAATCTAAGTATGAAAGGAATCGCCTCAAAAAGATAGTTCAAAAACTTCATGAAGATATAAATGGCGAATTCGGGGTTGTTGCAAGGACAGAAGCAGAAAACATCCCGGAAGAATTAATCATAGAAGATTTTAACCGTATTTACAAATCGATGAAGGAAATAAAACAAAAGATAGAAACTGTTCCCCCTCCAACGCTCCTTTGGTCAGATACAGATACAATCCAGAAAACTGTCAGAGAATTTGCTTCATCTAACATTAGAAAGTTTATAAGCAACTCAAAGGAAACACTCAACAAAATTAAAGAGACTGTTCAGGAATACATACCTAAAATGGTAGATAAAATTGAATTTGTTTATGAAGAAGAACCCTTTATATTTTCCAAATACAAACTTGAGGATGAGTTTTTTAATCTTCTCAAAGATGAAATAGAAATAGAAGGTGGGATAAGGCTTATTTTTAATGAAACGGAGGCTTTTACGGCTATAGATGTTAATACAGCTTCTTTTACCGGGGCAGAAAATTTAGATATAACGGCTTACCAAGCTAATCTCATGGCTATAAGAGAAACGATAAGGCAAATTGAGCTCAGAAGGATTGGTGGGATAATAATAATAGACCTGATAGATATAAAAAGCAAACAACTCAAGAACAAAATGATAAACGAAATAAAAAGATTAGCGGAGAAATCAAAGGATAAAACAAAAGTATTTGGGCTGACAAGACTTGGACTTCTTGAAATATCAAGAAAAAAATCCGGCTACAGCTTAAAGAAAACTCTCATGTCAAGATGTCCAACATGCAACGAAGGTTTTGTGAATTCAGATATATTGAACCTTCATACAACTATGCTCAAAATAGCAAAACACAAAGGAAAAACAATAAAAGTCTCTCCCGAAAACTATAAGAAAATTGATGATATAGTCAAAAAACTCAAGCTAAATACTGTAATTCAGCCAAAGTATGGACTTGGTAAATGGGAAATAGAAATATAATATCAGCCGATGGAACAAAAAACACATACGAAAGCTAATCCAAAATACTGCGGAAGAATCATAAAATTGGAAGAAGGTGAATCTGAAATTGAGATCGAGCTTACCGATGAAATGGCTGTTGATGAAAGAGGATTGGTTCACGGTGGATTTACTTTTTCGGCAGCAGATTATGCAGCAATGGTTGCTGTTAATCACCCATTAGTTGTCCTTGCAGGGGCAGAAGTGAAATTCCTCAAGCCAACAAAAGTTGGAGATATAATAATATCAAAAGCAAAGGTTATATCACAAGAGGGCAGAAAAATAAAAGTACAGGTTGCATCTTTTAGAAAAGATGAAAAAGTCTTTGAAGGAATTTTCACATGTATAATACCACAAAAGCATGTACTTGATTGAATTTAAATTCTACATGAAACAAAATTAAAAAATATTTTAATGTGCTAAAAGTCCCCCAAGATAACCAGTAATACCTATTATAGGCACCATAAGTATCACAATAACGGAAGCAACTCTTTGCATCTTTGGTATGAATTTAAGAACTAAGGCAAGAGAATAAACTATCATTGTAACGAAACCAAAAGTTTCATGTAGCTCCAGAGCACTGTGAAGGATAGAATTATCTTTTACTTCCCTTTCATATTCTTCCTCGATTGATTTTCCAGACAAGAAAGCCCCTATTGCACTCAAAGAAGAAATTCCTAACAAAATGTTCGCTGGAGTAGAAAAATACGAAAATCTGAAAGATATTATTTCAAACAAAGCTGAAACCATACCACAAGCGATCGGGAAATGAACAACTTTATTATGCATATGTTCAAAAATCCTTGATGGATCAAAAATTTTATAGACTTGAATTCCTTCGTTATTCTCTTGTTCTTCATGTCCCCGCGCAACATGACTGAAAACACCCAAAAAAAAGATCAAAAATATTAGGGAAAATTTAAACACATTCGATTTCATAGGTTTAAGTTTAAAAATAAGGAAATAAGATATAGCATTTTTCACCTTTATTAAATTATCTAACGGCTGAATATAACTTTAAGCTTTTCAGTTAATTTTGAAAGCTCCCTTGAAAACTCATATAAATCTTCTGCGACTTTTTTATAATCCTCAACAGACCTTGAAACACTTTCTGCAGATTTAACGACCTCTTTGATTATTGCTTCCTGCTCCTCAGCAGCAGATGATACAGCAGCGGTATTCTCATGTATTTTTGATATACCTGATACCATATTTTCAAACTCGCTTACAATAAGATCAGAGACTCTGATTATTCCTTCAGCTTCACCTTTTAAAGAAATAATGAGTTGAACCGCGCTATCTACTACCTTTCCTGCTTCCTCTATATTCTGCTTTATCTCAACAGCCGACTTCCTAGTTCTATCTGCAAGTTTTCTGACTTCATCTGCAACCACGGCAAAACCTCTCCCATGTTCCCCCGCTCGGGCCGCTTCTATAGCTGCATTTAAGGCTAGCAAATCCACCTGATCTGTCACATCCTCGATGAAAGAAACAGATTCATTTACCTTTTTCATAACAGAAGATATTTTATCTGCTATTTCCGCAACCTGACTGATCGTTTCTATAACTTTTGTCATAGATGAAAGCGATCCAGATATCTTGTCTTTACCACTTTTAGAAAATTCCCTGAGATTATCTATGGAATGAGCTATATGCTCTATTCTATTCGTTATCTCTACAATAGACTGTTTCAAACCATCAAAATTCATCGACGACCTTTCTACTTCCTTTGAAACCAAATCAGAACCTGATTTAATCTGCAGAGCGTAAGATGAAGCTTTTACACCAGCATTTATTATTTCCACTGAAAGATTCTCAACAGACTTTTTCTTCTCAAGTAGAAACCTTATAAGATCATTTATGGTCTTGGCTAAATCAGTAAATTCATCTTCAAACTTCAAAAATATAAAATCCTGTGTGAAATCTTCTTCATTCAAAAGCTCCTCTGAGTTCCTTTGAATAATATCTTTTAACTTATTCAAGAATTTAACTACTGGTCTTTCCGCGTAATATATTGCTCCCACCATAAGACCAATTATAACAAAAAAATAAAAACCAAAAATACCTATTATCAAGTATTTCAGCAAAGTCAAAGCAGGTGTAGGATTTGGAACCTGATTTATAAGGTAGAGAAAAACGATCGGGATAATTATATCTCCTATAAGAAAAGGGAAGAAAAACAATACAAACCTTATAGAAAGTTTAAGCCTTAACCTATATTTATTCATAATTCTAAATTTTATACAACAGATTCTTAAGATGATTTAAATTTAAAAATCTTATATCTTTATGAAGTGTTCCAATCATCTGGACCAATGATAAGTAAAATGGAAGAATGAGAAAAAATATTTTATTTTCTTATAGCTTTGTATCTTTTATCATCCACTATTATTTATCCCCTGTTTTCACCTTCCAGGATAAAACTCTTTAAACTGAATCTTGCGAGAAGTCTCAATCCTCTACATGGTTGAGATGAATTGCAAATACTTGAGTCAGTTTCGGATTATAATT
>CAZRNR010000042.1:0-17746 GCA_964601505.1 uncultured bacterium | reverse complement strand
GTTTTAGTTCTTCTATCATCTTGTATGTTTGTCTTATTTGTTCATCAGTTTTCTCTTGCCTCAAGATCAGGTTCTCTAACATTCTTGAAGTTTCTTTTTTAGTGTTTCTTCCTCTGTTTCTTGATTTTTCCATCTATATAGAAAATAAGCATTCTAAAGAATAAGGTTAAAAATTCTTGAATAGTAAAGAAATACACAAGAATTATACAGGATGTTCCATATAATCAAAGTCGTAGGGATGCAGGGTGATTTATGGAAGTTTCTCACTAAATAAAGTTATGATATAAACAATACACTTTCTTTCATTGACACAATAACTTCGCTATGAATAGCACAATTTCATTCTTCATATAGTTTATTATTTCTGTCGGCTTACATAAAAATGTTTAGATATATTCTTTTGAAGTCTAAATGAAAAGATTATTTTGAACTTTGCAACAAAGCATTGAAATTTTATTATAGTGCATTTCCAAACTTTTCAAATAAATTTGATTCTCTTCACGATAATAAATATTTTTTTGGATAGAGATATTTTTTGGAAAGCTTTAGGAAAACACTATAAATTTGTTTTTTGGTTTAAAGTTTTAGAATTATGGGCGCGTAGCTCAGTGGGAGAGCGCCGTCTTGACGAGGCGGAGGTCGGCGGTTCAATCCCGCCCGCGCCCACCACAAATGGAATAATAAAAGGTCCATTTACCAAAATCCCAGCTCTATTCTATAACAAGGTTGGTGTAAATGTATCAAAATACTTCTTCTACTCCCTTGAAATCTTACTTCAAGATGAGCTTGAAAAGGCAAAAAACCTTCTTGATGTCGGAACAGGTCCAGGACACTTCCCTCTCATTATCAATCAAGTCTATCCTGAGCTCAAAGTTTTTGGCATAGACCCCTCAGATGAAATGATCAGAGAGGCAAAAAGAATAATAGGAAAAAACCCTAACATAAAAATAGTTAAATCAAGCGCTCTTGAAATACCATTCCAAGATGAAACCTTTGATATCGTTATTTCAAATTTCTCAATAAAGCACTGGGAGGATATCAAAAAGGGATTAAATGAAGTATATAGAGTCCTCAAAAAAGGGGGTAAATTCTTCTGCTTTGAGATAGATAAATCCACTAGCTACTCAAATATAGATAGAATTTTTGAGATATCATCGCTTATATACAAATTTTTTGCAAGATATGTTATAAAGTATTCTGTGAGGTATGTTGGAGTTTCTGCTCATGAGCTCAATAAAATCATTCAAAACATACCATTTCGTGGAAATTTCAAAGCATCAAAATTTCTTCCGATAGTTTATGCGAAATTATCAAAATAAAATCAAATTATAAATTTTTCTGCATATGGAACAAAAACGAACTCCCTTTTTTGAGTTTGAGGAAAAAGCTCTGGCGCACTTTACAGATTTCGCTGGATGGAAACTACCACTACACTTTGGATCTGCTATAAACGAAGCCCAAAAGGTCAGATATGACATCGGATTCTTTGACATATCTCACATGGGAAGGTTAAAAGTGGAAGGTCAAGATGCATACAAACTCTTCAGAAAAATATTTACCAGAGACCTAAAACAGGACCTCAAGGGGTTCTATGGATTCCTTGTTTCTGAAGAAGGAAAAGTTATAGATGATGTCGTTATTTTCAGGAAAAGCGAAACTGAATACATAGCTATAGTCAATTCAAGCAGAAAAGAAAAAGATATAGATCTGATGAAACAAGAGATTACAAACAATGGTTTTGATGTAGATTTAAAAGATATATCTTCAGACACTTTCTTTATTGCGGTGCAAGGAGCAAAATCAAGAGAAAAAACCTTAAAGTTAATCTCTTTGATGTCGCAAAAAAAGATCTTTCCAGATGTTTCCGATAAATTAGCTTCTGTCAAAAGATTCTCTTTCATAGAACAAGATGGATTTTTCATCTCAAGAACCGGATACACAGGTGAAGACGGTTTTGAAATCTACGCAAGCAAAGATTTAGCTCCTGCTTTCTGGGATACTATTACTACCTTTGGTATAATTCCATGTGGGCTCGCTGCAAGGGATATCCTACGCCTCGAAGCTGGACTTATTCTTTACGGACTTGACCTTACAGAAGAAGATACAGTCTTCTTCTCGCATCTTGAAAAGTTCGTAGAGCCAAATTTTGAAAGATATAATCTTATGAAAGAAATTGCACAGAAAAAAACTACTTATCTGCGCGGCGTCGTATGGGATAACTTCCCGATCCCATCAACAAAAGATGAAACAGAACCACCCGGATATATTACCTCATCCGTCTTTTCCCCAATCTTGAGAAGACCTATTTCTTTTGCAAGATTCAAACAAGAGGTCAAAGAAGGAGATAAGGTTAAAGTCATAACAAGAAATAAAGTAAATTATGGATATGTCTCAAGTTTGCCATTTGTTAAAAAGTAATTTTCAATTGCCATGTTGCAATAACAGAATTATCACTCAACTCATTCCTCAAAAATGCAAAAGAAAATTTTGCGTAATGAATTTTTGAAAAAATCATCTACCTGATCTTTTAAGAAAATTTTAAAATAAATAAAGAAGGAGGGATAAAGTTATGAAGATAAAAATGGAGCATATATTTAATATACCAATAGATAAGTTTGATGAATTATGGAATGATCCAGAAGTTATAAAATCTGTTGTTCAAAAGCTCCCTAATGTTAAGGAAAGAAAGCTCCTTGAACAAGAAAAAAGAGGGGACCACATATACCGTAAAGTACTTTATGAAGGTGAAGCCGAAATCCCAGATGTAGTCAAAGGTGCAGTAAAGCCAGATATGCTCAAGTGGTATGAAATAACAAAATATTATCCAGATAGAAAAGAATATGAATTTGAAATGATACCTGTTTTCATGTCAGATAAGGTGAGATTTCAAGGTAAGATAAAACTTATTCCAGAGGGCAATAAAACGAGAAGAATAATAGAAGGTGAATTGACGCTAAACTTTAACATCCTTGTCAGAAAAGTTGTTGAAAGCTACATGAAAAAATATATGGAAGATAATTTGAATCAAGAATCAAAAGCATTAGCTGCTGAAATGGAAAAAAGATACAAAGCTTAGTTCGAATTCAAAGTATCAGTAAACAAAAAGCTTTATGCTACAGTCCTTATCAAGAACAAATTTTCTTTTGATCCTAGTTTTTGATTCTGGAGAGTCAAATGTGAGTATTGAGTATGTTCCTACCTTCTGTCCCTCTCCCCTCTTGCATTTATCGTAAGCTTTCTTGATCAAAACCAGGTTATCGTCAAATCTTGAAATGCTGTAAAGCTTTGGACCAAATGACATCATTTTCAGAAGAATAAGATACATAAGCGAGAAGATGAGAAACACTGACGCGATAAGGAAAAAGGATTTCCTGACCCTGTTCACAATTCCACCTTTATATTTTTACAAACACAGCCCTTATTATATGCGGTATAGACTCAAGCTGCCTTATCAAACCTTGATCCAAGGTCTGATCTACTGCTATCAGAGCTATAGCTCTCCCACCGGGTTTCTCCCTCCCAAGATGTATGGATGCAATGTTTATATTCTTTTCACCAAGAAAAGTACCGATTTTCCCAACTACTCCCGGAACATCTTCGTTCTGCGAGAATATTATATTTCCTCCAGCAGGAGCTTCAAGCTGTATAGAATTTATTTCAACCAACCTTAAAGACCTGCCAACTATTGCCCCACTTACCGAAAATTCACCCTTGTCAGTTGATATCTGAACAGATATCTTTATTTTGTAATCTTGTGATACCTGATGTCTTTCTGCTATTGTTATACCTTTGGATTTTGCTATCCTTTCGGCATTTAAGGCTGTTACTGTCTCCGAACCTATTATATTTTTGAAAAAACCAAAAAGCACACCAGACTTTGCGATATGCATATCTTCTTGAGAAGAAGATGTTATCCTTATCTCCTTTGTGGTATATGGAAAAGCTTGTGATACAAAAGAACCAATTTTTTCAGAAAGCTCAAAAACAGGTTTCTTATCTTGAGGTATTGGGAAGAAATTTACTGCGTCTTCTATTACACCGTCTTTCAAGAATTTCACAATCTTATTGCATATCTCAACAGACGCGTTTCTTTGACCTTCAACAGTTGATGCCCCAAGATGAGGAGTCAGAACAACATTTGCCTTGCCTATCAATGGATTATCTGGGGTTATAGGCTCTTTTGAGAAAACATCAAAAGCCGCACCCAAAATCTTCCCTTCATCTACATACTTTGAAACAGCGGATTCATCTATAATACCCCCACGAGCACAGTTTATAATTATTACTCCATCCTTCATTTTTTTGATCTCATTCTCTCCTATTAGACCTTTTGTCTTCTCATTCAAAGGAACATGAACTGTTATTATGTCAGATCTAGCAAGTAAATCATCAAATGAAACTTTTTCAAATCTTGGATCATCAACATAAGGATCGTAGAATATAACATTCATACCTATCGCCTTTGATATCTCTGCAACCCTCTTACCTATATTACCTAATCCTATCACACCTATTGTTTTACCATAAAGCTCCCTGCCGACAAATCTTTCCTTTTCCCATCTTCCGTTCTTTACAGATTCATAAGCTTGAGGAATTTTTCTCGCAACTGAGAATAAAAGAGCTATAGTATGTTCCGCCGTAGTGTTAGCTGCACCAAGTGTGTTCATAACAACTATACCTTTCTCGGTTGCAGCTTTTACATCTATGTTGTCCACCCCAATACCGGCTCTCCCTATGACTCTCAAATTCTTTGAAACTTCTATAACCTTTGATGTTATCTTTGTCGCTGACCTTACTATGATTCCAGCATAACCTCCACTTGATAATAACTCTATTAGTTCATTTTCATCCAACTTTTTTCTCTCATCAACTTCAAAGTGTTCCCTCAAAATCTCTACACCAGCTTTATCAACTCCGTCACATACAACAATCTTATGTTTTTCCATAAAAACTACTTTTTATAAATCTATGTATTTTGTACGAAAATATGGAAATCTTTACGATTTCTATGAGTTCAGAATATAGTGAATCTCCTAACTTTTCTAAAGAAAAATCTAAAGACCTTTTCAAAACATTTTTTAAGTTCTTTGTCAAATAAATATGACTAAAAATTGTCAATTACCTCTTGCATTGGTAGGATAAAAATTTTTGACACAGCATTTAAGCTTTAACTTTCTCTTTCTTTTTTATTTCTGTTATAGCCAGTCATCAGATTTTAGGAAAACACTTTACCATGATAACTTCCAAAGCCCCTATTTAAGATTACCTCCAATTACTCCCACTTATCTACAACTGCATCTTTAAACTTCCTCCAAATCTTCTTTACATAAAAGATCAGAAAAGCGCTATTAAAATCACCCTGAATAAAAATTTTTGATTAAATTTCAGTATGATGAGAATATTTTTCCTAAATCCTCTACCGGATTTGAAGTTAAGTCTTGGAATCTACAGGTTTCTCTATACACCTGTTCCCCCAATATGGGCCGGGTATATGTGCGCAATAGCCCAAAAATACACGAAAGATATAGAAGTTTTAGATAACTCTGTTGAAAAACTTGACATTAGCCAAACCATCAGTAGGATAAAAGAATTTAAACCAGATCTACTTTGCATTTCTGTTTTGACACAGACAGCAAATTTTTCCTTCAAAGTCTCAAGAGCTATAAGGGAAATCCTTCCAAGAACAAAGATAATTATGGGAGGAGCTCACGCAAGCTATTTTAGTTATGATATCGTCAAAAGTGGATTAGCAGACGCTGCTGTAAAAGGTGAAGGAGAAGAAACTTTTGAAGAAATTTTAGGATCTTTTCAAGACTCTGGAGAGGTCAGAGTTAGTAAAGGTGCGGTTTTCAGGTCAGACGGAGAAATCATATCAACTCTTAATAGAGACAGGATTAAAGATTTAGATTCCATTCCCTTCCCTGCATGGGAGTATTTTAGAAAATACATGAAGTTTTACAAACCTGTTCCACCGAACAAAAAAGTTGTTCCTGTTCTTACAATCCTTGGGTCAAGAGGATGCCCTTTCTCGTGTAATTTCTGCATGGTTCAGATGGGTAGGAAATATACCATCAGATCCCCAGAAAATATATGTGATGAGATGGAAACTTTTTATGAAAATTTTGGATGCAAGCATTTTTGGTTTGTTGATCCTCTTTTTCCACCTTCAAAATCTCTTGGCCTGAAAATCCTTTCCTATATGATAAAAAGAGGTATAGGTAAGAAAATGAGTTGGGACTGTGAAACAAGAGCTCAGATAATAGATGATGAACTTGCGGAAGCATTAAAAGAATCTGGATGCGAACTAGTTGCCCTAGGTATAGAAGGAGGAAACGATAAAATACTTGAAAACATAAATAAAAAGCAAACAGTAGAGGAAGTCAGAAAAGCTGTTAAATCTCTAAAAAAGTATGGAATAAGAGTCATGGGGCTTTATATGTTGGGTACACCTGGAGAAAACGAAAAATTGGCAGAAGAAACAATCAAATTTGCAAGAAATCTTGGAACATATGGGGCAAAATTCTCCATAACAGTACCTTATCCTGGAACAGAATTATGGGAAAATTATATCAAGGGGAAATATGAGTTTAAAGAGGAAGATTGGGATAGGTTTTCCTCTTACATCTCCGATTTACCATATAAGATGGAATGGACCGAACTAACTCCCAAAAAGCTTATAAAACTCCAGAGAAAAGCGCATATCTATGCAAATTTGACTTTTGATAAAGTCATAAAGCTGCTTCTTGATAGGGGATCTGACATAATCTTTAGTATCTTTAAGATTATGGTTGAACATCTTAAATCTCTTACAAAAGATCTGCAATATACTATCTACAAATCTTTCTTTTGATTATTTTTTTGTTGAAAATTTTTCTTTTTTGGTTTATTATTTAAATTATGCTTTGCTTAAGTCTTATAGTTCTAACAACTTTGACGATAAAGTTTGCCTCCATAGCTCCAGAAGGATCTTACTGGTATAGTATGGCTAAAGATGTGGAGAAAACACTTGCAAAGGATCAGAACATAAAACTCATCATATATGGAGGAACTTCTATGGGGGATGAGTATGAAATAGTCAAAAAAATAAGAATAGGCCAGATTCATGCAGCTGGAATGACAAGTCATGGTCTTGAAATGATTTCACCCGAGATCAGAGCTTACGATATACCATTGGTATTCAACTCCTATGAAGAATTTTTTGCCGTTAGAGATAGGCTTTTTCCAGAACTCCAGAAAAGATTTGAAGAAAAAGGCTATAAGTTGCTCTCTCATTTTGCCATAGGTTTCATATATATATTCTCACGAAAAGAAAACCCCTGGGGATCTAACCTTTGGGTCTGGACCGGAGATGTATTATCAGAATCGCAAGGAAAGGAAATGAGAGATGTCTTCAAAATAATTCCACTGCAGATAAACGATGTTCTCCAAGCATTGGCAACTGGCATGGTTGATTCCGTATTAAATGCTTGGTACGCCCTACAGGCCTTGCAGTGGGGGAACCATGTGAAATCGTATATAGATATCCCTCAGTTCCTTTACACCGCCGGTATATTGATAAGAAAAGATATATGGGAAAAAATTCCCCTTGAAACTCGGCAGCAATCTGAAAAAAGAATCTTTGAATCAGGAATAAATGTTGAAAAAGATGTCATAAAACTTAATCAAGAAGTCCAAGCAAAGTCTCTCGGAAAAATAAAACGAGTCAATGAACCTAAAGAAAATATAGAGAAATTGAAACTATCCATGGAAAGGGTCAAACAAAGGTTATTAGAAGAGAATCCAAAAGTAAAGGAATTTTATGCCCTTATAGAAAAAGAACTTGATAGAATACGCAGATCTTCAAAGACTTCCTATTAACCTGAAAAGTTGAAATCTATATTTGTTAGAGATTAAGTTGATTAGCTATGATCAAGTGGTATGAGTGGGACGATCGAGAACTTCTAGAAGATAGTAGATTCAAACTTATATTTATAAAGAGGCTTGGTCAGGAAGAAAGTGAATATATGGAGAAAGGTATATTTGGAAGGAAAGGTATAGAATCCTATTCACAGATGTATATGCCAATTTTGGTTGAATCTCAAGAAAGACCAGATGTTTCCATGAAATACGGACTCAGGAATACTCCTTCTGTTGTTATAACTACAAAAGATGGAAGAATCATCGGTGGAGGCGGAGTCGCTAACTATGAAACATTCATAAAGTTCATGATAGAACTTGGAACAATCATAAACAAGGAAAGAGATACGGTAGAAAAAATAGCAGCTGAAGATATGGAAGAAGATATTGAAGATGATAAAATCCTTGCAGAAAATAAGGAAGATATTGTTCGTCAAGTTGAGAAAATCGTAGAAAAGCTTATAGATGGACTAAGCAAAGCTCAAGATTTCAGCACATACTGGCTTCTTTCTGCTCTGGAATATCTCTTGAAGGTAGGAGATAAAGGTAAATCTCAAACCATCCTGTCAATCTTAGAAAAGAATGAAGATAAAGTCGAATCTGGTTTATTCTCTGGAACATCCATACAAAATCCGATTAGCTTTTCTACATTTAAAGAATCTTATCTCAACATCAAATATGCAAGGCTGCTATCCAAAATTGATGAATCTAAAGCAGATAAGATTTTGAAATTCGTGGAGTCATTAAGAAGCCCGTCAGGCCTATATTTTTCTTGTCTTATGGAGGATTCAGAATACTACAAATCTACCGAGGGAATAAGAAAAATCAGATCAAAGCCCAATCCAGATTCAAGGATATTTTTCAGTGAAAACGCCTCAATAGCTGAAGAGTTCTGCTACATTGGTGACGTGAATAATGCAAAGCAAATTATGGGAAAACTTGAGGAAGTCCTTATAGAAAAATCAGGTGAAAAAATCTCAAAAGTTTATCACTCAAATAGCAAGAATGTTTTCAATCTTCTTATAGATATAGCTTGTGGAGCATCTGCATACTCCACAATATTTAGAGTAACGGGTGAAAATGTATATAAAGAGAAAACTCAACAACTGATTTCTTTAATAGATTGGAAAAAAGGAGAAAATTTGTTCTACGAATTTGATCCGAATGGCTTTGGATTTATCAAAAAGAAAAAGATAGATTTACTAGCAAACTTACTTATAGCTCGTTCCATGGAAAAAATAGGAATGAACTCAGATAAAATGAAAATTTCCCTGCTCAAATTCATACAGTTATCTCCGTGGTATTTTGTGGAATGGCTCCTGTAGATATTTGAGATCTAATAGATATTGAGATCTAATATCGCAATCAATACAAATTCTTGGAAGAACTTTTTTCAAATTTTTAAAATAGAACAATGAAATGGGAGATATTAAATATATCCTTGAAGATTCCTCAAGAGTTTTCAAAGGTAAGACAAAAACTAATCCTGTAGAACATAAATTTTTGGGCTATGTCCTTGGTTGCATTATAATGTTCCTACCATTGTTTATAACTGTCTATATTAAAGCAAATGTTGTTGGTAGCGGATACAAGATAACTAAACTTGTCAATCAACTTGAATCTTTAAGAGATAAGGAATCAAAAGCTGAAGCAGAACTCATGCTGCTTGAAAACCCAGCGAAGCTCTATAATACAGCAAAAAGCATGGGTTTTGATTACCCAACAGTTGAAAGACCTTCCAAATATTGAACTATTATCTATCTTTTCCTCCTATGTCTAATATCTTCTTGTCTACTCTGCATTGTTTCTTTCCTTGAAACAAGTATCCTTCCATCCTCTTCTATCTTTATCACCTTAACCTCAATCTCTTCATTTGGCTTGAGCGATTCAGTTACCTTCGCGATTCTTCTTGTATCAACCTGGGATATGTGCATAAATGCATATTGCAGAGAAGGAATGATTTGGACTAACGCTCCGTTTGGAAGTATTCTCTTTACCTTTGCTTTATAAATCTTTCCGACTTCTACATCTGCCGTGAAATAATTTATAAGATCCAAAGTTTCTTTTAGCTTTTGCTCACTAACTGCAAATATTTTGATATTTCCATCCTGATCTATATCTATATCTGATTTCGTCTTCTCAACTATCATCTTTATGTTTCTACCGTTTGGACCTATAAGAGTTCCTATTTTTTCAACATCTATTTTTACTTTGGCAAATCGCGGAGCATATAAAGATATTGGCTTGGGAGTAGTTATATGGCTGCTCATGATGTCTATTATTTTCTCTCTTGCTCTCTTGGCTCTCGCTATGGCATCCTTTAGTATATCTGTAGAAATGCTGAAAACTTTCAAGTCCATCTGAACCGCACTTATTCCCTGCTTTGAACCAGCTATTTTGAAATCCATATCTCCAAGATGATCTTCATCCCCAAGTATATCTGTTATGACCTCATATGATTCTGGCTCCATTATGACTCCCATAGCTACTCCAGCAACATGGTATGGAACAGGAACACCCGCATCAAACAGTGCTAAACTTCCCCCACACACGGAAGCCATAGATGTTGAACCATTAGATGAAAGTATATCCGATACGACTCTTATTGTGTAGGGAAACTTTTCCTCATCCGGTATAAGCGGCATGAGAGCTTTTTCAGCAAGGTATCCATGTCCTATCTCTCTCCTTGAAGGTCCCTTAATTGGTTTAACTTCACCAGAAGAAAACGGTGGGAAATTGTAGTGTAGCATGAATCTCTTTGATTCACCACCTGAAGCAACACCGAAAATCTCAACAGGTTGTATATCCTTGGGAGTCCCGAGAGTCACAGAAACCAGAGCCTGAGTTTCTCCCCTCGTAAATATCGCTGAGCCATGAACACGAGGAAGCACTCCAAGTTCTATTCTTATCTCCCTTATATCATCTGGTCCCCTTCCATCTATCCTCTTCTTAT
Source organism: uncultured bacterium (assembly GCA_964601505.1). GTDB lineage: Bacteria > Calescibacteriota > Calescibacteriia > Calescibacteriales > Calescibacteriaceae > DRWZ01. The sequence continues at coordinate 6,897 of CAZRNR010000042.1, read as the reverse complement.
CTAAAACTATTGTCCTTCTTACCCCCCTCCTTATGTATTCAAGAAAAGACTGAACAACTATTGCTTTCCTTTCTTCGTCAGAAAACTTTTCATCTTTTGGAATATAATCATCTAAATTTTTCAGTATATCCTCAATCGCCTGTTTCTCCTTCTCTCGTCTTGATTTCTTAGTATCAGTTTGTATTATATCTCTATAGTCATACCTTGACGCAATCTTCTTTATGATCTCCTCAGAAAATGTTATAGGCTTGAACTCTCTCTTTGGCTTTCCAACAGCTTTTACTATTTTCTTCTCAAATTCTATTATCTCCTTTATCTTATGATGAGCAATTTCAAGCGCCTGAAGAAATTTCTCTTCCGATATGAAGTTCGCCCTTCCCTCCACCATAACTATCCCTTGCTCATTCCCAGAAACAACTAAATCAAGGTCCTTTCTTTCCTCATCCTTTGATGGATTGACTACAAATCTATCTCCATACATCCCTATCCTTACAGCAGCAACTGGTATATTGAAAGGTATGTCGGAAATCAAAAGCGCTATGGCAGTAGTATTTATGGCAATTATATCTTCCCCTTTACTACCATCAGATGATAGAACGTAAGATATCACCTGAGTATCCTCCACATAGCCATCTTGAAAAAGCGGCCTTATAGACCTGTCTATTAATCGCGATATCAGTATCTCATTTTCTGTAGGTTTCCCTTCCCTTTTGTAAAATCCTCCAGGTATCTCACCTATAGCATAAGATTTCTCTCTAAATTCTACCGTTAAGGGAAGAAAATCAACCCCCGGAACATTAGTCTTTGAAGAAACGGCAGCAGTAAAAACAACTGTATCATTATACCTAACCATTGCTGCACCATCCGCCTGACCTGCTAACTCTCCTACTATTACCTCTATATCCACACCATCTATCTTTGTTCCTATTCTCATAACTAAAAGAACTATTTTAAATCCATTTGATTCAACCTTCCATTTTTTTGGTAAGTTTTTCATAAATTTCCCGATCACGAAAGAGAAAAAAATAGTAAAAAATAAAAAACAACACTCAAATTGTATTAATTTAAAAAATACGTTTTGAAAATTAAATATATAAAGAAAGGAGGGAGATAAGCCTTCATACTGAAGGAGAATATAGATGATATTTTTGGAAGAGAAAGCTTTAGTCTCAATCGTAAGAAAATTGTTAAGAGAGCAGTTCTTGTACTCAACAAGAACTATATCCCATGTTATGTAACAAATCTAAAACACGCCTTTTCTCTCCTCTTCAGAGAAGCGGCTTATGTCCTTGATGATGATAGCTACACATATGACATTTGGGAATGGCTTATGCTTGAACCAGATAATGGTGAGGAGTACATATCTACGGTATCACGAAAGATAAGAATCCCAAGAACAATAATTGCAGAAACTGACATCAGTCCGAGATTTAACAGACCAAAAGTATCAAGGCTTGGAGTCTTCATGCGAGATGCTTTCCGATGCCAATACTGCGGAAACAGGTTCCCACCCAAAAATCTCACAATAGACCATGTTGTACCTCGTTCAAGAGGAGGAAGAACTGAATGGTCAAACATAGTTACTGCCTGCATGTCATGCAACATAAAAAAGGGAGATAGAACTCCTGAGGAAGCCGGAATGTTGCTCCTGAGGGAACCACGCATTCCCTTCATAAATGTTCTGAATGCGAGAGATATCGAACTTATATTCTATTCCCAGTGGGAACAGTTCATCCCCAGATGAATGACGAAATAATAAAAAAGATCCTCCAGATATATCCTGATGAAAAACTAGACCTGAAATTCAGAAATCCATTTGAACTCCTTATTGCTTCCATATTAGCCGCACAAGCTAAAGATGAAGTCGTGAATTCATGCACACAAAAGCTATTTCAAGATTATAACTCTCCGGAAAAACTCGCTTCAGCCAAAGTAGAAGATCTAAAACCATACATATCTCAAATAAACTTCTGGCGCAGAAAAGCAAAAATGATAATAGAAGCTTCAAAGCAAATTGAAGGAACCGTCCCAGATTCATATGAGAAACTCATAAAAATAAAGGGGGTTGGAAGTAAAACAGCTAACATGGTCCTGGGAGGAGCTTTTGGGAAACCCGCCGTCATTGTTGATACGCACTTCCAGAGAGTTGCCAAAAGGATAGGACTAATCCCAGATAATATGAAACCCTTAGAAATAGAAAAAAAAATTAGAGAAATAATCCCCGAGAATTTGCTCACCAAATTCTCCTTAGCTCTTATGAGACATGGAAAATCTGTCTGCTATGCGAAAAAACCAAATTGTTCTGAATGCCAGATAAATTATCTCTGCAAGTTCTACAAGAACCAGAAAAAGATAAATAAAAAATAGTATATACAAAACCCAAAAGCTTTACTATGATCTACAAAGGAGAAAAATATATCTATATAGGATTTGTAAAAAAAGCTCACGGTGAGAAAGGCAAAATTATCTTATCCCCAAAAAGAAGATTTGACCCAGAAGTCATCTCAAGAGTCTTCATAAAAAATGAAAAAGGCGAACTTGAAGAATTCAGATTAAAGTTAGCTAAAAGGTATAAAAATCTATTCATACTGAAACTTTCAAAAATAAAAAGTAAAGATGTTGCTCTTTCTTTTGTCTCAAAAGATTTATATATTAAAGAAACTGATATACCACGCAAGCTAAAGATTAATATAGGGATTGTTCCTCAATTTATTGAGCAGGTTCAGTCTCTTCCAAGTGATTCCGAGGCAATAGGGTTCATAACCAAACCCCGAGGACTTCACGGACAAGTTGCCGCACTAGTAGAACGGGATAAACTCCACAAGCTCCAACAAGGAGCAAACCTATATCTCCAAACAGAAGACGGAAAGCTCTATAAAACTCAATTGAAATCATTTAAAAAATTAAAGGAAGGACAAAGACTTTACATATCTCTCAAACTTCTTCATATAGATGATGTGGAGTCCGCAGAAAGATTGAGAAAAGCCACTATCTTTATTTAATTGAAATATGCTCGCATTTATTCCGCAAATCACACAATTCAAAAACTTATACTTTCCCTTTAACATAACTGTTCAGAAATAGGGAAACATCATAAATACTGGGCTTTTTGATTTCAGATCTTGTTTATTTTACAAGATTCTTATGGGGGTGTCCTTATTAGAACAAGAAGGTTTACTTTACTTGAAATCAAAAACTTCTTTGTAAATCAGTTTTTGGCAATCCTTTATCTTACCTTGTAAAATAAGCACTTTTAAGGATTTAGAGGTTAGCGCATCTAAAAGGTTTTCCGCTTGTGAACAGTTATGTTAATTGAAACTTTAAATTAACTTAAAATCCATCGACCCCCATCCCTCTCATAAATCCATAGGGCGCTAACTCGTCTTATGCTATCTCTTTTTTAATGGCACTTTTAGGTTGAGTCGTTTAAAGCTTGAAAGCTACAAACAAAATCTGAACTGAAAAATTTATTGAAAATCCTAATTGTATGATCTTTTGGTATTTTCAGTACAAGCTGAAGGAAGCAAACTAAAACCTATTTCTCCAATACCCAAATTGAAATGTGGATACTGAAAAAAAAGTTCCATAAATTCATTAGTATGGAAAAAATAAATATAAACGGTATATCCATTGCGGTAAAGATAGAAGGAGATGGGAAAAAAGGAGATATTCTACTGATACACTGTCTTGGGCTTTCTCACAAAGTCTTTGATAATCAGATAAAATTTCTGGCTCAAAAGGGATTCAGAGTAATAGCTCCAGACGTAAGATGTCACGGAGAGTCAGATAAAGTAGATTCACCTGTCTCTATCTGGGATCTGGCGGAAGACATCTTGAAACTACTTGATAAAATCGGAATAAAAAAATTATTTTTACTCGGAGGAATATCTATGGGAGGGATGATATCTATGAGGATGATTCTCAAAAGGCCTGACATAGCACAAAACCTCGTACTTATGGGGACTTCTGCCGATCAAGATCCCTACAAAGAAAGATATATACCAATGGTAGAAGATATGCTAAACACTTTAAATAACGAAAAAGATCCAGAAAAAATAAAACAAACCTTCAGAAACTCTGCTGAATTTGTAGTAAGATTATGTTTCTCTCATCAATACCTTGAAAAAGATAATAACTTTGAAATTTGGGTCAACGAATCGTTGAAAGGTCAGAGCCTCGGTGCGATATATGTTTCAAAAGCAGTGATAACACGCGACAGCATACTTGACCAAATTGAAAAAATAAAAGTTCCAACTCTGGTAATGGTAGGCTCAAACGACATCGCAGTTCCGCCCAGAGAATCAGAGAAAATTGCGCAAAGAATAAAAAACAGCAAACTCGTAATCCTTGATGGAGCTCCCCACATATTCCCACCAGAAATTCCCGATAGAACAAATGCAGAAATATCATCTTTCGTGTCCATATAACAAAATGAATCAAGAAATAAAAATCAAAGCTCTAAACCAGCTAAAAAAACAAATTGAAAATTGGATAGATGAAGATAAAATATTTTCCGATATAACAACAAAAACCCTTCAACTAAATGGTGAAGGAGTCATCACTTTTTTCTCGAAAAATAAAAATGATTTCATAGTTGCTGGAATTGATTTCGTTTCATTCATCTTCAATTATGTCTCAAAACTTAAGAAAACAAAATTCAAAATCTTCCCGTTAAAGAGAGATGGAGATATAGTTTCAGAGAACCAAAAGATTCTAAACATCGTCGGAAACCTCCCATTTCTCTTTAGCTTTGAGAGACTTTCTCTTAACCTTCTTGCACGCTTAAGCGGAATAGCAAGCGAAACAAGAAAGATGGCAGATATATGTTCAAGATACGGAGTTGAATTCTGTGCTACAAGAAAAACAACCCCAGGACTACGGTATCTTGAAAAATATGCTGTAATGATAGGAGGAGGTGCTACACATAGATTAAACCTCCAAGATGGAATACTAATAAAGGATAATCACATAGAGACCATAGGTGGGTCAAAAGCTCTCTTAGATTTCTTCATAAAAAATAAAAACAAATTGCAAAAGATATCAAAACCCATTGAAATAGAGGTCCAGAAAGAAGAAGATTTGACCTATGCTCTCTCCATATGTGAAATCATTGGAAAAGCAACTATAATGCTTGATAACATATCCAAAGATAAAATACCTACCTTGATCAGCAAAATAAGACAGTTTAGTTCGGATAAAAAGATTGATATAAAAATAGAGATATCGGGAGGCATAAGGCCTTCAAACATTGAAGATTACGCAAAGCTTAAACCAGATAGAATATCTGCAGGATACATAACCCTTTCACCACAAGTTCCAGATATATCAGCTGATATAAAAAGCATTTAATCAACCAAGACAGTATTCCAAAATTCAACTCTTCACGAAACATCTAAGCAATTATTATCTCATGAAAGAAAAAATTGATTTTTCAAAGGGACTTATTCCTACTGTTGCCATCAACCGGACGACCGGAGAGATACTCATGCTTGCTTTTTCCTCTTCTGAATCTTTAAAACTCACAATTGAAACTGGCTTTGCTCACTTCTTCTCAAGAGAAAGAAATAAGATATGGAAGAAAGGAGAAGAAAGCGGGAACACTATAAAAGTCTTTGAAATCTTCTCCGACTGCGACAATGATTCACTCGTTTTTCTTTCAGAACCATCAGGCCCTGCTTGCCACACAGGAGAACAATCTTGCTTCTTCAGAAAAATAATAAAATTTGATGGGGAAACAGCTGAAACTGAAAAATCAAAACCTCAAATAAACATATTGCTTGAATTACAAAACATCCTCAAAGACAGAAAGGAAAACCCAAAAGAAAACAGTTATTCCTCAAGATTGTTTTCTAGTGGCTTGGAAAAGATATTAAGTAAAATAACCGAAGAATCCAGAGAACTTTGTGAATCAGCTTTGAAAGGACTCAGAGGTAAAGAGAAAAATTCAGTCATATGGGAAGCAGCTGACCTACTCTATCATATATTATCCTTGCTTGTACTTATGGATATACCCTTTGAAGAAGTTCTCAAAGAATTAAGAGAAAGAAGAAAATAATTTTCAAAAATTGCTTTGTTGCATCTATCAAACCAAAAATGTTTTTTAAATAGTGAGTTTATGATATGAAAAGTAAAATACATAAATCAGTATTTTGACTATGATTACAACAGAGCTTGTGCAATACTATTCTAATTGAAAATAAAAAAATTACTACTGAAATTAAAGGGAGAGATCCGAAGTGAAAATTGGTCCTAATTTATCTTTTTCTATAACAGTGTTATAAGATTTTGATTCTGGTATCGCATAGCACCATTTTTTTATCAGAAAATAATTTCAATGGTTTTTAGAAATTTGCAAAATTTTCCGTGTGAGATTTGATACTGAGATAAAGGGTATTTTTGAATCCGCTGCAAAAGCTGTTGTTAAGCTTGTTCTCAAAGTTGATATACTTGAGATAAAACCTGCTTCAACAGAGATTCAGGAACTCCTCAGAGCTGATTTCGTTGGAATAATCAGAACTCATAAAGGTTCCTTCCTTCTTCACATTGAGTTTCAAACATCAAACGATGAAACAATGCCTCAAAGAATGCTTCAGTATGCTATCGCTCTTTACAGAAAATATAAACTCCCCCTTATCCAGATTGTCATTTACATAGGTAAAGAAAAGCTCAGAATGAAAAATGTTTTTTCTCTTAAGACAGATTTTACTGAGATATATCACAGGTTTGAGATAATTGACATAAGTGAGATAGAAGCAGAGAGTTTTTTGGAATCTGATGAACCAGATGTTTTTATTCTTTCTATTTTAGGTAAGACAGGAGATAGGGTGGGAGTGCTGAGGCGTGTTATAGAGAAATTAAAGGAATTAAATCTTGGAGAGGAAAGAATCTTAAAATATA
>CAZRNR010000041.1:0-19225 GCA_964601505.1 uncultured bacterium | reverse complement strand
AAGAAGGAAGGAACCTTTATGAGTTCTGATTATTCCAACGAAATCAGCTCTGAGGTGCTCCTGAATCTCTGTTGAAGCAGGTTTTATCTCAAGTATATCAACTTTGAGAACAAGCTTAACGACAGCTTTTGCAGCGGATTCAAAAATCCCCTTTATCTCAGTATCAAATCTCACAGGGAAAATTTTGCAAATTTCTAAAAACCATTGAAATTCTTTTCTGATAAAAAATGGTGCGATACCAGAATCAAAATAATATTACTATATGCCAGAGAAGATAAATTAGGACTTACACTCACTATTTAACATTTTTGATTTGATAGCTACAACAAAGCATTAATTATTCCGTAATTTATCCTTTGTAAAGTTTGATTTATATTGGACAGCATTTACACAAGGGAATATCATTATTTTGCCATGATTTTTTCATAGTGCACAACCGAATTTTTCAGGAAAGGTAATTGATAGAAATTTATCTTTCAAAATAATGAACTGTATTTTATAATGTGAGGATGTTTGCTAATTGTTCCACCTTGATTTTGATAGAGGAAGCTATGAAACTAGAGGGGATAGTATTGAATTCATGAGAAGAATTTCTGGAAAATACTTAAGACTTTCACAATTTCTGGAGAGTGTATCAGTAAATTTAGTTCTAATATACCTCAGAGTGTAATAGGAGCTTAGCATTTTCCTTTTTATCAGAAGAATCCACAATATTAGGTGGGAAAGAATAGGGAATTATCTAAGCTGGATTTTCTACTTCTTTGCTCATTACTTTCCCTTAGCAATAGAAGAGAGCTCTGAGAGAAATTTGCTTACTCACGACGTCTTAAATTTAATTTACATCAAATTGCCTATAAATTATTTCTTCCCAAACTTCCTTATTTGCCTTTTGAATGGTAAAAATATCAATAATCATCGTTTGCCATAAGTTTTGCTTCGTCTTAAACAAAATAAATGAGCTTTTAAAACTCAAAAACAATCACAATGCCTAAATTTTCAACTTTCCTTTTTTATTGTGTTAATTGAAAAAATAACATCTCGTTTGCAAAAAATCTTCATGGAAAAGCAAAACAAAGTTTTTTAAATGATAATAAAATATCAAAAAGAAAAAATATATACCTACCAAAAAGGGAGAAAAAGAGAGTAAGGAAATAATTATTTATTTACCTTTATTTGATCTACCGACTCTAAATTTTTCGGAAAGTTTTTTAACCTTATCTTCGATTCTTTTCTTATCTATACCTTTAGGTTTTCCTTGAAGCGATTTTTTATAGAGCTCGAGAGCTTTTTCATTTTCGCCTTTTTTGAGCATTATATCTCCAAGGTGCTCATTCAATATAGGGTCATCTGGTAAGGAAGCAAGAGCTTCTGTGATATACTTTTGAGCCTGATCCAAATCTCCTTTTAGGAAGAAATACCAGCCCAAACTATCTTTTATATAAGGATCTTGTTTCAAATTGAAGGCCTTAGATATAAGATCTTTTGCTTCCTCAAGTTTTTGAATATCCAAATTACCAGATTTTTCAAACTCCATTCTGACATATTCACAAAGAAGATATCCCTTGAGGTTAAGATAAGTTGGATCTGACTGATTTTCAATCAAGAGTTTTTCAGCTTCCGAAAGAGCCTCATTTATTCTTCCTGACTCATAAAGTAGAATAGCTTTTGTATATATGAAATTCTCCTTTTTACTCTCAAATCTTTTTTCAAATTCTTCAGCAAGTTTTAACGCAGATGAAAAATCTTCTTTTTCTCTATAGGAATAGATTATTGAATGGGCTACTTGATATGTTATTGTGCTTTTATCTATATTTTCTACAAATCTAACTGCTTTTTCAGGGTCAATCTCTCTAAGAGCATCTATTTTGCCTGCTACGGCATCCATATAAAAATCAGAATTCTTTTCAAATTTATCATACTCCTTATAGGCTTCCTCGAATCTTCCGAGCTCGTGAAGGGACATAGCTTTCATAAGTAAAATAAACTCACTTGCCCTTCGATCTTTCATCTGGTCAATAACGTGAGTTGCATTGCTTACTACTTCCTTATACCTTTTTGCTCTAAAAAGGACCCTGATCCAATCAAATAAGATTTCAGGTTCCGGGATTTCTTTAGTTATCTGATCCATATAGCTCACAGCTTCATCTGATTGTCCATCTTCAAGAAGAAAATCGACAAGTTCTCTCCTTATTGAAACGGAAGGGTTAAATTTTTCAGCTTCTTTGAGAATATTTATGGCTCTTTTATTATCTTTTTGTTCCCTATATATATCAATGAGTTCTTTCAAAACAGTCTCATCATATGAGCCGAGATTCAAAATTTTCTCAAATTGTCTTCTTGCATTATCCTTATCTCCAAGGTTCTTCAGGACAGAACCATACATACTAAGCGCAAAAAGATTGTCTGGATTTCTGGATATGAAAATTTCACACAAATCCTTTACTCTCTTGAGGTCATTCATCCTTATGTAGTTTACAACCACAATTCGGAAAATTTCTTCATCTGATGGGAATTTAGAAAAGTAATAATCTATTAACTCATTTGCTCTTTTCTGGTCTCCGATACGAACGAAAAGATAAAATAATTTCTGAGCTTCTTTCGGACTTGAAACATATTCTGTTGATTTTTCCGCGTAGAACTTTGCTTCATCTGTCTTTTTCAATCTTAATTTCAAAACGGCTAATTCATAATATGGAGCAAAACTTAAAGATTTTTCATCTGTGTTCTTAACCAAAAATTCTAACTTTTCTTCAGCTTGTTTTAATCTTCCAGCGAATATATCATAAACTGCTTGGAAATATAACCCTCTTTGATCGTCGGCGTAGAATTTGCCTTCTACATAATAAGCTGGCTTCTTTGAACAGAAAGCAAGAAAAAAGGAAACCAAAATCAATAGCGAAAGAATTCTTCTCATACTTATAATATATCCATAACTTTATTATAAAATTCTAAATTTGCAAAGCTTTAATCAAGATAAAAGTTCTTTGAGCAGAAGAGCATCTGATTCAAGGGAAGGACTTTCGCATATAATAATACCATCTGCCTTACTCTCTACTAAAGCCTTAGCCAATCCCTTAAAATCAAAGCCCGATTCTGAGAAATTAAGATGCTTTACCTCTCCTGTTTTTCCAAATTGAATTCCTTCCACATGGCAGTGCATATCTTTAAGTGCAGAGTCTCCAAGCTCCCTCCAGATGGTTTCTAAAATGCGCATAAATCCATCGTAACCATTTATCTGGCCACGAGATCTTGAATATATATGAGCAAAATCTATACAGATTTTCAGGCCATCAAGCTCCTTGCAAAGCGATATCAGCTCCTCAATGGAACCAAACTGAAAAGTCTTACCCGCAGTTTCAGGCCTTGCTTCTACTCCAAATTTATTAAAAATTACAAAATGTTGTATTTCTGCAATGGCTTGCTTTACCAGACCAAAAGTCTCATTTACATCTTTCTTAAAATAGTATGCCGGATGAAAAGCTATAGACTTAACACCAGCAAGTTCTGATATTTTCAAAGTATGTATAAGAACTGATTTAGACATTTCAATTTTCTCTGGATTTCCAAAATTCAAAAAATATGGTGCGTGAGCAGTGAGAACTACTCCAAACCTTTCTTTAACATCCTTAATTTTCTGGGCTTTTTCGGGTGTCAGATAGACTCCATTGACAAATTCAAGTTCCATGGCATCAAGTTTTAACTCCTTTATTGTTCTTATCCCAGCTGATGTCATATCTTCTCCATCTCCCTGAAAAGTTGAATGTGGAATACCAGCAGTTCCAACGAGAAATCCCATCAGAACAAATTAAATCAAACAAAATATAGAAAATCCAATTGTCAGAAGTTTTACAAATTTGAACACAGATTCAAAAATCCTGTTTTTGTATTCACCCATATTATGAATCAAATAATATTTGAGAATGGAAATAAAAAAGATTCTTGTCGCAAACAGAGGTGAGATAGCAAGAAGAGTAATATCAACAGCCAAAAAGGTTGGGAAGAGAACCGTGGCTGTATATTCAGATGCAGATAAGGATCTTCCTTTTGTAGAAGAAGCGGATGAAAGTGTATTTATTGGAGAATCTCATCCCTTAAAAAGCTATCTTGACATATCAAAAATAATTGAAGCCGCTAAAAAAACGAAAGCTGATGCAATACATCCGGGATACGGATTTCTTTCAGAAAGAGAAGATTTCGTCAAGGCTTGTGAGGATAACGGAATAATTTTTATAGGCCCAACAGCAAAGAGCATGGAGATAATGGGAGATAAGGCCACAGCAAGGAAATTTGTCAGCTCAATTGGGATACCAATTCCCCCTGGGACAGAAATAATAGATGACATAGAGAAGCTAAAATCAGAGGCAAAAAGATTAGGTTTTCCTGTTTTACTCAAAGCTGCAGCTGGGGGCGGAGGAATAGGAATGGTAAAGGTTGAAAAGGAAGAAGATTTACAAAAATCTTATGAACAGTCAAGGTCTCGGGCAAAATCTGCATTTGGAGATGAAAGAGTATATATGGAAAAGTATCTACAATCACCGCATCACATAGAGATTCAGGTTCTTGGGGATGGAAAAGGTGGAGTTATTACATTTCCAGAAAGAGAATGTTCCGTTCAAAGGAGGCATCAGAAAGTTATAGAGGAATCTCCTTCGCCATTCGTTGATGAAGAACTTAGAAAAAGGTTAAGAGATTACGCAAGAAAGATAATGTCTGAACTCAAATATAGAAATGCAGGAACTGTTGAGTTTATCGTAGATAAGGATAGAAACATTTACTTCCTTGAAGTTAACACAAGACTACAGGTGGAACATCCAATAACAGAAGCTATAACTGGTTTTGACCTCGTGGAATGGCAAATAAAAATAGCAGAAGGGCATAACTTACCAGAGGAACAAGAGATAAAATTCAAAGGATGGGCAATAGAATGTAGAATATACGCGGAGGACCCAATAACATTCTTTCCTTCTCCGGGGAAAATATCTAAACTTATTGAGCCAGATTGCACAAAATTCTTATGGGATAACAAAATAAGGTTAGACATAGGTTACAAAGAGGGGAATTCAATAACACCTTTTTATGATCCACTTATTGCAAAGCTTATCGCAAGAGGCAAAGATAGGAACGAAGCAATACAGAAAACAATAGATGCACTAAACGCGACAAAGATAGAAGGTCCAAAAACTAATATAAAATTCTTGATAGATTCAGTATCATCTCAAATTTTCAAGGAAGGGAATTACGATACACACTTTATTGAGAATCTACGAAGCAAAACAAAGCAAAAGGAAAATTGATTTTTACTAAAATGTTTTTTGATGATTTATTTATTCAATTTTTTAATGAATGAGAAGGGAGGGATTAAAAAAATATGATAACTAAAAAAGGAAAGGAATGGAAAAAGAAGAAGTTTGAGAAATTTGAGGAGCTTGTAAAGAACAATAAATACTTTATCTTTTTCAACTTCAATAATTTAGATATCCCATCATTCATAGGAATAAGGAAGAAGATGAAGGAAATAGAAAATCAGGTGATGATAGCGAAAAATGTTTTTATAAAGATGCTTATGGGAATCAAATTTGAAGAGCCTATAGCTCTTGTAGCTGTTAAAAAAGACCCAATAAAAGCTATAAAAGAGCTTACAAAAGTTTTGGATAAAGAGAAGATCACTGGTTCCCTTATAGAGAAAAAGTTCTACGATAAAAACAAAACACTTGAGCTGCTGAAATCTCCAGATTCAGACGAACTGAAAGGAATGATAGTTGGTAATCTTTATGGAGTTCTGAACAGATTAGTTTCATCTTTAAAATGGTATCCTGGAGCACTTATAAACATTTTAAATGCAAAGTCTAAAAGTTGAGGTGAGCGAAAATGAGTAGTATTATGGATAAAATCAAAGAACTGAAGGAAGCCACAGGTGCAGGAGTTGCGGACTGCAAGTCGGCCCTTGAAGATGCAAAAGGAGATTTTGAGAAAGCAGTAGAAATCTTGAGAAAAAAAGGTATAGCAAAAGCTGAAAAAAAACTGAGTAGAACAGCCAAAGAAGGAATAATAGAATCTTATATACATATAGGAAACAGAATAGGAGTTCTAGTTGAACTAAACTGTGAAACAGATTTTGTCGCAAGAAATGAAGAGTTTAAAAAACTCGCTCATGAGATAGCTATGCAAATAGCAGCTATGGCTCCAAGATGGGTGAAAAGGGAAGATGTTCCAGAAGATGTTCTAAAAAAAGAATATGAAATATACTTTGAACAAAGTAAAGCAGAAGGAAAACCAGACAATGTAGCAGAAAAGATAGCTAAAGGAAAAATCGAAAAATTCATAGAAGAAAACTGCCTCTATGAGCAAACCTGGGTAAGGGATGGAAAAACCAAAATCCAAGATCTGATAAAACTTGCAATTTCAAAATTTGGAGAAAATATATCTGTAAGAAGATTCTCAAGGTTTGAAATCGGTAAAGAATAAAAATGTCTGATACGAACAGTTTTTTAGAAATACTATCATCCGAAATAAAGGGGAGATTTGGAGTTTTTAGAACAAAATCACCTGATATCTTTGAGAAATGTAGAAGGTTTCAAGTAGCAGATAGAGCAAGAGAACTTGGACTCTACCCATATTTCCTTGAGTTTGAAAGGAACGAAGGACCTATAGCTTATATAAACGGTGAGAAGAAAATAATGCTCGGTTCCAACAACTATCTTGGTTTAACTCACCACCCCAAGGTTAAAGAGGAGGTAAAAAAAGCGGTTGAGAAATATGGAACAAGCGCAACGGGCTCAAGGTTTTTAAACGGCACATTGAAAATGCACCTTGAACTTGAAGAGGAACTTGCTGATTTTGTAAAAAAAGAAAAAGCTCTTGTTTTTTCAACAGGATACCAAACAAATATAGGAATACTTTCAGCTCTGCTTGGTCCGAACGATTATATAATATGTGATTCAAAATGTCATGCTTCAATAATAGACGCAATACAACTTGGTTCTGGGAAAAAATTGAACTTTAGGCACAATGATATGTCTTCTCTTGAAGAAGTTATCAAATCTGTTCCACCCGATAAAGGGAAACTCATAGTAGTAGATGGCGTATATTCTATGGATGGAGATATCGCTCCATTACCACAAATAGTAAAAATAGCTCAAGAATACAAGGCCAGAGTTTTCGTTGATGATGCTCACGGTCTTGGAGTCATAGGATACGGTGGAAGGGGAACAGCAAATCACTTTGGGTTAGATGAAAAAGTTGATATAATAATGGGAACATTTTCAAAGTCTTTTGCATCTATTGGAGGATTTGTTGCTGGAGAAAAGTATGTTGTAGATTTTATACAACACTTTGGTAGATCTATTATATTTTCTGCGGCACTTCCTCCACCAGCCCTGGCAGCTGTGAGAACTTCTTTAAAGATAATCAAGGAAAACCCGGAAATGGTTGAAATGCTCAGAAAAAAGGGAGATAAATACAGAAATGAACTAAAAAGGATTGGATTGAACACCGGCGATTCACAAACTCCTATAGTTCCAATCATTCTTGAAGAAGAAATCAAAACCATTTTGTTCTGGAAAAAACTCTTTGAAGAAGGTGTGTATACAAACTGTGTTATCCCTCCTGCTGTTCCTCAGGGGCAATCTCTACTCAGAACCTCTATTATGCTGACTCACGAAGATGAACACATTGAATTTGCTCTTGAGAAGATCAAGAAAGTTAAAGACGAGTTGGATAATTTCTAATCTTAGAATTTTATTGAAAGAATCTATTAGAGAATTAGTACTACCAAGATCTTCTTTCAATAAAACGATGATCCGAAATTCTTTTAGGCACTCCTATAAGAAGAAAAATCCAATCTAAAACTCACCGAAATGATTGATGTAAGATAGAAAGTTTTTTGGTTTTGATTGATTGAGAGGGGTATTGATAGAAAAAAGTAATACAATGTGAAAATTTATTTTTTAAAGATTTTTTGCTTATAAATTAAAGATAAAGCCAAGGTAGCTCAAGTGGTAGAGCGGCTGCCTTGTAAGCAGCAGGTCGCGGGTTCGAGTCCCGCCCTTGGCTCCATCAAACATGTCAATATACGGTTGGATATTACTTCTGACATCCTGGACGATTGTGATTTCTCTTGCCCTATTCTGTATAATAAAAGTTCTCAAAAGCCCAGAAAGTTCCTCACTAATTAAAAAAAACGGCAACAATGGCAACAATAAATTAAAGCAATGAAAACCTTCTCAAAAACCATAGAAGTAGAAACAAATTCAAGAAATTGTTTCGTTGATATAACCAACAGAGTGAAAAAGGTATGTGATGAAAGTAAAATATCAAATGGAATAATGGTAATTTTTATACCGCATACCACCTGTGGAGTCATTGTAAATGAAGACTATGACCCAACAGTTCAGAAGGACATACAAAATACCTTGAGTTCCATCGCCCCAGAAGGAAAGAACTACCTTCACACAGAAGGTAATGCTGATTCACATATAAAAACAGCAATTATTGGAAACTCTGTGACCATACCAATAAACGATTCAAAGATAGCTCTCGGAACTTGGCAGGGAATATTCCTCGCTGAATTTGATGGTCCAAGGTCGAGAAAAGTTATAGTTAAAATTATCGGAGAATAAAATTCAGCTAAAACGAAGGTTTCGTTCAATAAAATCTATATCTAAATTATCTTTGAGTAAGTTGCTCCAGTTTTTTGTTTCTTTCTTGAAGTTATCTACAAATTTGCTTTTATAATCTACGCCAAGGTATCTATACAGAGATTCTCTAAATTTGTCGTTCCAAAAGATGTTGTGCAAGAATGTACCGAAAACATTATCTTTTGAGAAATAAACAAGGTCGTTTGAGCCGTGTCTTATATTAAAACCTAATACGTTGCCAGAAAACCAAGGAGATTTGATGTAAATTTTTTCCCATCCGACTTTTTTATGAATGTGAAATCTCAAAGTGTCTTCTATAAATCCAAAACCTTCCACAACGGTCTGATATCTTGGAAACTCAATTCCAAATTGATCTTGAATTCTTCTGAAAAACATTTCATATCCTCCACAAATACCTATGAGTATTTTCCCCCTCTTAACAAGCTTCAATATTTTCTGAGAAAATCCAGAATCGTTAAGGAACTTAAGATCAAAAAAGACATTCCTTGAACCTGGAATAATTATCACATCTGAACCATCAAGTTCTTCAGGAATTCTGGCATAAGAGAACTCAATTCCTTCATTGTATTTTGAATCAACCTCAAGAGGATAAAAATCAAAAAAGTTAGACATATATCTAAGCTTGATAACCTTTATTGAAATTTTCTTAGCACTTCCGACTTTCTTCTTAAATTTTGATCTGGTAAATCCTAATGAATCTTCCTCAGGGAGAAGCAAATTTTCACTGTAAGGTATAATACCAATAACTTTCTTTTTAGTTTTCTTTTGAATATAATCTATACCGTCTTTGAGCAAATCTTTTTCTCCGGACATCTTATTTATGATGATTCCCAATAGTAATTCTTTTTCCTTTTTATTCATAAGTTCATAACTTCCAATGATTTTAGCAAAGACTCCACCCTTTTCTATATCAGAAACAAGAATGAAAGGTAAATTAAATTTTGTTGAAAGTTTTAGATTAGCGAAATCATTGTCTTTCAGATTTACCTCTGCACAACTACCTGCTCCCTCGACAAAAACCAAATTCTCTTTTGATAAGACTTCCTGGAAGATAGAAAAAACCTTTTCTTTAAGGTCATTTTTAATTCTAAACCAATAATCCTTTGCGCTAAAAATTCCAATACTTTTTCCTCTAAAGATAACCTCTGTTCTTCCCCGTTGAACGGGCTTCAGAAGAACTGGGTTGGAAATTGAATTAGGGGTCACATTTGCCACCATAGATTGATAAGCCTGAGCAAAAGCCATCTCTCCATTATCTGAACCGACATAAGAGTTTAGCGACATGTTCTGCCCTTTAAAAGGAAATGGTTTCAGATGTCTGAATATATACATCAATCCTGATATTATCTGAGTTTTACCTGAATCAGACTCCGTCGCAACAATTTGAACTGCCTTAGGCATCCTACCAGACTATAACCTTATCAGATAAAATCAATTTCTCTGCTGCAGTATCAAAATCCGAAACCAGTTCTACATTTCTAATATCTTTAATACTACCGTATAGAGAATCTGAATTTAACATCAATATGTGCTGATAGTTTATGTCATGAATTTGGCTTACAAAATCTTTAAATGATTCCAATCCTTTCTCATCAAAAACTATATGAAATATTCTCATGTATACAACTTTTTCATTCTAACAAGATTTATTCTGTTTTTGGAAGTATCAAGAAGCTCTATCTCCCAACCATCAAACCTTACCTTCTCCCCTTTTTCTGGAATCCTCCCCAAGATTGAAATTATAGTAGAAGACAAGGTTTCAAATTTTTCGTCTATATCTGTTTCAAACTCTCTATTTATATCCCTTATGGGAGTAGATCCTTTAGCATATATATATTCTCCGTCTTTCCAAAAGTCTTTTTTTGGTGAAATAAATTCATCATAAAGATCTCCTGTTACTTCTTCTATTATATCTTCCAGAGTAACAATACCCTGAAACTCACCGAAATCATCTATAACGCAGACCATATGTGTTCTCCATTTTTTGAAATCTATGAGCTGTTCAAGAGCAAGCTTATTGGGAGAGGCAAATTTAGCTTCTCTCATAGCTGTTGGATTTAATTCAAGTATATCCTTAAGTTTGATTCCGCTTGCCTTTCTTACGGTAATATCACAGAGCAGATTTTTTGAAAGCAAGATTCCTGTAACTCTTCCATCAGAAATAACAGGATATCTTGTGTGTTTTGTTTTATCTATAATTGAAATCACATCAGATACATCCATGTTCATATCAAGGGAAACCACTGAGTGTTTCGGTACGAGTAAATCACGGAGTTCAAGGTCTTTTAATCTCATGATACCGCGAACCATTTTGACTTGCTCCTGCAGAGGATAATCATAGTAAGCTTGCCTTTTAATCTCTTCCTCCGCTATTTTGCTAAAGAGTTTTGAAACAGGCGATGAGAAAAAAGAGAGGAATTTCACAATATATGCAGAAGAAACAAGTATAAGCCTTGAAAGTTCCCCTTTATACTTAACAGCAAAAATTTTTGGAAGGATCTCACCAAAAAGAATAACTATGATTGAAATAATTACAGTTGATACAGGGAGAGCTAATTTACCAAAAATCTCTATAGTCTTATATGTCAGAAGACTGGTTATAACTATGTTAGAAAAATTATCAAGGATTAGTATAACTGAAAAAAATTTTTCAGGATGGACAACTATATCGTATATAGGGTCATTCCTATCTAAATTTTTAATCAGCTCATCTCTTTTTGAAGAGTATATAACTTCCGAGGCAGATAGAAAAGCTGAGACAAATACAAGGAACAAAACAAGAGACAAAAGTATATATAAACCCTCAATCACCTTCTGGGGGATAATATAATTTAATCAGTGAGGAGAGAATAATGAAAAAATTCAATCTCATTTGAACTTGGAATAGAATTTAGAGATATAGTCCTTCATCATTCTTCTGGCGCAAAAGTTTGGACCAACAGATTTTATAGCTTCTTTCATTTTCTTGCACCACTGAACAGGAACTCCTTCTTCATTTCTCTGATAGTAAAGGGGAATAACCTCCTTCTCAAGTATGTCATATATCTCTTCTGCGTCTTTTTTGTTTCTATCACCTTCAAGGATCCCATCACCAAAAGCCCAGCCATTCCTTCCATTAAAACCTTCAATCCACCAACCATCAAGTATAGAAAGATGCAAAACTCCATTTATAGATGCTTTCATTCCGCTCGTACCACACGCTTCAAGACCAGGAATAGGATTATTCAACCATACATCAACACCCTTGACAAGATACTGAGCAAGTCTTTCGTCGTAATCTTCAACGAACGCAACTCTTCCTCCAAATTCTGGATTCTTAGCGATTTGGAATATCTTTTTGATTATCTCTTTTCCTTGTATGTCAGCGGGGTGAGCTTTTCCAGCAAATATGATTTGTACAGGCCTTTCATGATTTAAAAGGATCCTTTTAAGTCTCTCAATATCTTGAAAGATAAGGTCAGCCCTTTTGTATCCGGTCATCCTCCTTGCAAATCCAATCGTAAGAAAATTGGGATCAAGAAGAACTCCTTCAGCCATTATACATGAAGGATCTACAGAACCACTCATCCATCTCATTCGCGCTCTGTCTATTATATGTTCTATCATTCTCTTTTTATTCTCCATATGAACTTCCCACATCTCCGAATCTGGGATATAGTCTATCAGGTCAAAGACAGATGGCTTATCATATATTTCTATCCACTCTTGTCCCAGATACTTATCAAAGAGCAATCTCAATTTATCGGATATCCATGTCGGGAGGTGAACACCATTTGTAACATAATCAATATACTTTTTTTGCTCTCTTGATATAAATGGCCAGATTTTCGATGAAACCTCTCTATGAATCCTACTGACTGCATTAATGTAACCAGCGAGACGTATAGCTAAAACAGTTGCGTTAAAGGAATCTCCTTGCTCAGGAATCTTTGCCAAATCTATTATTTTCTGGGAAAAATTATCACCTACATATTCATCTAAAAAGCTCATGTAATGTTTAACAAGATCTTGCGGAAAAATATTCACAGCAGAGTTCAGTGGAGTGTGTGTTGTAAATAGAGATTTAGAAGAAACATACCTTAAGGCTTCCTCGAATTTCATACCTTCCTTCATCTTTTTTGCAATGTAAGCAACGAGGACAAAAACAGGATAATCCTCGTTTATATGGAATCCCAAAGGTTCTATCCCGGTTTTATCAAGGAATTCCACTGTTCCAAATCCTAAAAGTATCTGTTGTTTCAATCTTATCTCCTTATCTTTATCATAAAGCTGATATGAGATTTTTCTGAACTCCGGGGGATTCTCTTCTACATCTGTATCAATAAGATACAAATTTGTAGTTCCAACATCTACTTTCCATATACCATAGCATAATTTTTCTTTTCCCATGTTTATTGAGCATTTTATCCAATTACCATTTTGATCCTTTAATCTGTTAGCGGGCATATTGATTTTAGAATTACTGAAAACTATTTCCTCCTGCCAACCATCTTGGTTCAACTTCTGTTTAGCATAGCCAAGAGGATACATGAACCCAATACCAACAACATTGAAACCGATATCAGAAGCTTCCTTAAGAATATCTCCCGCAAGAAATCCAAGACCACCAGCGTATATAAGTAATGAATGATGCAATCCGTATTCTGGAGATACAAAAATCAAAGGCTTTTTGAATAACTCATGATAATAAGAAGGTTTTGCCATATAATTCTTAAAAGCTGTATAAACGAATCTGAGTAGCGATATAAACTTTTGATCTTTCAATCTCTCATCAAGTAGTTGAGTTCTTCTCAAAAGTTCTATAGGGTTTTCTTCAACTTCAAACCATAAAACAGGATCTAACTGCTGAAATAGTTTTTTAGCATAAGGATTCCATGACCACCAGAGATTGTAGGCAATCTCCCACAACATCTCCCTATACTCCGCGCCATATTCCATTGCCTATTCATTTAATTTTAAAGAAAGTTCGTTAGCAATTCAAGATTTTCTTATAAATTAAGGTAGATCTACCCCACCCTTTGAAAAGAATGGATTACACCTCAGAAGTCTCCAGATAATTTTCGGAATAGCTTTATGAGGAGGATACTTTTTTGCACACGAAACAGCATATTGGGAGCAAGATGGATAAAATCTGCAAGTTTGTCCCCAGACATCTATAATTTTCCAAACCGCAACTATAGATTGGATCAAAATAATCTGAATATTCATTAAAAAGCTTCGCACCAAACTCAAAAAATATCTCATAAATAAATAAAATCTTGTGACCAAATCCTTAATCTAAAGGATTAATCTTGATTTTATGCAAAATTTCATAATTTTGATTTTATCTAAAACATAAACAAACAACCGGATTTAGCCCGTTTTGATGTTAGTTTCTACTTTGTCTAATATTTCTTCTCTGGAAACTTAAATTTTTGATAAAATAAAAATCAGATCTGATATTTTGTTCATTGCAATTTTCTTTATACTTCTCAACATTTTTAACATAGGAAAGGTAGAAATTATTTTACGAAGATGTTGTTTTTCTCTTAAAGTAAAAATTTTGCACAAAGCAATTAGTTTCTGATATGTGGATAAAAATAGCACAAAATGTTAAATACAATGGAACAGATCAATCAGTACAAAGACAGATCAAAACGATAAATCTATCATGACTCCTTTGAGATTTTCCATTAATTTTGTAAAACTTTAAGAAGATCTTGAACTTGTTTTTTTGTCTCCTCTAGACTTCCTGAGTTATCTATTACATAATCCGCAAGTTTTTTCTTTTCTTCAATATCAATCTGTGAATTCAACCTATTTTCAATCTCTTTATCTGGTAAATTATCTCTTTCCTTGACTCTCTTCATCTGAAATTCTTTTGGACAGTAAACAAGAACAGATGGATGAAGATCCATTTTCTTCTCAAACAAAAGTGGGATTTCTATGAGAACCATTTCAGACTGAGATTCGGAAATCTTCTTTGCCATAATTTCTAAAACTTTGGGATGAACTATATTTTCAAGAATCTGGAGTTTTTCCCTATCTTCAAAGACAATAGATCCAAGCTTCCTTCTGTCTATTCTACCTGATTGAAGTATATCTTTACCAAAAATGCTTATTACTTTATCTTTTACATATTGATCAGTTTCAAGTATTTCATGAACTATTTTATCTGCATCTATCACTTCGACTCCGAACTCTTCAAACATCTTTGCAACAGTGGATTTCCCTGTTCCAATCCCTCCTGTAAGATATATTATTTTCTTCATCTGAACTAATTATTATTATTGATTTACAACTCAAAAAATAAATGTAAAAAACTGCATACATATGGCACTTATTAATTATGAGAGTCAATATCTGAACGAAATTTTCAAGATTCCATAAAAATTCAAAATTTTTATTGTCAATATAAATCATTGATACTCAGGATGATTCTGAAAAATTTAATCAAAGATAATAGATTTGTTCTTTATGTGGTCACAGATGATAAATTCCTACCGAAGGATTTAGATAGTAAATCTATAGAGATTCTGAAAGATATGGTAAAGAGTTCTGCAGATGGAGGAGCAAAGGTATTTCAGTATAGAGCAAAAAAAATGGATGCCTATATTCAAATAAAGCAAGCTGAGATAGTAAAAAATGAGTGTGAGAAAAACAAAATGGTTTTTGCCATAAACGACAGAGCAGATTTGGCCTATATTCTTGATGCACCGATTCTTCATGTTGGACAAGAAGACATACCTCCAAACTACATAAAAAGTAAATTCCCACAAATCAACATAGGTTTATCAACTCACAACAAGGACCAAGTAAAAAAATCTCTGGAAATATCAGATATTCTTGATTACATAAGTTTCGGTCCTGTATTTGGGACAAAGACAAAAGAGAATCCATATCCCAAAACTGGACTTGATGATCTGAAATGGATAGTAAGAGAATCAAATATTCCGGTTGTTGCAATAGGAGGCATAAACTACGAGAATTTAGAAGATGTTCTATCTTCAGGTGTCAGAACCATAGCAATTATATCCTACATACTTGAGGACATAAAAAGAATACGCGAAAAGTGTGAAAAAATTGTGAAGAAAGCAGAAGATATAATTAAGAAAGCTTTTGATAAAGCTCAATAACTATCTGTTTTATTTGGTCTCTTACTTTGCGAAGAAAATCTATTGAAGAAAATGCGGGATCTTCTACATCATAGTAAATAACATTTGTCGGTGCAAAGAAGAAAATCCTTGAGAGGACAACAATATAGTCGAATTCAGAAACATTGTATATACTCACAGATTTTGAGAAGAGTCCGGATGTATCTACCTGATCCTCTTGAAGAATTTTTATAACATCTTCTGGAACATAGCCAAATGGTCTTATACCAGCACTTTTTACTTCAAAACCATTCATATACTTTCTTCCATAGGCTTCTGCCATAATACTTCTATATGCATTTCCAACACAAACAAAAAGAATCTTATGAGACATTTTTCTTTACCTTTTTTATCTTCATAAATGTAGGGGAAAAGTCTATAACCTGCCTCACACCAAACTCAATTGACCTTCCCTCAAGCTCTACAATTCTTCCGGCAATTCTAAGAATCTTTTGTTTCTTCTTTTCAATAAGTCTTTTTTCCCACTCCCTCACAAAAATAAATATAATGCTTGACCTAAACGTTCATTTTTTATCAGAATTACTCTTCCTTACACATACCATCATATCGCTGAAAAGGATAAAATTATCAGAATTATCTATAATTTTGGAATGAAATTTGACAGACCAATTTCGTAATGGGATTTTCCAAATAATGAACCAGTTAAAAAAACAAGAGATCTTTTATATTCTGGTCAGGAAAAATCATCTGAAACCAAAATAATATAATATAAATAAAAAATGCTCTTTGTTGACCTTTATGAGCTTACGATGATGCAGAGTTATTTTCTTGCTGGAGAAAATAAAGAAGCAGTATTTGATTTTTATATAAGATACAGAGAAAATATTCCGAGAAGATTTTATGTTTTCTGTGGTCTTGAATATCTTCTAGAATCTATAGAGAACATAAGATTTTCAAAGGAAGACATAGAATATCTTAAGGGATTAGGGCTTTTCAAGAAAGAGTTTTTGGAATACCTTGGAGATTTCAGATTCAGAGGGAGCATATATTCTATAGATGAAGGGCGCATAGTTTTTCCGGAAGAACCTTTAGTTGAGGTTTGTGCTGCTCTTCCGGAAGCTCAGTTCATAGAAACATTATTGATAAATTCATTTCAGTTCCCAATACTTTCGGCGACAAAATCAGCGAGGTGCCTTGCAGTATCTCAAGGGAAAACACTTGTTGAATTTGGAGCAAGAAGGGCTCATTCAACTTTATCTGCAGAAATTGCCGCAAGATCTGCATATATTGCTGGTTTCTCTGGAACATCCCTTCTTTCCGCAAGCAAAAAATATATGATACCTGCATATGGAACGATGGCTCATTCTTTCATCATGGCGCACAAAAGTGAAAAAGAAGCATTTGAAAGGTTTGCACGCCTGTATAAAAAAACTGTTTTACTAATAGACACATATGATGTTGAGTCTGGAACAAGGAATGCCGTTGAGATTATAAAAAAACTCCAAAAAGAAGGCATAAAAATAACAGCATTAAGATTAGATAGCGGAAATCACATAGAAGAGTCTAAGAAAGTAATAAAAATTCTTGAGGAAAATGAGATAAGCGATGTTCAGATATTCATAAGCGGTGGAATCAACGAGTATAAAATCAAAGAAATTCTGGAACAGGTAAAAGGTATCGGAGGTTTTGGAGTTGGGACTGAAATAACGACTTCTGCGGATCAACCATACCTTGATTGCGCATATAAATTAGTTGAATATGATGGGGAAGCAAAAATGAAACTATCTGAAGGCAAACAAAATCTCCCGGGAAGAAAAAAAGTCGTAAGAATATACAAAAATGGGAAGTTCTTGAAAGATATAGTATCATTACCTGAAGAGATCATAAAAACAGAGAGAGATGAAAAATCTGAAAATCTTATGAAGAATGTTTTCAGAGATGGTAACATCTCAGAAGAATATAGCATAATCAAAGACAAACCAAAGTATATAAGAATTTGTCGGGAAAGATTTTTGAGCGATTTTGAAAAACTTCCTGAAGAGCTAAAAGATATCTCATATCCGGAAAGCAATCCTGTATTCATAAGTTCTGGGATTCAAAAAAAGATGTTAGAGCTTATGAAAAAATACAAAGAGTCAGAGCACGCTTAGGTAAGAATCATTTTAGCAAATTCATCAAATATGTAGTGTGAATCTGAAGGTCCTGGACCAGCTTCAGGATGATACTGAACACATATAAATTTAAGATTATCTGATCTGAAGCCCTCAAAAGTTCCGTCATTCAAAGATGTATGTGTCAGAACTATATTTTCTTTGATCTCATCGGGAAAAGTTTTTGGGTCAATAGCAAAACCATGATTCTGCGATGTTATTTCTATTGAGGACCTGAATATATTTTTCACAGGATGATTTATACCATGATGTCCAAATTTTAGTTTATATGTTTTCCCTCCGAGAGAAAGTCCCAAAATCTGGTGTCCCAAACATATAGCTAATACAGGAATTTTTCCAATAAGCTTTTTTATATTCTGTTGTACAGATAACAACGGAGCGGGATCTCCTGGACCATTCGATAGAACGACTCCATCTGGGTTTTTACTCAAGACTTCTTCCGCAGGAGTATACGCTGGAACAACTTCAATCTCTCCAAAAACATCGCTCAAATTCCTCAAAATGTTTCTTTTAACGCCAAAATCATACAGCACTATCTTTTTTACCTGTTTTATCCTTCTTGAGCTGTAAGAAACAGAACTGTGCCTCCATAAACCCTCGGACCATACATAAGGATTTTTACATGTGACATATCTGACCAGATCTCTACCTTCAAGTCCTGGATACTCTGCTAGAATTTTTTGTAAAGTTTGAATATCAACTTGCCTTTCATCTGAAACCAAAACCGCCTTCATTGCTCCCTTTTCTCTTATCTTTCTTGTAAGAAACCTCGTATCTACTTCCTCAAGTCCCACAACACCTTCTTTTTTCAGAAAATCCTCAAGAGTCATTTTTGACCTCCAATTAGAAGGAAAGTTCTCAAGTTCTTTTATAATAAAGCCTTCAAGCCATATCCTCCAGGATTCATTGTCCTCAAAGTTTATGCCATAATTACCCATATGAACATATGTCATAACGACTATCTGTTCCTTGTAGGATGGATCTGTAAGAACCTCCTGATAACCGGTCATACCTGTATTGAAAATTATCTCACCTACCTTAACACCTTCTGCTCCAAATGGTTTACCAAAAAGATATGTCCCATCTTCAAGGTAAAGTATAGCTCTATTTTTCCCACTCACCTTTTGCTTTAAAATAAGATCAAGGTCCAAAATTTTTCAAAAATCTAAACATTTAACCAGAACAATCCTTTCCGAATGGGTAATTTAAACTTTACATTCAAAGGTTTATTTGGTAATTTCCTGTGATATTGAATTTTTAATAACTCTTCAAATCTGGCATGAATAAATAGATGGTTTATAAA
>CAZRNR010000040.1:0-20712 GCA_964601505.1 uncultured bacterium | reverse complement strand
TTCATAATAATAATTCATGAAGCCGGACATTTTATATTCAGTAAAATCTTCAATGTGAAGGTCCTGAAATTCTCAATTGGTTTTGGACCTGTCATAGCAAGAAAAAAAATTGGGGAAACTGAGTTTCTTTTATCATCAATACCGCTTGGGGGATATGTCTCACCTCTTGACGAAGAAAGAATAGAGGAAATCAAAAAAGTCAGGGAAAAAATGATTCAAGAAATTCAATCTAAAGGTTCATATGATCTTTTGAGCACGACAAGATCGGTAGATGAGATAATAGAAAAAAAATTCGGAATCACACAAGATGATATGACTCGTAGAACGTTTGAGAGCAAATCATATTTGGCAAAAATATTGATAGTGCTTGGTGGTCCATTATTTAATATACTCTTTGGAATATTCACAATGTATATCCTTCTTGTAATTGGAACAGAAAAACTTGGAAACACAGTTGGTGAAATCCTAAAAGATTCGCCAGCAGAAAAAGCTGGAATCACCAAAGGGGATGTAATTACTGAAATAAACGGTGTAAGGACCAGAACTTGGGATGAAATAAAGCTAAATATAATGACATCAAAAGATAAGGTAAAGCTGAAGATTCTTAGAAATGGAAATGAATTAGAATTTGAAGTTGTCCCCCAAAGAACTGGTAAAGGCAAAATAATAGGTATATCTCCAGATGTAAATAATGTAATTGAAATAAAGTATGATGCTATTAATGCGATTCCTCAAGCTTTTGTTGAGACATACAATTTTCTGGTATTGTTTGTAAGATCGTTCAGATTTCTTTTTTCAAAGGAGGGCATAGAAAGTATAGGTGGTCCAATAGCGCTGACAAAGATAACGTCTGAAGCTGCTCAAAGTGGTGTGAGAACACTGCTCGTTGTAATGTTTTTTATTTCAATAAATCTCGGAATACTTAACATTCTACCGATACCTGTATTAGATGGTGGGCACATACTCATTATATCTTTAGAAAAACTGGCGCGAAGAAAATTCTCACCTCAGGTAAAACAAGCGATTTCTCTTGCAGGAATAATTATTCTATCCGTGCTCCTTGTAATTGCTATGTTCAACGACATAAGGAACATAATCACAAAAAGATTATGAAAATATTTATAAGTGTCATTGACCCCTCAGCAAAACTATATATATCAAGAATAATTCCGTATCTTGACGGAGAAATATTCTCTACATCTGCAAAAATAGGGAGGGTGATAGCAAATCTTGATGGAATGTCGGTTGTTGGGATACCTTCTGTTAAGAATTTCTTCCTAAAGTTCATTGAGATAGCAAGTTTCCTAAATTCAACAAAGATTGATATAGGGGTTTTTTGTGATTCTCCAGATTTCAACATAATTCTTGGGATTTTATTCAGACGGATTCAAAAATCGGCAAAGATGATATATTTCATTCCTCCCAGTGTATGGGCTTGGAGACCTGAGAGACAGAAAATTATAGAGGAGAACTTCAACTCTGTAATCTGCATTTTACCGTTTGAGAAAGACATATGGAAAAAGAATGGGATTTATGTTGGTCATCCGTTATGTAAAATAATAAAAGAAGAAATAGAGTTATGGAACCATCAAATAAGTAGAGGAATGGCTGAAAAAGAAAGATATGCTTTTCTCCCTGGTTCAAGATATTCTGAATTAGAAAATCACAGAGATATAATAGAATGTCTTCCAAAATTTATAAAGGGAAAAGAAATATTAGTCCCGACAGATTTTTTCTGGCTTTTTGGAGATGATTATAAGGTAGTGCCAATGAAACTTTCAAGGTGGGTTATTTACGTATCAAATTTTGTCATAAGTGCTTCTGGAACTGCAGTTCTTGAATCTGCCCTTTTAGGTAGACCAACTGTTGTGTTTTATAAGCTACCTAAGACAGTTTTTGAGATCGCTAAAAGAATGGTGAAAGTTCCTTTTATATCTCTACCAAATTTAATACTTGGAAAAGAGGTTTTTCCTGAGCTTCTTCAGGAGGAAGCAAATCCGCAAAGAATATATCAAGAGATACAAAAATTGAGGAACAGAGATTTCTCAAATTATGCCGAAGAACTTTTTTGCGCTTTAGATGGATTTAGCTTTGAGAAAATCGCCCAAATAATCCAGTCATAAATTTTAACATTATCTTTATAGTGGAGATATTTGATATATTCTGGGATCCACAAAAGTACCTTGAATTCCTTCCTTTCTTGATAAGGACTTCTTTCTTCATAATGTCTATACCTATTTTTACATCTGGGGTGGTTCCGGTTATGATAAGGTTAGGTTTTGCTTTTTCTGTATCCATAGCTATGTATAGCGGGAGTAAGCTGAATGTAGGTCTTCCGATAACAGTCGGTGGGATAATAGCTGGGATAACAAATGAACTGATACTGTCTTTCTTGATATTTCTTACAATAAGGATTTTCTTCCTCGGACCTCAGCTATCTGGTGAGATTTTTGGTTTTCAGGTAGGATATTCTCTAATGACCATAGTTCAACCTTTTGAGGAGACGCAACTATCTGTTATAGCGGACTTGCTTTTCATAATAACTATGATGCTGTTTTTTGCTCTTGATCTCCATATAGGATTTTTCTGGGGACTAAAAAAGAGTTTTGAGCTTGTTCCTCCATTCGCTCCAGTTATGATAGACCAAGCAAAAGGTATCGTATTATCAAGGATTTCTGATGCCTTTTCAGCTTCATTACAAATATTATTACCACTCATATTGCTTCTGTTTGTTATTGAAATATCTATTGCGATAATATCAAGATCCGTTCCACAATTCAATTTGTTTGTTGTAGGTTTTCCATTGAAGATAATTGCAGGTATATTGGTCATGACACTTATATTTGATAGGATACCTTTTGCAATAGGAGAGTTTTTGAAAAAATTTATAGAAACTTATTCGGATTTACTCAAAGTTGTAAGATAGAAAGATTAGGTTAGATAAATTTGGACTTCTGAATTTTTGATCCTTGAAAAATTATAAGATTGTTTTGAGCATGTTGGAGTGAGTTTCTTCTCTTTATCAATCCTAAAATATGGATTTTCTAATTGAAAACTATGTTTTTGTGGGGATAATCATTTTCCTGTATAGTATTGTTCAGCAAAATTGCAATTTCGTGGTTTTGGGAAGATTTGTTTTGCATGTTGAGATTTTTTTGTTGATTTGATAGAGAGCAAAAGTAGAAAAACATAAAAAGTATAACTTATTATAATAATAAGTGTGAGCAATTTTATTAAGGTATTAGGGATAAAACTTTCTATCATTTTTCTTCTTGTAGATTGCTTGCAGGGAAGAGGGGGACCAGATAAAATTCCCCCTGGGAATGTGAAAGATCTTTCCTTAGTGAATGTTGATTATTATGGTGCAGAGGTTATGTTTACGGCTCCGGGGGATGATATATATTCTGGAAAAGCGAGTAAGTTTGAGCTAAGGTATTCAACAGATCAGAACTTTGCGTTAGTGCCGGAAAAATATTTTGGAGTATTGGGGACAGAGGTTCTGGAAACTCCTGAACCTCCACCGGCAGGTCAAAAGGTGAGAGTATTTGTGAAAAATCTTGAACCAAAAACCAAATACTTTATTGGTTTGAGAACATACGATGAAGCGATGAATTTTTCGGATGTATCGAACATAGTTGAGTTTACAACGAAAGATGTTCCTGGAGGCTCTGGGGAGGTAGTTGGGAGAATAAGCATTTCTTCTGAGGTTTTATCATCAGATGGTCAGAAGATATACCTTATTTTCCCTGGCCTTTACACTCTTGAGGAAGTTGGTGAGACTTTTAAGCTAACACCTATTAGAACTGATATTCCGCCTATAAAGGGAGCAAGAATAGTGTGGGATGGAGAGAAATTCATAAGTCTGGGTGGTAGTGTGTCTAATGAACTTATTCAATCTGCTATTGGTATATTCCCAGATGGTAGGATGGTTATAATGGAAAACAGTGGAGATATAGTCCCGTTCGGTCGGAATGGTTTTTTTGGCTATGGTTTTATGAATCACAAGATATTAAAGATTGATGATAAGACATTTGCAGTATTAGGTGGAGTGAAGTTTTTATCTCCAAGAGTGGACATAGCAGTAGAAGAGGGGAAAGTATCAAAAATAGGTTTGGAAAAGATACCAATTTTCCGTGTTGAGGGGAATAAGATGGTTTGGTCTATATTATACACTCAGGCCACAACTTATCCTTTCTCTGTGCTTGATCCTGCAGTATTTATGGCAGAAAGAGGGGAAAGAAGGAATATAATAATCTGGGGAGGAAATCAGTCAGAAAGTGCAATAGTGCCAAGTTCAAGGATGACAAGGCTTGAACTTTCTGATTTGCCTGTTTGGAATGAATATATGCCATTTTCTGGTATGGTTCTTAAAACATATAATACCTGTGAAGCTGAAAGCGTAATAAGAATGATCAAAGTAAAAAATCTGGAGAAAACTCCAGAGGACATAAGAGAAATTGAGGATCCGATGAGTTTAAATAAGGGGGATAGATTTATATATCAAGGTAAAGCTGTTGAGGTAGTTGAAGATTTCTATCTCAGGAGATACTTTGTAATAGGTAGGTTCCGGAAAGAATACAGTGAGTTTTCTGGAATATTTGGTATATTTTCCGATGGGGAAAAGGAAATTCTCTCGAGGATTGTGCCAACTATTGGGAAGAGTAATTTTGTGATCCCGGGTATAAGCAGTGCATGTTCAGCTGAGTATCTCAAAGATAAGATGTATATCCTACATACGGGGGAGATTTACATCATCAGGTTTAGAAATTATGAGATATTGGTAGAGGAATAAGGATTTCAGGGGAAGAAGAATATATTCAAATTTAAAGTTAGTTTTTCTGTATTCTTTATAGAATTCAGATATTAATTTTTGAAAAAACGAACTCTGAACTTATCTTTTTTTCTCTGCATTCTATCAGTTTTGATATAATCTTGAGGGCTCTTAGATTCCTGATGCTTACTTTAAATTCCATTTCATCAATTTTATCTGGGGCGCAGCCAATTATAAAGCTCTTTGCAAGAAGTATAAAACTCATCCCTTCACCAAACAATATAAAATTTTTGTATTTATTTTCACTGATCATACATCCTAAAAAGCCCTTTAATTTATTTTCAGCCATATCATATAAAACGAAAGATCTCCCATATTTTACGAGATCTAAAATCCACTTTTTGTATATTTTTTCTGCTATGTTTCGCGGGAGTTCAAGGAAATACCTTGAAACATCCATTTTTTCAATTGAGATTTCAAGAAGGTCTTTCAACATATTATCTGTGATTTCTTTTCCAGAGAAAACTTTGTAATTTTCCCATCTTGAGAAGTCTGGTTCTGTTTGAAGGTGGGGGAATTTCATGTTGAACATGATAAAAACATCTGAGAGTTTAAATCCTTTAGAAGCAAGGAGATAAAGCTTTTCTTCAAAGTTTTTATCTTCTGGATTTATTCTTGAAAGAACATAGCTATATCTTTCTAACGGTATATCAGGATTGTCTTTGTGGGTACTTTCCTTAAATATGATTTCTCCAAATGGTATTCCAGATACTTCTGATTCCCACGTGATTTTATTTATGTATACACACAATGGCATTGCCAAAGAGATGTAATTTACTAAATTTTTACATTTGTATCTTTCTCACGGATCAGAACTCTTCAAGATGTAATTTATTAAATCTTGATAGAGATGCGAAAAATAGGATTGCAAAATATAGTGAGACTATAAGCCAGATATAAAGTGAGTTCGCTTTCATCAAGATTCCGAATATCAGAAGAGATGGGATAAGCAATATGAAATGTGCCACAAATTCAAGGAGAATGACGAATTTTGTATCTCCTAGTGCCACCAGAGTATTTATAAGCATCATGCCGCAGATGAGGAAGAATAAACCTGGCGAGAATACTCTCACCACTTTACTTCCTACAGATATGACTTCGTCATCGTTAGAAAAACCATCAACAATATGGTTTGGGAACAAGAAGAAGATTAAGGAGATTACAAGTGCAAAGGTTCCGGACACAATCACTGTATCGTAAATGAGCTTTTTGGCTTCTTTGGTTTTACCATTTCCGACAAGTCGTCCTGATAGTCCAGCAAGTGTTGCACCTGTTGCGGAGGAGGTTAGGAGAAATATACTTATTATGTTTGCCAATATAAAGGTTGCAGCTTGATGTTCCACCCCTCCTGATTCAGAAGCTCTCATAAATACTATGAATGTGCTTACTGCAATAAACTGAGCCCCAATAGCCGGGATTGAAATCTTCAGATTTTTGAAGAAGAAAAAAATAAGGCTTCTGATATAGGACTCTTGCTTTATATCTTCTTGGGAGAAGTGGCTTGATATGTAATCTTTAACATAAATAAGACCAAGGAACATTGCAACAAAGCTTGATATGGATGACGCTATTGCAAAACCGTATAGTTCAAGCCTTGGGAAAAGTATTCCAAAGATTAAAAAAGGCGAGAGTATGACACAAACTAATGTAGAATAGAAATTGAATTTCAGATGCTCAGTTGGCTTACCGATGGCATCGAAAAATCCCCGTAAGACAAAAGATACAGCAGAGAAAGGAAGTCCCAATATTCTAAGTATTAAGAACTTCATAGCATAATCTCTGACCTTTTGGTTAGTTGAAGATATAGAAATTATTTTATCTCCTATGAGAAAAACAATGGCGCTCAAAACTATGCTTATCAGAAAGCTTGCGATCATTGCGGATTTGAGAGAAATAAGAGCTCTTTTTTTATCACCACCTCCCCAAAATCTTGATATCATAGACTGTGCAGCTGAACCAAAGGAGTTCATAGGGGAGGAGAAGAGAAGAAGAGCTATCAATGCTACTCCCATTGCGGAAACTTGCTCAACCGAGTCTTCACCAACATGTCCAACCATTACGGTTCCGATCAGGTTATGTATATTGGAAACAACAATGGAAAGTATAGCAATATACGATAGCCTGAATGTCTGTATAACAAGCTCATCGGAAAAAGCGGATTTTATCCTTCTGAGAAGTCTTTCCACATTTCAAATTTTATTAATCTGATTTTCTCCCCCGACTTCTTGTCTCTACCCACCTTACGACCTCCTCTCGTTTTTCGGGAGAGAAAATCAGGTCAGATTCTTTTCTCTCTAAAATCTTCTTCATTATCTCTTTCTTTTGTTCATTTTTCAGGATTAAACCAAAGTCTATCCCAGCTTCATTACACAAATCTCTTAATGTTTCAGCAAAGCTTTTCCTCAAGATCTTGGAAAGCTTTTCTATAGCATCATTGAAGTCTTTTTCTGTCACAAGTATTATATATAATTCATAGAGCTTTATCCTTTCTATTTATCAAAGAATTTTTCATGCTACACTGCTTATCTCAAATATTTTTTCTGCCCTTAATACAAAGATTTTTCTTTCGGTTCCATGGGGTATTATAACATCTGAAAAGAGATCCCTGACACCTTTTATGTTTGGAACATCGTAAAAAATAGCGTTTTTCCCATTCGCGAAATCAACAATTCCCTCTACTTTGCTCACAAGCATCCCAACGTATTCCTCTTTTTCTGGGTAGGATATTACAACAAAAATTCTTCTTTTGAATTCATCTTGTACAGCGTCATGTTCTGGTTTCCGAATATCCTGCTCATGAAGAAAATCTTCAACATCGGAAATTTTTCTCAGATCAATGAAAGTTATTAGTTTTTTTTCGTTTTGAGTTATCTCTACTTCAGCTATGCCGATCACTTGCTTTGGGGCCTGATCAAGAGGGGTTATCTTCAAACTATTCCCTTTCTCTTTTATGACTTTCTTTACTCTATCTATATCTATCGCAAAAGACTTATTGTCTATTTGAAAAACAAGATATCTTTCTTTGTTTTGCATTCAAATAAAATTATAAATAAACAAAAGAACTTTTACTGTTTCTCTATTTTTTGTATGGATCAAAAATTTTCAGATGTAAAGCTACAAATGGCATAGTTGAACTGTTTCTGGAGCTTATAAAAATGATTTCAAAGATGGCGAAGTTTGAGCTTTGCGAATAAACATTTACTCATTTTTGTTTTTTCTTGTATATTTGGGAATTCGGAATCATTTCTTTTATCAATTGAATGCATTGTGTCTTTTCACAATTTTTTATAACTTTCAACTGGAAAAACATAGAATTAATGTTTTTAACTTTCTAATTACTTTTTATTATTATGCATATTAAATTTTCGGATGAGCTATGGTTAAGGAAACGCCAATCAGGGAACTTGAGTATATCTACGACAAGGGTGAGATGATAGCAATAATTTTGAGAAATGAATTTGAATCAGAGAAAATCAATTTTCTTACACCAAATAACTTTTCTCAGCAGCTTGGATATCTTCCCCATAAAAAGGGAGACAAAATAAAGGCGCATAGGCATAAATAGAAGAGAGGTTCATTTTACTCAGGAGGCTTTACTCATAAAAAAAGAGAAGGTCAAAGTTAATCTATATAACAGTCAGAAATTATTTATCTGTTCGGAGATCTTGACGCAAGGGTGATATTATCCTTCTATGTGGTGGTGGGCACGGGTTTGAGATATTAGAGGATTCGGTTATGATGGAGCTAAAGCAAGGCCCATACACTGGGGAATCAGATAAGGGGAGGTTTGACGGAGAAGAGTAGAGATGGAGGAAAAGAAATTCATACATGTGAGCCAGCCTTATCTTGTTGGGAAAGAAAGGGAGTATGTTCTTGATGCTTTAGAAGGTGGTTGGATTTCTTCAGAAGGAAAATATGTTAAGTTGTTTGAGGAAAGATTTGCTTCATATGTCGGTAGGAAGTATGGTGTATCTGTTAATAATGGAACGAATGCTTTGATTTTAGCTCTGAGGGCTCTTGATCTTGAGGAGGGAAGTGAAGTAATTCTCCCGAGCTTCACGATAATATCTTGCGCTATGGCCGTCTATACAATAATCTTATCCCAGTTTTCGTTGATTCGTCTTATGAGACTTGGAATATGAAACCGGAAGAGATTGAAGCCAAAATCACGAATAGAACAAAGGCTATCTTGATGGTTCATACATATGGATATCCTTGTGATGTTGATAGAATAGCAAAAATAGCAGAGAAGAACGGGCTCTTTCTGATTGAAGATTTCGCTGAAGCCATAGGATCAGAATACAAAGGTAGAAAGTGCGGTAGTTTTGGAATAATAAGTTGTACAAGTTTTTATTCAAACAAACTTATTACAACAGGTGAAGGGGGGATGTGTCTCACAGATGACGAAAAGATTTATGAAAAATTGAAAAGATTGAGAAATCTTTCTTTCATACCAGAGAAAAGATTTCTTCACTATGAGCTTGGATTTAATTTTCGCCTGTCAAATATTCTTTGTGCAATAGGGCTGGCGCAACTTGAGAGTGTGGAGCAAAGGGTAGAAAAGAAAATAAAGATGGCAGAAATATATTATGATATTCTCGGGGAGCTTGAAGAAAAGGGTATAATAAAACTTCCACCAAGATCTACATCAGATTACAGGAATACATTCTGGATGTATGGTATCCTACTTACAAATGGAGTAAAAGCTCAAGTTATAATGGAAAAACTGAAGGATCTTGGCATAGAAACTAGACCGTTCTTCTACCCATTGCATCTTCAACCTGCATTTAGAAAGTTTAAATGGTTCTCTGAAGAAAAGCTTCCAAATTCTGAGTATATTGCAGAATATGGATTTTATATACCATCTGGTTTGAACTTAAAAGAATCTGATATAAAACATATTGGAAAAACAGTTAAGGAGGTGATAATGAAGAGCCTTGAATGAGTTTCGGGGAAAAATATTCTGATATTTATGATATAATATACTCTGATAAGGACTACGAAAAAGAATGTGATTTTCTTGAAGAGATATTTTCTAAATTTGGTGATAAAATATCAAGTATTCTTGATCTTGGATGTGGTTCTGGGGGGCATTCAATCATCTTATCAAATAGAGGATATAAGATAGTGGGAGTTGACCGATCTCCATATATGGTAAAAAAAGCTCGTGAAAAGGCTAAAAAGGAATGTCTATTTTTGGAGCATGACATAAGGGATTTTAGAATGAACAGAGAGTTTGATGCTGTTATATCTATGTTCGCTGTAGCAAGCTATCAGATAGAGAATGAAGATGTTATATCCTTCTTCAGAACGGCTTTTGAACATCTGCGGAGTGGTGGATTATTTACCTTTGATTTCTGGTTCGGACCTGCTGTCTTAAATGAAAAGCCTCAGGTGAAAATAAAGGAGATAAATCACCAAAACCTAAAAATAGTGAGAATAACTGAACCCAGATTGGATATACTTAGCAATACGGTAGATGTGAATTTCAAGGTCTTCATAATTGACAAAAACAACAACATAGTTGAGGATTTTGAGGAGAAGCACAGGATGAGGTTTTTCTTTGTGAAGGAGCTTGTATATATGCTTGAGAATGTAGGCTTTTCTGAACCCAAGTTTTTCCCGTTCCTCGATCTGCAGAGAAATCCAAATGATTCTGACTGGAATGTATCTTGTGTATCTATAAAGCCGTAGATCTGGAGGATGAAAGAAATAGTGAAATTTGTTTTCTCTTGAACATTTCCTGGAAAATCTATTTCTTGTGTTGCGGAGTCTTTGTTGCAGATGCGAGGAAGTATAGTTTAGCGAGTTTCAGTGTGACTCCTAAAATGAATTTGAGCCCGGCGTATATTGCTTCCCACTTTCTAAAGAAGATCGTTCTACTAACCTTTTTAAGAGAGAGGTTTGTATATATGTGAGCTTTGAGTTGCAGAGATATAAGTTCCTTTGGTGTAAGATCCGTCCAATCAATTTTATACGGATAAGATGGACTACTCGGGTAAGTTGTGAAGCTGTCCCAATCATCATCGGTGAATTCGTATTTTCCTTTTATATATCTTTCGTATAGTTCAGATCCAGGATAGGGCACAAGAATAGAAAATCTTGTTATATCTGTATCAAGCGACTTTGCAAACCTTATTGTTCTTTCTGCGAGCTCTTTTGTTTCTCCCGGAACTCCTAGCATGTATAGTCCCATAATTTTTATCCCAAATTTCTTTAAGGATTTTACGGCTTTTACTATACTTTCTATTCTTTGCTTTTTGTTTAGATTTTGAAGAAGGTATTCCTCTCCTGTTTCTATTCCCAGTGATACTAACTGGCATCCGGCTTCTCTTAAGGCTTCTGAAAGTTCGTCATCTATTATTTCTGCTCTTGTCTCACATTGCCATGAGACGATGTTCTTTATCCTTCTTTTGGACATGTATCCGAGTATCTTGAGTCCAATTGATTTTGATGGAGGAAATAGTGGATCAATAAAAAAGAAGTTTTTGATTCCAAAGTTTTCATAAAATGTTTCAATCTCATCACAGATGTTTTCAGGAGATCTGATAGTATATTTATTTCCCATTGATACCGTGCAGAAATTACATGAGTAGGGACATCCTCTTGAAGCCAAAATTGTCAGGACATTGGTGTTTTTTGCTGGGATGAAAGGATAGAGCCTATAATGTTTTAGATATTTTTTAAAGAAACGCCAGGCTGGGAACGGTATAGAATCTAGATTTTTTATGCGATCTCTTGGTATTGTGTGAATTATTTTTCCATCTTCGCGAAATACTATACCTTTTACCTTATGCAGTTCATCTGATTTTTTATTCGCTAGGAGTTCTAAAATCTCCCTGAATGTAAATTCACCTTCGCCTTTGACTATTATATCAGCTAGTCCTCTTGAGATTATATCATCTGAGAAATATGATGCATGGACATTTCCGAATATTATTTTAGTCTTTGGAGACCTATGTCTTACACCTTGAGCTACTTTATATGAGAAGCTTGCCGTTTGAGTTATTACAGATATGCATAGTATATCGGGTTTGAAATCTACTATAGTATCAACAACAGATTTGGGGTCCATTTTTTCTACATAGTTATCTATAACAGATATTTCATCTGTAAAACTTGAGGATATTGCGCAGAGATATCCTGCCCACAGAGGAGGGAATGCGGAATCGAAAAATCTGTAAAATCCAAGTTGTCTTTCTAGACTAACAGAAGAAGGATTTAAGAAGAATATACGCATGAATCTCTATAAATTAAGCATTTTCCATCTTTATATACTTTGTGGATGATTTATTAGAACATCAATATTTTTATGCAATCATATTTTTCGCTTGTTCTGACGAGCTAGCTTTCTGGCAAATTACCTTGTCTAAAAATATGGTTTGAAATGAAGCCATAATAGTTATTCTGAGATAGAGACTGAAACAAGGGAGAAAGGAATAAGCGAGATTCAAAATAATTATTCGTCTATAATTCCCTTTGCATAAGGCGAATTTCAATTATAGACTTTTAATCTTGCTTGGCTTTGGCGATGCTACTGATGAGAGAAAAACTCATTTTAAAGTGGATTTCCCTTTCCTTATCTCCTCAATTTTTCTGCTACTTTAGAAAGTTATTTTCTTTCTATGTTTTATTATTTCCCCCTTTACTATGAATATTACCTCTTCACTTATGTTTGTAGATAGATCGGCTATTCTTTCAAGGTTTCCGGAGATTCTTATAAGTTGTAGAGCCCTTTCTATTGTTGTTGGGTCAGATATCATATATGTGATCAGTTCTCTTATTATTTGTTCTCTATATGAATCAACAACATCATCGTTCTCGCATACTTTTTTGGCTAATTTTGCGTCTTCTTCTACGAAAGATTTTACACTGTTTGATAGCATACTTTTGACTTCTTCAGCCATTCTTGGTATATCTATTAGTGGTTTGACTTGAGGTTTGTTTATTAGATAAAGAGCACTTTGGGAGATATTGACTATATGATCTCCTATCCTCTCAAGATCATTGTTCATCTTAAGAGCTGTTACTATTGTTCTGAGGTGTTTTCCTTTTGGATCAAATCTTGCAAGTGTAGATATACAGATTTCATCTATATCTATTTCCATCTGATTACATCTTGGTTCATCTAACTGAATTGTTTCATTGAGCATCTTTTCGCTTTTTTCCATAAGACCTCTGATACTTTTTTCAAGCATAATGTTTACATGATTACCAAATTCAATTAGTTTGGTTTTTATTATTTCTATTTGGTTTTCTAGCATCTCTACAGATATTAATTTTATATTTCCCTATATTGTTTTGCTAAAAAATAAAGAGCAATGGATTATAGATTTGTTGAGAAGTTATTTGGTTTTTCTTTAAAGTTCCCTTCGGAGAATTTTGTTGAGATCAATAATCCTAAAAATCCCTATCTGATAGGGAAATGGCATTATGGGGAGAAAGTTTTTCATGTTTATGTAGGTAAGGATGGATTAAAGATTGTTCCTTACAATCAGGATGCATTTGTAGGGCTTGTTTTCTCCGTTCATGCAATAGATAAAGATAAGAAAGTTTTTGTAGATGGAAACCAGAAGGGTTTTTGTGTTATATATGTTCGGGATGGGAAGATAAGGGAATTATTTTTGTTTAGAAGGAGTTCTACATCAAATTCAAATGAGCTTGAAGCATTGCGTTTTGCCCTAAAGAAATTTCCATCTTTGTATATATTTTCTGATTCAAGCTATGCTATAAAGAAGGTTGCTTCTGATCGTGTAAGGAAAATCAAGTCCCATTCTGGGATTTTGTGGAATTGTATCCCGGATTACATTCTGAAAAATATTTAGTTTTTTCTCGCACTGGAATAATACTATATATTATGAAAGGGTGCATACCTATCGTATTGATTCTGAGTTTTTCTTTTTCGTTCCCTTCTTATGGTCAGGGTAAGATGAAAATGGCCTTTGTGGACTTAGCTAAGATTATTCAGGAAGCAGATGCTGCAAAGGAGGCAAAAGAGAAACTTATGTCTGAATACAAAAGCAAGCAGGAAATGTTGAAGAAAATGCAAGATGAGATTTTGAAACTTCAAGATGATATAGTTCAAAAGTCAAAGTTTATGTCTCAGGCTGAGATTGATAAGAAGAAAGCAGAGATAGAGAAAAAACAATCAGATTTCCTTTCAACATTGAGGGAAGCCGAAGCAGAAATTCAGCAACTTGATTCAAAGCTGACTCATGAGGTTTTGGAAGATGTTAGAAAGATAATAGCAGGTATTGCCGAAAAGGATGGTTATGATATGGTTTTAGAAAAATCTCAGATTCTTTACATCAAAGATGCGGACGATATAACTTTCAGGGTAATAGATTTATACAACAAAGATTGGAAATTAAGGAAAGGGCAGAAGCAACAACAGCAGCAAAAGAAGAATAAATAGTTCAGGGATGCAATCTAAGACTCTTCAGGAGTTGGCAGACTTTATTTATGGTAGAGTTATAGGGGATCCGAATGAAGTTGTATTCAAACCATCTGAGATTCGTAAAGCAAAGAGGGGAGATATATCTTTTCTTGTTTCTCCAAAGTATGAGAAATATCTTCCAGATTGTGAAGCAAGCTGTCTTGTTGTGTCTAAAGATTTTTTAGCTAAATTCCAGGGAGCTAATCTTAAGGTCAGGAATTTTATAGAAGTTGAAAACCCTTTGCTTGCTATGCTGAAGATTCTTTCACTTTGGGAGTATAAGATATCCTTTCCTGATGGTGGTGGAAAACTTGCTTACATTTCTCAAAGTGCAAAAGTTGATCCATCTGCCTTGATTTTCCCATTTTGCTATATTGGGGCGAATTCGGAGATTGGAGAAAAATCTGTTCTGATGCCAGGTGTTTTTGTCGGTGATGGGGCGAAGATAGGCAATGGTGTTTTTATGTTCCCGAACTCCGTCGTTTATCCTCTCTGTGAAATAGGAGACAACTCAATTGTGCATGCAGGGACAGTCATAGGAGCAGATGGTTTTGGATATATATCTCATTTTGGAGAGATACTTAAAGTTCCACAGGTCGGAAATGTTAAGATTGGTAGGAATGTTGAGATAGGTGCTAACTCCTGTGTTGATAGAGCAACAATGGGATCAACTGAAATTGGAGATGATGTCAAGGTAGATAACCTTGTCCAAATAGCCCATAATGTTTCTGTAGGTAGAGGAACAAGAATAGTTGCTCTGACTGGTATAGCAGGAAGTTCAAAGATAGGTGAGTTTTGTATTCTTGGAGGGCAAGTCGGTGTTTCGGATCATGTTGAAGTAGGCGATTACACTTTAGTTGGAGCAAGAACGGCTATCATTTCAAATGTTGAGGGTGGTAAAGTTGTTATGGGAGAACCTGCTATGGAGAGAACAAAGTTTCTCAAAGTTCATACCATATATACAAAGCTTCCGGAAATATATGAAAGATTAAAAAAGCTTGAAAAGGAAGTTGAAGACTTGAAGTTTAAATTAAAATAGTTGGTGGGAACAAGGAAATTATTTGGGTAATTCAGTGTAATTTCTGAATTTTTGGATAATAGTTTGGGTTGTGAGACAAATATGCAGAATTTGTAAATGTAGCTATAGGATTTAGTTATTTATATTATATAATGATATGCTTACAAGAGAACAAATAATGGAAGCTCTCAAGGGAGTTTATGATCCGGAGATAGGGATAGACATAGTGAATCTTGGACTCGTATATGATGTTGATATACAAGATGAAGGAAATGTAGGGATAAAAATGACACTGACAACTCCTGGTTGTCCGCTTGGTTCAACCGTTCAGGAAGCTGTTAAGGCAGTTCTTGAGTCTATAGACGGAGTCAAAAATGTGGATGTTCAAATAGTTTGGGATCCTCCATGGAATCCTTCTATGATGTCTGATGAAGCAAAACAGATGCTCGGTATAGAAACTTGATTCTGATGATCAGATAGTTTTACCCTTCCTCTCTTCCTATACCAGATAGCTCCCTGTGTCTGCGAAGTATCTTTATAGGATCAAGAACTATGACTAAACTACCTCCCATATTTTCGTCCCTGACAATTCCACTTATCATATCGGCGTATTTTATGCCGACCTTCGGTGATTCAGATATGGCCTTTTTTGAGATATCTGTGAGAATAAACACATCATCGGCTATGATACAAAAGAGTCCCTTACCTTCCTCAACTCTTAAAACAACCCCCTTTTTCCCTATTACTTCACTTTTGCCAGGTGCAAGTGAGAACATAATGGATAGATCTAAAAGCGGCACAACCTCACCTCTTAAAGATATAACACCTTTTACATGTGGTATAGACGATGAAAAAGATATGTTCTCATCTGTTATCCTTATGAGTTCTTCAACATAATTAATATCTACTCCGTAGGTCTCCCCAGATATCTTCATACATATTATCTTTGTTGATATATCTTCTACGTATGTTCCCCCAAGGGCTTTATTATCCATATTTATAATAGAATAATATTTTATCTATTTTTGACTGAAAGGGCTTTAATTGCATTTATATCTTCTGTATCAAGCGAAAAGGAAAGAGAATCTATATTTTCTTTGATGTGTTGTTTGTTCTCAGATTTGAATATAACGAAGATATCTTTTTTTCTTGTGAGGAAATTAAGGATTACCTGATAGATAGTCTTTCCATATTTTCGGGCTATGTTTTCCAGAGTTTTCAGGCTCTCTTTTTCAGGCATTCTACCTTGCCAGAAAGGGGAGTAGCCAGAGAGAGTAACTCCGTGCTTTGAATAAAGTGGAGCTAATGTATCTTCAACAAAGGATGCGTTCATCACATTATAATCAACTTGATTGTTTATTATTCTGAATTTATGGAAAATATCTTTTAGCAAATCATATTCTTTGACTTCAAAGTTGCTGATCCCGTAAAATCTTATCTTTCCCTGATCTGAAAGCCGTTCAAAAGCAGTTAAAGTTTCCTCAACTGGGTATTGTCCTGTATAGAAATGAAGGAGGTAGATATCAATGTATTCTGTTCTCATTTTCTTAAGCGAGTTTTCGCAAGCTGCGATGGTTTTTTTAAACGAGCCATTATATGGTAGAACCTTTGATGTGATAATAAGATTGCTTCTCCCGACTTCTTTTATAACTTCTCCAACTATCTCTTCGGCTCCTTTGTACATTTCAGCTGTGTCTATATGGTTTATGCCGTTGTCAGATGCATATATCAAAGCGGACTTCAGTGCATTTTTATCTCTAAATCCATATGTGCCAATAGCAAGTATCGGAATCTTTTCTTTTGTGTTTCCAAGATATAGTGTAGGGATCATCAGATATATAGTAGTTTGGAAATCTAATTTTGATAAGCTACAGGTTTGTTTGTCTGGGCGGCGTCCAGATTTTCAATTTTTATTTTAAAGC
This sequence comes from uncultured bacterium, assembly GCA_964601505.1. Classification (GTDB taxonomy): domain Bacteria; phylum Calescibacteriota; class Calescibacteriia; order Calescibacteriales; family Calescibacteriaceae; genus DRWZ01. The sequence continues at coordinate 3,505 of CAZRNR010000040.1, read as the reverse complement.
TTCTATTCCGGGCAGTTCTTTTCCTTCAAGGACTTGTAGAAATGCTCCTCCTCCTGTTGATATATAAGATATCCTGTGTTGTTCTCCCATTCTTATGATAGCGACATCTGTATCTCCTCCACCGACGACCGTATAAGCTGTTGAGTTCGCGAGTATGGAGACCATTGAGAAAGTTCCCTTTGAGAACTGTGGTTTCTCAAACACTCCCATAGGCCCGTTCCAGACTATTGTCTTTGCGTTAGCTAGAGCTTCTGAGAACAATGTTATTGTTGCTGGACCTATGTCATATCCGGCGTAATCTTCTGGTATCTCTTGTATTGGAACGACTTTTATGCTATCTTCTTCAATAGACTTAGCGACAACGCAATCGATAGGAAGATAGACTTTTATGCCTTTTTTGGAAGCTTCCGAAATAACTTCATTTGCGACACTTATAAATTCTCTTTCTACTAAAGATTTTCCTGTCTTATACCCCATGGCCTCAAGAAATGTAAAAGCCATCGCTCCGCCTATTATGAGCTTATCACAGAGCGAAAGAAGGTTTTTGAGCGCTCCGATCTTATCTGAAACCTTTGCACCCCCTACTATTGCTACAAATGGCTTTTGAGGATTAACCAATAACCTTTCTAAAGATAGAAGCTCTTTTTTCATCAAATTGCCAGCATACCTTCTGTTTTTGTCAAATAGAAGAGGTAAAGCATATACCGACGTGTGTTTCCTATGCGAAACCGCAAAGGCGTCATTAACATATATATCTGGATTAACCGACTCCTTTATCTGAACTGCGAATTCTGAACTATTCTCATTTTCCTGAGCATAATATCTTACATTTTCAAGCAAGACAACATCATCTTTGCTTTTTGCGACGGTTTTCACTTTATCACCAATACAGTCATCTATGAAGACGACTTCTTTTTCAAGCAAACGCGATAGCCTTTTTGCAACAGGAGCTAAAGATAATTTCGGTATCCTTTTTCCCTTAGGCCTCCCCATGTGTGATAAAATGAAAAGCCTACACTTTTCATCAAGAAGGTAGTTCAGAGTTGGAAGAACTGCTCTTATCCTTCTATCATCTAATATTTGTCCAGTTTCATCTATTGGAACATTGAAATCGACCCTGATCAGGACATTAGCTCCCCTTATGTTATTTTCATCAATGAATCTTATGCCATCTACTAACTCCATGGGATGGAAGTTAATAATGGCCTTAAAACGGATATTAATAAACAAAAAATTCTTTGCCAATCGGGAGTCTAATTGTTTTCAAGCGAAAGCATCACAAGCAAGGTAAAAGGGAGTTCATCACTATAAAATTCGCCATGAGTTAGTTTTGAGGTGAAATTTTTGTTGTAAGATTCAAGTATAAATTCCAAATATCAAGGTATTCATAGCATTGTTGTTATTCAGATATATGAAAATAGAAAATCTATTGAGAGTTATACTTGAAATTTTTTGTGATTCATTCTGATTTATTTATTCTTCTGATGATGGACATCATGTAGAAAATAATTGAGATGTTTTCTAGGCAATGTTAGAAGTGATCGATGGTAGCATCAGGTTTAGATGAAAAGATTATGATTTTGTTGGTGTAGTATTTATTTTAATGATTTAGAAACTTATTTCAAACTCAACTCCTTCAAAAACATCTTTTGGTATATCAAGTTTTTCTAGTTTTCCAGCTTTTTTAGCATACAGGAGTTTTTTGAATTCTACTCTTATGGTAGCTGCGTCAACCATTTCTCCGTCAATAGCGAGTGCCCATGCGCCCTTTTCTTTTTCAACTTTTCTGTACTCTTCAATTATTCTCAAGCTTCTCTTTATGTCTTCATCAGATGGGGTGAAAGCTTCATTTACTATGTCAATTTGAGCTGGGTGTATGACCCATTTGCCGTCAAATCCAAATCTTGCGGCCCACTCTGCGTCTCTTTTGGTTGCCTCTGCATCTTTGAAATCAAGTGTGACGCAATCAATTGCGTCAAGACCAAAAGCTTTAGCATGTATTACGACCGCTTGTTTTACATAGAGGAAGTTTATATGCTGGTCTCTTTTCATTTCCCTTGCACCGATTGAAGCTGAAAAATCAGCAACACCGAAAATAAGTGCTTCAAGACGTGGAGATGCTGAACATATTTCCTTTAACCTTACAACTGCTTGAGCTGTTTCTATTAGAACTTCAAGTCCTATTTTCCCAACTTCAAGACCGAGTTTCCTTTCAAGCTGTGTCAGAAGTTGATCAACTGCTACAATCTCCTCAGGACCATATATTTTAGGTATAACTATTATATCTATATTTTTACCTGCCTTTGACACAACATGTATTATGTCTTCATACCAATACTGAGATCGCAAATTGTTTGGCCTGAATGCTCTCACTTTTCCCTTAAAATTGAGTGTATTCAATGCTTCTGATACAAGATCTCTGCTTTTTTCTTTCTCGGATGGAGGAACAGTATCTTCAAGATCAAGCATCACCCAATCTGCGTTTGACTCTGCTGCTTTTGTCATCATCTTCATGCTGTTTCCGGGACAAGTAAGCTCAGATCTTCTAACTCTTACTGGTTTCTTCCTCTCATAAAAATGCCAAGCCCACATATCTGAATCCTCCTTTTTGCTAAAAATAAAATCAAATGAAATTTTGACGAAAATAACAAGAAGATTGTTCTTTAACTATGTAAAACTTTTTCTACTTGTTATTTGTGATCAAACTCCTTTCAGATCAGAAAATGAATATTTGGCACATATCTACATTATTACAGGAAAATTTTCCAGCGTCAAATGTATTGGAAGGTGTTTTGAAATTTCCTTCAACGGGGCATATAATGTTTTTTTCCCCGATGATACCGCGAACTGAAACATCAATGCTTCCTGAAAAATTCCCAAAGCATCCTTCGGAAGAGATATCTCCTCGGAAAGCAACATCTATGTAAGAGGTATTCGGATTTGAATATTGGAAGTATCTAAAGTTTTTTAGAGATAGGTATAGTGATTCTGTCCAATCTATTTTTATTTTGCCTTCTGTAGATGATACGCTGAAACCATTTTTGATATTGGAGAATGTCAAATTTTCAAGGTTTATTGAACCTTTTTTTTCTATAGTTCCGCCGGTGGATATTTTTAATTTTGCTGAAATCTCATTTAACATTATTCCTTCTCCTTTGAGTTCCGCTCTACCGGAGAGTTCAGCATTTATTTTTTCTTCATTATTTCCTCCAGAAGCTGTAATGCTTAAGGAGTATCTATTTTCTTCTTTCTTGATGTATCCGAATATTGCTGGCGATGTTGATGAGCAATTGAAGATTCTTTCATCTCCTCTATCTGATATGCATTCTTCATCTCTCATTGAAAGAATGAGAAGTATGAATGAGGAAATTCCATTTATGATGTATCCAGAATACACAATGGAGTAGTATATTTTTGGTGCATCTATATCTGATTTCTGTGGATTCTTACCACAGGAGTTCAAGAAAAGAAATATCAATAACGAAATTTCTTTATAATATTTCAT